>JBILLF010000017.1:0-41124 GCA_044376225.1 Patescibacteria group bacterium | reverse complement strand
CAGTCCGATCACACGAATGGCTTCAGTAGCGTTCGAGGCGATGACAAGGTCTTGAGCATTTCGCGTGCCCAGATATTGTTGGCCGGTCGCGACGCCGCCTGCGGATATATCTGAACCGTTCAGACTCCAGTAATTGGTGCTGCTCCAGCCAAGTGTGGCAGTAGTGCCGGTCACCGTCTGGATAGTCATGACCTGCCCTGTCTCACCGATCGCGCTTGGTAGCGCAAGTGAATAGGTTGTTACGCCGGTTGAGGGAATCGTTAGTCCGATCGTGGATGGCTGTGCGTTGCGCAACTGCAGCGTGCCAGTCGTAAGACTCTGTGCCTGCAGGCGAAGGGACAGTGCTTCTAGTGCCATGATGGACAGAAGGAGATGAATCAACAAGCGCATAAGAACCTCTTTGTATAAGTGGATAGAATGAAAGAATGAGCGCATGGCTCACGTTGTTGTTAGAGAGGTGCCGTGTTATCACGGAAACGTTCCGAGTTCGATCTGCCTCAGGGTGTAATGGCCCATTCGATATGCTCATTCGGCAGCAGAGGCGCCGACACCGTAAAGATGAGTGTGTTCGAAACGGTATCTATCTCCAGCTGCACCGGAAGAGTCGTTGTTGGAGAGATACTCCGATAGGTTACATGTGAAGTGGACGTCAGCGTCGTTGATGGCCGAAGCCGGTATTCGGCTGAGAATCCATCACCGCCGATTCTACCTCGCTCGACGGATTTCGGCGATGCCGAAATTGTGAGCGTAGTTCCATCACGCTGCACACGAATGCCTTCGGAACCCCTCAGTGACACAGGGCCTGAAAGTTCGTTGAGTGATGTGACCAACCCGGTTGCTCTCGGGTCAAGCCGTGCGGCAACATCCGCGTAGCTTGCATGGAGCGCTGACGTCAGAGGTATGATCTCTTGCCGTGGCTTACGCTCGCTCTCACCTTCAAGCGTCAGCCCGATGAATGCCCTGCCCCCTCGCAGCATCGTGTCGGTAAGTGGCACAGAACGGCCAAGGACGATCTCACTGCGTCCGGCATTGATCTCGGCAACGACCGCTTCTTCCCAGAGTGCTGCAGCGCTGAAGGCATCGTCGTACCAGCGAACGACGAGTCGATGCAGACCGTCATTTGGCAGGGGGCTGCCAAACAGAGCCGTCACGTGGACCTGTGGCGGTACTTGAGCACGGCATGTCAGATGCGCAAGGCACAGAATGACAAGAAGGATCATCTGTAGTATCGAAGACGTTGTCATACGTCCTCGAGCAGATGATCATGTAAAACGTGACGCGCCTCGAGTAAAAAAGTTGACGAGCCACATGGAAAGGGCTGAGATCACAAGGCCACCGACCTCACGTTCGATCTCGCCATCCCACCACTGCCCACTGGTCTGAAAGGCCAGCAGTAGTGCCCATAGACCATATCCAAGTGCGAGGATCAACGAAAGTCGGCGGATAATTGTGGCCAGTGACCGTAGGATACTGGCAAGGCAGACGATTGCTGCTGCGCCATAGGCTAATATCCAGATGCCTGCGTCGACATCGTTGAACTGCACCGATAGGAAAAGGCAGAACATCACGGCCAGTCCGGCACAGGTGACCTTGGAGATTCTACTCATTGACACGCAACCAGAATGATCAATGAAACTGCACCGGCAAGAGCAAGCATGTCATGACGCCTTGACATGCGTGGTCGCGTCAGCGGTAGCATCACCAGCACAGCAGCCAAGGGTAGGTAGAGTATTCCGGGACTTCGTATCGCGCTCCAGCAAAAGGCAAGACACGTACATCCGAAAAGGACATGGTGCCAACGTCCGAAGGAGCGCCGACGATAGCGGGCCACAAGGCCAAGGACCATCGCTGCGCCGTACAGCACAATGAGGGTCAGAAGTGATGCCCACACCGATAACTCAGAGCAGACCACGATCGAGTGAATCTCGATAGAATCGCCGAAACTGGCTGACGTCCTTCAGGATCATCGCCAATCGACGGCTGTTCGTCGAATCAGCTGTCACGCGTCCAGATTTCCTACTTGTGAGCATCAGGCGCGTGGCTGAGTTTCGGACCCATTGATACTCACTGGCGGACATCGTAAAACGGTTGAGCATGTACACGAGCTGTGCATCGACCTCCCGCTGCGGAGCATTGCCCGATGCCATGGAGTCGAGGTGGCGAGAGATCTCATGCAGCACCATGATCTGTGATGGACGCAGCAAACCATCGGCCGGAGGGAGATACGATTCTTTGTTGACGATCTGCGACCGCAGACCTGGATCTTTCTGACGGATGATTCCGAGGCTCATCTGTGCCTCGAAAAGGAGACCCCTGACAAACAGAAAAAGGTACGTGCCACCTGCAATGACCAAGACCGCGACGGTGATATGGAACAGTCGACGCATTCTAGATAGCCGTTCAGGATTCGACCGGGGAAGACTCTTCAAAAAGGGCCTCAACAAAGGACTCACTGTCAAAGATCTGAAGGTCATCGATTCGCTCACCAACGCCGATGTACCGCACCGGAATATTCATACTGTCGGCAATGGCGATCACTGCCCCGCCCTTGGCCGTGCCATCAAGCTTGGTCAAAACAATCCCAGTGATCGGCGCGACCTTGGTAAACTCCTTGGCCTGTTGCAGAGCATTCTGTCCAGTTGTGGCATCGAGGGCTAGGAAGATGTCATGGGGCGCGTTGGGATGGATTTTCTTCATCACCCGGCCGATCTTTTCGAGTTCCTGCATCAGCCCCTGCTTGTTGTGAAGGCGTCCTGCAGTGTCGATGATCACGACATCTGTCGAGCGCGCCTTAGCCGCAGTGAGTGTGTCATAGGCCACGGCCGCTGGGTCTGCCCCATGTTGCTGCTGTACGATATCCACTCCAGCACGTTGTGCCCAGACTTCGAGCTGTTCGTTCGCAGCGGCCCGGAATGTATCGGCCGCACCGATGAGCACAGACTTGCCGGCCCGCTTGTAGTTGTGTGCCAGCTTGCCGATAGTGGTGGTCTTTCCGACGCCGTTCACGCCGATCAGCATGATGACATGGGGCTTGTCGGTCTCGTCAATGGAGAATGTCGCATCGGCTGCAGCCGTCGGTGACTCCAGCAGGAGCGAGGCGATCTCTTCTTTCAGCAGCTCCACGATGGCATCGGAGTTTGTGACATTATCATTGCGAACGCGCTCCTTGAGTCGTGCAATGATCTTCTCGCTGGTGGCCACGCCAATATCTGCCGTGATGAGTATCTCTTCGATTTCGCTCAGAAGAGCGTCGTCAATGGTCCGGCCGCTGAGAAGCGAACGGAGCTTGCCCACGAAAGAAGACCGTGTTTTGGAAAGTCCTTCCTTGAGCCGATCGAAGGAAAGTGCGTCGGCAACTCCAGTGAGTCGCTGCTTGATCTTATCGAAGAATCCCATACATCCTTTTGCCGTATTGCCACAAAGATACCGCCATGGCACCAGTGGACAGAGCCATAAGAGCGCTCACTGCCGGGTGGCTCGAGGTGATGAGCAGTGAGAGAATTCCGCTGAAAGCGATGCTGGTCACGGCCACTTTGCCGCTCATCAGCGAAGGTAGAACCAACTTGTGCCGATACTTGAGCCACCATCCGAATCCTAGGATGATGATGTCTCGGACAATGATCACCGAGGCGAACCAGCCGGGGATAATCTGCTTGTAGAGCATGACCAGCATTACCGCTCCGACCAGGATCTTATCAGCGATAGGGTCGATGATCATCCCCCACTCACTGACGGTTTCCGTGCGTCGGGCTACAAACCCATCGAGCCAGTCGGTGATCGCCGCGGCGATACACCACCAGAACGCCATGACGTTCTCCCCTGCGAGGAGCAGAAAAACGATTGGAATCGTCATCACACCGCGCAGTGCGGAGACAAGATTCGAGGCCGTAAAAATGGTCTTCAGTGGTGTCTTCATGATCGGTGTTTACCCTTAAGCCAGAGAGCGCTGTGCAACATTAGCGATGTTCCGATTCCAACCAGCGCTGGCTGCGCGGTCTGAGTGAGCAATGCCCATGCAGCGGCTGTCGCCGGAAGGAGCATCGCACTAAGGATGGACGATGTGAAAAGGGGCGCATGGCGCGTATGACTCACAAGCGTGGGCACGAGCAGAGCGCTGACAACGATTGACGCAGCTCCGAAGATCAGATCGATGATGCTTGGAACCGCGATGGCGATCACAGCTCCGAGCATGACCGTCACGGCAAGACCCACCCGGTAGCGCTCTCCCCACCCGCTGATCTCGGGACGCAGTGCCGGAAGAACATCATCAGCGAGCGCTGTCGCACTCGCCAGGGCATAGCCGTTGAGTGTTGACGAAACAGCTGCAATAATCCCAGCCAGCACGAGCCCCCTTCCCCATGGAGGCAGGACGATCTGTGAGAGTGCCAGGTAGGACGTCGCGATCTCAGAGGATGGTACATACTGAGCAGCGGCAAGACCTGAGATGAGCTGTAAGACGTCGAACACCACCCAGCAGACCACACTCCAGAGAATGGCCTTACGGGCTATGGATTCGTTGCTGGCCGAAGCCGTGCGCACGTAGATCGTCGGATCGATAAACGTCTGCATGGCAATGATCCACCAGCCGGCGATACCAGCCCATCCGAGCGTACCGGGGACATTGAACAGCTCTGTGCTGACAAGCGAAACCTCAGGGTCGGCCTGCCCTGTATAGGTCACGGCGGCAATGGTCAGTGCCAGCATTCCACCATACATGAGAACGACTTGTATGACGTTGGCATAGGCATCGCTGCGCAGACCTCCGACGGCCACGTAGGCAATCGAGATTACCGTACTGACAAGGATGGATGCGGAAAGGGGCATCCCGGTCAGGTGCACAAACACGTATCCGAGCATGAGCTGATACGATGCCGGAACGGTGATCACAAGGAGAAGGGCTGCTGCAAGGCGACGTGCAGCTGGTCCGTGAACGTGACCAATCTGTTCTGGTATCGATGCCGCCATACCTGAGCGGATCCGTCCCGAGAGCCAGCCGGCATAGGCAACAGCCACGAGGTAGTACGGCACGCCAAAACAGAGGATGAAGACGACCCCATAGCGCATCACAAACTCACCCGAGGCGAGCACAGCACCGTACCATGTGGCCACAAGCGTGGCCACCAGCAGAGGGAGACTCATCGAACGCTCGGCGAGCAGGAAGTCAGTCCGCCCCCTGCGACTGCCAAAGGCGCCGGCAGCGTGGACTGCCACAAGACTGGCGATCACGATGATGATTTCCGTCAAGCCCATCAAGCGTCGGCTCCAGTGTCAGGAGTGTTTCCATCAAGGATTCGACCGAGAAAGCTGCGTCGGTGCTCGTCACACGGCCCATGCGAAATCAGTGCATCGCGGTGCATTTGCGTTCCATATCCTTTGTGGTGCGCGAACCCGTACACTGGGTACGTCAGGTGGAGCTCACTACTGACGTAGGTGTCCCGAACGGTCTTTGCCAGGATTGAGGCTGCTGCGATAGAAAGACTCTTCGCATCGCCCCCGATGATGGTCGTGTGGTCTATGGCGTGGGGTCTGAACCTGTTTCCGTCGATCAGCAAGTGACATGCTTCAGGCGGTCGGTCAAGTTTTGAGTGGCATAAACTAACGGCTTCATGCATCGCTTCGAAGGTCGCCTGCAGGATATTGATCTCATCAATGACGCGAGCTGACCGCATGCCGATGGCCCAGGCCACAGCGCATCGTCGAATATCTTCGGCAAGACGCGCACGGTGCTCCGGGCGCAATTTCTTAGAGTCGTTGATGCCGCTCGGGATATGGTCAGGATGCAGCACCACCGCAGCTGCGACCACGGGTCCGGCAAGGGCACCGCGTCCAGCTTCATCCACACCAATGGCAACTAGCCCCCTCTCGAGGAGGAGCTGTTCTGCGTCGAAGGAGATCACGACGCAAAACTACGGCCACCAGCGACAAGCTTATTGCTGGCCGATCAGGCCGAGGAACTCGGCACGCAGGACTTTATTGGTTGCAAGCTCTCCGCGCATGACAGAAGTGACCATCACGCTGTTATCATGGGCCTCGACGCCACGGGCGATCATGCAGTAATGGCGCGACGAGATCACCACGCCGAGTGCTATTGGGTCGAGAATCTCAATGAGAAAGTCGGCGATCTGCTCGCCAAGTTCTTCCTGGATCTGCCCCCTTCGCGAGAACCATTCAACGATGCGCGTGAACTTTGAAAGGCCAATGACCTTGTCACGGGGGACATACCCGATGGCGCACGTCCCGGTGATCGGCTGCCAATGATGAGAGCACACGCTCATGACCTTGATGCCCTTGGATATCACGAGTTCATCAACATTCTGTCGGTTCGGGAACACGGTGATCTTTGGTGCTCCGGAATACCGACCGGCGAAAAGCTCAGTCACCCACATACGGGCCAGGCGGAACGGACTGTCTGTACTATTAGGGTCATTGCGGTCTATGCGCAAGACATCAAAGATCTCAGCGAACTTCTGTTCGAGTTGGGCGATCATCTCTGCGCGCTCCTCTTCCGAGAGCGGCAATGATCCATTAGCATCGAAAAGGGGCTTGCCGGTGCTGTTGACCGTCGGATAGAGACTGCCGGTTTTCAGCAGGTGATGTTCGAGCTCCGCATCGTCGAGGTCAAGCAGGGCTTGACGCTTGTTTCCGTTTGTTGCGTTCATTGGTGAACCTCCAAATGGGATGCCGCTGTAGCGAGATCATATTTCGGAATTGAGACCGGTGCGCCGAAGTATTCGGCCATATTCTGATCAGACTCGTACACCTTGATGCAATGAAGCTCTCCGGACGGCAGACGTCCCTCGAGCTGCTGCCAAAAGAGCACGCAGAGATTCTCTACCGTTGGGATGACACCCCGGAGAAAATCAACGTCATAGTTAAGATGCTTGTGGTCCACCTTATCGATGATCAGCTCATCGAGCAGATCCTTCAGGCGCTTGAGGTCAATGACATAGCCCGTCAGCGCGTCGGGAAGCCCCTTGACCGTGACCTCCATGACGTAATTGTGACCGTGCCCAAGTGGGTTGTTACACTTGTCAAATACCGCTTCGTTTCGTTCGTCCGAGAACGTCGGGTTGTAAAGTCTATGAGCGGCCGAAAACGCGGCCTTGCGTGTGACATAGATCATGTCGGACCTCGTAGTTGTGCAGATGGAGGGGCGTGGAACGGCCTCGAAAACCGCGATCGGCGCGGATTGGTTCCGCTGATATGATGCGCCGTAGGCGCTCGAGGGGGACAGATGTTGGATATTTGCAGGAGATGGACGTGCAATCTACGATTAGAATGGGGCTTGTCACGCAGGCAGGACGCATGAGACTCTTTGCTCTCGTGGCATCTGTATGCGTTGCGTCGACGGCACTTACCGCAGCTACCGGTCCGTCGTTGGCTTCCCTACTCATGCCCCGGCTTGCCATGATGGCCACAGGCACGGTTTCGGTGCAGGGGCCGATGAACATAAGCGGTGTTCCTTTTGATGCCACGTTACATTCGGACACGATCGTGGTCAATACGGGATCTCCATTCGGTATGAAGACCAGCAGCGTCTATGCCCGGTCTGACACGTTTGTTGTGCTCAATTACCTGACCCGCCAGGCAATTGATGGTGACCCACAATCGGACAAGGTAATCGGCATGTTACCCATCCCCCTGGGGATCAATGACATCCGTAGTCTTGTGCGTGGTGTCCCCCCAGGAGATCTGGCAACATTTGATTTTTACGCACAGCGTCAGGACGGCAGCCTGCTCTACCGACGAAGCACTGCGGCCACTGTCGAGTTCGCGCTTGTTGACACGGCAACGCGCACCCTGCGGCAGTATCAGCGCAAGGAAGCCGGCGGTCGGACGCTTCTCAACGTCACCTATGGTAGCTACCGATCTTCGGGCGGTGTAATGGTCCCCTACGGCGTCGATGTGACGGCCAATGACGAAGCACAGAAAGTGCAGTTCCGCTTCGATGATGTGCAGCTCCTTGCGCCAACGGAGCCGCTTCGCCCACTATCGATTCCGACATCGTTCACGCGGGTGACGCTGAACTAATGGTCACCCGCGGACGCATCGGGGCATTGCTCATCGTGGTTACCGCAGTGGCGGTTGCTCATGCTGCAGCCCAGGATACGGCCCGCGTCAGTGTGCAGCCGGATCAAGAGTCCACTGATACGGTAGTCATCTTCACAGCTCGCGATAGCGCCCATCTGCGTGTCAGTGACCGCACGCTCACTCTACGCGGTAGCGCCCGCGTAGATATGCGCGAGCAGCGCCTCGAGTCAAGTCTGATCATCATCGACTTTAACGCCGGCACCATGCGTGCTGAAGGGGCTCGCGATTCGAACGGAGCGATCACCGGCTTTCCAATGTTTCGTGATGCCGGTACCGAGTATGCCGGTAGGAGCATGGTGTACAACTTTCAGACCCGGAAAGGGCGCGTGGAATTCGGCGAAACGGCAATCGACGGTGGGTACTATTACGGCAGCGCTATCAAGCGGGTGGATGAAACAACGGCCTTTATCAACGGAGGCTGCTATACGACATGCGACGCACCACATCCGCACTTCTACTTCACGTCGCCGAAGATGAAGGTGGTGGCCAACGATAAGATCTTTCTCGATCCGCTGATCTGGTATGTCGATGATGTCCCGGTCTTTGCTCTGCCCCTTGGAATGTACTTCCCGATCGAGCGTGGACGCCGATCGGGAATCATCGTCCCCTCTCCCGTGGTCACGGCCGACCGTGGAGTGGTGCTGCAGAATCTCGGATACTACTTTGCGATCAGTGACATAATCGATGCCGAGATCACCACGGACCTCACAACCAAGGGTGGCTTTACGCTCTTTGGAAGGGGCCAGTACGTCGTGCAGGATCGCATGCGTGGAAACGCCGAGGTCCAATTCGGATACACACGGTTTTCAGTGACTCAGCCATTCAACATGAATCTGGGATTACGACTGTCCCACTCGCAGCAGTTGCGCCCTGGGGAGAGCCTCGTTGCAGACGTCTTTTACGGTACCCAGCGCCTGTTGCAAAACACATCACTCAATCCCAACGACCGCGTGCGGCAGAACGCCCGCAGCAACGTGTCGTACCAGCGGACGTTCTACAACGGCATGACGTTCAATGCGGCATATTCCAGTGACCAGAACCTGGTCAATGGTTCGGTCACCCACAGCCCGAGCGTCAATTTCAGTATCCCCCAGTTACAGCCCTTCGCAGGTATAGCTCTGTCGGACTCGTGGTTATCCGAAGTGCAGTTCTCGTATCGGGCCACTGGAAGATATACAGCCAGTTCACTGCGAAGTACTGACACAGGTGCTTTCACTGTTAGTGAATCATCGGTGATCGAACACCGCCCGTCAATGACGCTAACCCCAAAGCTTGGCTTTCTGATTGTGGCCCCTTCCCTAAGCTACTCGGAGAACTGGTACTTCCAGCGGTTTACGCAAGCGGTGAGGGCATCCGACAGCACCCTGGAGATACGCCGCGAGGGTGGTTTCTTCCGGGAGTACACGTACGGACTCGGGGTGAACGTTTCGACGTTTCTCTACGGTCTGGCCTACCCGAAGGTCTTTGGCATTCAGGCGATCCGTCATACCCTGCAGCCGAGCATCGGTCTGACCTACGTTCCAGATCAGTCCGATTCATCTCTTGGATTCTTTGGTCGATACACCAGTCCGGTGACCGGTCAGACGATCTCATATCCTCGGTTCGGCTCCGGGGGCGGTCTGGCATCACGTCAAACGCAGATGCTGGTCACGGGTTCGTTCCTAAACCGCGTTTCGATCAAAATGATGGATGGGGATTCCGTCGGCAAGCCGTTGGAGCTGTTTACACTTACGCTGAACACCTCTTATAATATGGCCGCCGACTCACTCGGCCTTTCGCCACTGTTCTTCAATTTCCGCACACCGATGCTCGACGCTCTAGAGTTTAATCTGAGCGGAACGCTCAATGCCTATGACCAGATCCTTGCGGCCGACCCGGCCACAGGACGTCAGACTTGGCGCGACGTGAGCACAAGTGTCCTGACAGCTGGCAAGGGGCTTGCCCGCCTGACCACTCTCAACCTCCAGATGGGCTCTCGCTACTCATCGCAGGGGGTCAGCCCCACGCGGAGTAATGGTCAGGGGGCTGACAGTGCCTCCCCTTCCAATGACCTTCAATCGCGGTTCGACAGTCGACTCAATGCTGAGCAGACGACCTCAGATATCTTTGGTGACATGTCGCCTGGCTGGTCACCACTTGCTATTCCTTGGGAAGTATCTGGTCAGATTGTCTACAGCTATTCAAAGCCCAACCCGGATGCCGTGTTTCAGACGCTCAATGCCGTTATCAGGGGGTCCTTTTCCCTTACTCCGACCACCCGCGTCGGCGTTTCCGGTTCAGTTGACCTGCTCACTGGAGAGGTCCTGAACCCGATCATCGATATCTCTAAGCAGATCCATTGTTGGTATCTAACGTTAAACTGGGTACCGCTGGGATTCAACCGGGGTTTCTTTCTGCGCTTTGGGGCAACCGCTCCGCAGCTTCGGGATCTGGTCATTCCTAAACAATCAACGCCGTTGTATCGGTAGTTGACTCCGTAACTTGCAGCCATGTGTGGAATCGTTGGATACATCGGCACAAAGCCGGCATCACCGCTGATTGTCAGTGGACTTAAACGTCTCGAGTACCGCGGATATGATTCGGCCGGGATCTGTTGCATCACTCCTGACGGACTTAGTATTGCCAAGAAGGCCGGACGGGTTGTTGACCTTGAGCGTGCTGTTGATGTGCACGCCCTAGAGGGCACTGTTGGAGTGGGCCATACCCGCTGGGCGACACACGGCATTCCCAACGATGCCAATGCTCACCCACACACGGATATGAGCGGAGCCATCGCTCTTGTTCATAACGGGATCATTGAGAACTACCTGACGATCAAAAAGAAGCTTGTCAGTGCTGGGTACACGTTCCGTTCAGACACAGACAGCGAAGTGTTGGCAGTGTTCATCGGCATGCTCTATGAGACGCTGAACGATCTTGAGCTGGCCGTTCGGACGGCACTTGCCGAGGTCGAGGGCACCTTCGGTATTGTTGTTGTCAGTACCCATGCCCCGGATATGGTGATTGCCGCACGTCGCGGAAGCCCCCTGATCCTTGGAATCGGCAATGGAGAATATCTCGTCGCATCAGATGCCTCGGCGGTCATTTCTCACACCCGTCAGGTCGTGTACCTGCAGGAGAATGAGATGGCGATCCTGCGTCGTGATGGGTTTTCTACGAAGACCATCGAGAACGTTGACACGCGCAGCGTTGTCGAGGAGATCGCCTTCGAACTGGAGCAGATCGAACGTGGCGGCTTTGAGCACTTCATGCTCAAGGAAATCTATGAACAGCCTATCACCTTCCGTGATGGATTCCGCGGACGCCTACGCTCCGATGATGGCACCGTCCGTCTCGGTGGTCTGGCCAGTGTGGCCGAAAAGCTCCGCGCCGCGCCGCGGATCATCATCACGGCCTGCGGAACATCATGGCACGCCGGGCTAGTGGGCGAATATCTCATCGAGACGCTTGCTCGTGTTCCGGTAGAAGTCGAATACGCGAGCGAGTTTCGCTATCGTAATCCGATCATCAATCCCGACGATGTCGTTATTGCCATTTCCCAGAGCGGTGAGACCGCCGACACGCTTGCGGCTATCCGCGAGGCCAAGCTCAAGGGGGCGACGGTCATCGGCATGGTCAATGTTGTTGGTAGTACGATCGCACGCGAGACCGATGCTGGTGTTTATCTGCACGCCGGACCCGAGATCGGCGTGGCCTCGACGAAGGCGTTTACCTCACAGCTCTGTGTTCTGACTCAGTTTGCACTATATCTGGGTCGGATGAAGAACCTCTCGGCCGAGCAGGGCAAGGCAATTGCCGACGAACTTGAGCTGATACCGGAGCACATAACGCGCATTCTTGATGATGTCGAGCCTATTCGGCAGATAGCGCGTCAGTACGCTGGAGCATCGAATTTTCTCTACCTCGGACGGGGCGTCAACTTCCCTGCCGCTCTCGAGGGGGCACTAAAGCTCAAGGAGATCTCCTACATCCATGCTGAGGGGTACCCTGCAGCCGAGATGAAGCACGGTCCCATTGCATTGATCGATGAAAACATGCCGGTTGTGTTCATTGCCCCGAAGGATGAGATCTACGATAAGATCCGGTCGAACATCGAGGAGGTGCGCGCACGTAACGGACAGGTGATCGCCATTGCCGATCAGGACGATGATCGCATTGCCGATGTGGCAACGCATGTGATTCGCATACCCCGAACATTACCGATGCTAACGCCCATCCTGACGTCGATTCCGCTCCAGCTGCTGGCCTACTTCATCGCCGTCGAGCGCGGATGTAATGTGGATATGCCTCGCAACCTGGCCAAGAGCGTCACGGTGGAGTGATCCAAAATGTCTGCTGCTGCCGAGACGGCCGAATCGATCATCACGGACCTTCATTCCGGCTCGCGTAGAGCACTTTCGCGCAGTCTCTCACTGATCGAAAGCACGCTTGTGTCCGATCGAGAGATTGCTTTTGCTGTCCTTGAACACTGTTCGGCACCCTCAACCACTTCGTGGCGCATTGGCTGTACGGGCCCTCCGGGCGTTGGTAAAAGCACGTTCATCGAGCAACTTGGAATTCAGCTCACGGACATGGGTCGACGTGTGGCCGTGTTGGCCGTCGATCCCAGTAGCCGTCGCACGGGCGGCAGCATCCTTGGCGACAAGGTTCGCATGCCGCTGCTGTCGCAGAGGCCAGAGGCATACATCCGACCGACACCGTCAAAGGCGGTTCTTGGTGGTGCCGCCCCGAGCACCCGTGATGCAATTCTTTTGTGTGAAGAAGCGGGCTTTGATACCATCATCATTGAAACCGTTGGTGTCGGACAAAGCGAGGTTGAGGTGGCCGGCATGGTCGATATGTTTCTCCTGCTGGCTCTACCGAACAGCGGTGATGATGTGCAAGGAATCAAGCGCGGGATCATGGAAGCGGCACACACGATCATCGTCACCAAATCCGATATTGATCTTGCCGCTGCGCACCGGGCTGTTGCTACGCTAACGGGTGCGCTGAGGTATATGCACCCGCCTGTCGACGACTGGACGACTGCCGTACTGCCGGTAAGTAGCCCATCGGCGGAAGGTTTTACCGCGGTCATGGAGAGCGTAGCGGAGTTCTTTGCCCCCGCGCGGAGGCTAAGCATCGATTCACGTAGGCAGCAGCAGCGCGGTGAGTGGTTTGACAGCGTGCTGGCCGGTGAGGTCCTGCAACAGCTATTGTCGCGTTCGCCCCTTCGCAGTGCCTGTGAATACGCACGTGAGCAATGCATCCGTGGACAGGTAGCACCAAGTCTGTCAGTTCATCGTCTGCTGGGCAGAATTCACCTGACCATCACGGAGGATGTATGAATCACTTCCTGACCGATATGCAGGATGCCGTATCCCAAAGCGGTGCAGATGCATGGGTACTGTTCGACATGCGGCGCTCAAACAACCTTGCTTGGGATGTCCTACGGGTTGACCCCAACGCGCATTGCACCCGTCGATGGATGGTGATCATTCCGGCGCACGGCCGTCCGGTAAAGATCACGCATCGGATGGAGCAGGATCCGCTTGCACACTTGACCATTGAAGCCGAGATCTATGACACCCGCGATTCGTGGGAGAGTATCATCGGCGAGCGGCTAGCCCCCTACAAGCGGGTTGCCATGGAGTACTCCCCGATGGGCCGCCTTCCAGTAATCAGCCGTGTTGATGCCGGCACCATCGAGCTCATCCGCTCTTTTGGTGTGGATGTGGTGAGTTCGGCTGATATGCTGCAGCAGTTCACCTCGGTGCTTACACAGGACCAGATCGCTGGGGCATGTGTTGCCGCTGGACAACTGCGCGAGACCGTCATGGCAGCCTTTGACTTCATTCGCCATTCGATCCGACGTCACGGCCGAGTTTCCGAGTTCGACGTGCAGTCGTTTATCATGTCGGAGTTCTCCCGAAAGGGGCTGACCACGGATTCTGCCCCCATTGTGGCCATCGGCCCGAATGCGGCATCGCCGCACTATGCCCCCTCTCGTCTGCGCTCAAGTGATATCGAATCAGACATGGTTGTGCTGATCGACGCCTGGTGCCGTCACGAATCTGCCGCATCCGTGTTTGCTGACATCACATGGGTTGGGTACACAGCCGAGGTGGTTCCTGACGATGTCGAGGCAACCTTCGGGATCATCCGCGCTGGGCGAGACGCCGCGCTTGAGCTGGTGCGTCAGCGTTTTGCTACCGGCCAGCCCCTTGCCGGATTCGAGGTGGACCGTGCCTGCCGATCGGTGATCGTCGAGGCCGGTATGGGGCATGCCTTTATCCATCGCACCGGACACAATATCACCACGCAGGTTCATGGTCCGGGAGTCAACATGGATGATTTTGAGACCCATGATACGCGGCGTATTCTGCCCGGGACATCCTTTTCGATCGAACCTGGTATCTATCTGCCAGATCTTCTTGGCCTGCGCACGGAGATCGATGTGATCATCTCTCATGACGGTGACGTGTTGGTCCCGAGTGAACCTATTCAACAGCGGATCATTCCAATCATGGCCAAGGGCAGCACGGAATGAACGAACGCCTGAGGTGTCTCTTCCAACCATTGACATCGTTGATCGCTGTTATGATCCTGTGGTCGTTTACGGTGGCCGCCGCTCCGAGAACATCGCCGGACGACTCCGAAAAGTACCGCATCGCTCAGGCATATGAGAGGACTGGCGATCTTCGCAACGCAGCGCGGCTCTACCAGGAGCTCTATGCCTCACAGAGCTCCAACGATACCTACTTTGGTGGCGTGGTCCGATCTCTAACGGGACTTGGTCAGTTTGCCGCGCTGATTCCCATCGTTGAAAAACATGCCGATCGAACGGGATCGCCAACACATACACTTCTTGCCGGCACGTTGCATGCCCGTCTGAATGAGCTTTCAAAGGCCAGGACCTACTGGGATCGAGCCCGCTCGCTGGCGAACAATGATGAGTCCCTGCTCGTGCAGTTGGGACGGGATCAGATGGAGCTTTTCCTGCACGCTGAGGCGTTGGCGAGCTTTCTGGCGGCCCGAGAAAAGAATGGTGAGGCAACGGCGTACTCGGATGAGATCTTCAGGCTGCGTTCTGCATCCGGGGACCTCAACGGTGCTGTGGCCGACGTACTGACGGCCTACGCCGGTGATGCTGATGCCATAACTGCCGAGCGCCGGCTCAGCACACTACTGTCCTTTGAGAACGGGCCTACGGTGATCGCTGAAGCACTTTCCGAGCTGCCACGCGATGATGTGCGCAACCTGCGTTTAACGGCATGGTTCTATCGCGAGACCAAGCGATGGGGCGATGCCTTTGAGATCATTGCCCTGCTCGATACACGCAGCTCGACGCCGGGCAGTGAGCTGCTCAGTTTTGCCGATGGTGCGCGGGCCTCCGATCAGTACGACGTTGCGCTTCAGGCGTATGACGAAGTGGCACGCCGGGCAAAGGGGGCTAACCTCGTGATGACGGCAGCGTTCGGTTCCGTGCGCACACTTGAGCTCCGGTTGCGGGTTTCAGCCTCCGTGCCGAAAGTCGAAGCTCGGGAGATCATTCGCCGATACGACGAGATCATTGACCGCTATGGTAGTAACCCCCTTGTGGCAGATGCGCTATACTTCAGTGCGCTGCTACATGACGATGTGCTCCGGGAGATGGAGCCTGCTCGCGAGCGTCTGACGCGCTTGGTCAACACCTGGCGGTCTCTTTCTCGCTCGGTCGACGGCGCACTCAAACTGGCCGACATTTACCTTGCCATGGGGCAGGACGAGCGAGCACTCGAGCTCCTTGGTACAGTCGTGAACGGTCCTACTGGGTTGGTAGCTGACCGCGCCGATATGGCCCGACTTCGGCGTGCCGACATCTTGGCTTGGAACGGCGACCTTGATTCGGCCAAGGTTCTGTATCAGCCCCTTGCCGAGGCTAGTGGTTCAATTGCCTCCAATGACGCTCTCGACCGAATGATGCTGCTCAACCTTGCGATTGATGACTCCGCCACAGTGCGGGCAATTGTCCGCGCGGACGGATTTATTACAAGGCGCCGGCACCTCGATGCCATTCGAGAACTCGACTCGATCATTCCGAAAATCAAAGACAATGACCTGCGTGACCGCTCGCTGCTGATGTGTGCAAGAAGTTGCTTGTTCATTGCAGATAGTGCTCGTGCAGCTGCGCTACTTGATAAGATCATCAACGGCAATCCCGATTCGATTTACGGCGACCGGGCACTGTGGCTCTATGCTGACATCACCGTCAGCCAGAATGACAGCCAGCGCGCTATACAGCTTCTTGAAGCGCTTCTTCGTAACTATCCACGTTCAATCATTGTTCCCGAGGCTCGAGAACGAATCCGTCGCCTTCGTGGCGACGGTCGTTAGGCCGGGATCACATTCACGAAAGACCTGCCAATGGCAACGACCACCTTCGCCCAGCTTCCGTACAGTCGCCCCGACATCAGTGCACTCTCAGAGAGCGACCAGGTTCTGATCAGCCGCATTAAAGGGGCTGACTCTGCATCGGAGATCATCGCATGTGTCGAGCAGTGGAATCGATCACGCATCGACACGTATACGATGGCATCAATCGCCGAGGTCAAATTCACACAGAATGTGGCGGATGCCGATTCCAAGGCAGAAAAGCTGTTCTTTGATGAGAACGGCCCGTCTCTGACCGAGCTCGATATCAGCGTTGCCCGCGCCCTTCTGGCCTCGCCACGCAGCAAGGACGTCGCCGATCATTTCGGTGAGCTGTTTCTGACGCGTCTGAGAAACTGGACTCTTACGTTTGAACCGTCGATCAAGGATATTCTCGTGCGAGAGTCTGAGCTCTGCACGCGCTACAATGAGATCACGGCCTCGGCCAAGATCGAAGTCGATGGTCAGACCTACAATCTCTCAACGATCGGACGTTTGGTGATCGATCCGGATTCTGGCATCCGTCATCGGGCCCATATGGCCATGGGTAATTTTCTTCTACAGCATTCCGAGGAGCTGGACTCGATCTTTGATCAACTCGTCAAGCTCCGTGCCGAAAAGGCTGCCAAGCTGGGATACGCATCGTACACCGACTTCCGATACGTCGAGTTTGGTCGTGTTGACTACACGGCTGATGACGTTGAGAAGTTCCGCGCTCAGGTCCGTGCGCATGTCGTCCCGCTTGCCGCACGACTGCGTCAGGCCCAGGGCAAACGGCTCGGCATCGAGCGCATGACCACAGCCGACGAAAAGTTGCAGTTCACAGACGGCAACCCTGTGGCTTCTGGCGATCACGACTGGATTGTTGAGCGTGCCGAGAAGATGTACTCTGAGCTCTCGCCTGAAACCAATGAGTTCTTCCGCCTGATGCTCGATGCCGAACTGATGGACCTGAAGAGTCGAGATAACAAGGCTACCGGAGGCTACTGCACCAGCTTCAGCGCCTACGGACTGCCGTTCATCTTTGCCAACTTCAACCGCACAACGCATGATATCGAAGTTCTGACGCACGAGGCAGGACATGCATTCCAGGCCTACCGCAGCCGTAACCTCAGCGTTCCGGAGTACTTCTGGCCTACCGCCGAGGCCTGTGAGATTCATTCCATGGGTATGGAGTTTCTTACATGGCCCTGGATGGACCTCTTCTTTGAGGATCAAACCGAAAAGTTCAAGTTCTATCACCTGCAGGGGGCGTTACTGTTCCTACCGTATGGTTGCGCTGTGGACCACTTCCAGCACTGGATCTATGCCAATCCGCAGGCCACCCCGGCCGAGCGCAATGCTCAATGGAAAGAAATGGAGCGTTTGTACTTGCCGTGGCGCAACTCCGAGGGCTTCCCGGCTGCCGAGCAGGGCCGTATGTGGCAGTTCCAGAGACACATTTATGAGAGCCCCTTCTACTACATCGATTATGCTCTGGCGCAGACCTGTGCGCTGCAGTACTGGAAATGGTCTGAGGTTGATAGGACATCGGCATTCGCCTCGTATCTATCGATCTGCGACATTGGTGGCTCGAAGCCGTTTTTGGGTATCGTCGAACACGGCCGCCTGACCTCACCATTCAGCGATGGGTGTCTTCAAGATATAGTTACGTATGCCTATCGCATCCTGCAGGAGCGTCACCCCATCTACATGCTCGGCTACTAATTCATAAAATGCGACTCTAGCCCCCTGAAATGCCTCTTTCGGTATGTCAGGGGGCTACTTTTTTGATAGATTTGCCGCGATTGCATTCGGCAAATAGTCTCCATTCACATCATGCGGTTTCGCATATGAACAACTTTCAACGGTTTTTCGCTTCCGTGCTCTGCAGCCTCGTGCTAGCCACGACGCTCTTGCTGGGCCAGTCGCAGCCACTTACCACCTGGTCCCTGAGCAGTGGGAATTATACCTTCACCGACTGGTTCAATACCAATCCGGCAGGTACGTATCCTAATGCCATGATGTTTCACATGGTTGGAGAAATTGACCTACCCTCCGATGCACCGGTTGTCAGCGACTTCAACTGTGCTTATAATCTGACCAGTGGAGCACGTATTAGCGGTCTCGGTACAGGCGGACTTGGTTTCATCAACACCGGCACGCTCGTCTGTAACTGCAACTTCGTGGGTGCGGCCGTGCTTGCGTTGAATACCGTTGGCCGTGCGCAGATCGGTGTGAAATGGACGTCGTCAGTCAACAGTTCGGGTTCCCGTCCGTACGCCCTGCGGCTTCAGTACCGCCTGAGCACGGTAGGACCGTGGATCAATGTTGTCAGTAACAATGTGCCTGTCGAGTACGTTGCCCCGCTTAACACATCGGGTATCGCAACACAGCGTACGATCACAACAACGCTTCCAACGGTTTGCGAAAACCAACCAACCCTGCAGCTTCGCTGGGTGTATTATCAGGCTCCGGTGTTTTCCGCTGGTAGCCGTCCAGGAATTACGTTCGACGATTTGACCGTCTCGTCGCAATCGACCGCCGGAACGGCGACGAACCTCGCCGTTGAGAATATTGTTCCATCAACACCGTCGCAGAACACTGCGTTTGCGCTGCGTATTCGCGCAGTGGACGCTCTCGGAGCTGCCAAGAACGTCACCACAGCAACGACCGTTCAGCTTCAGGTGAACTCCGGAACGGGTTTCCTGTCCGGTACGATCACTGGCACGATTCCTTTTGGCAGCAGCTTCGTCGATCTATCAAGCGTCAATTATAGTGTTGCGGAAGCAGGCGTTCAGTTCCGTGCTGTTTCTCTTTCTGGGCAGTTTCTCACCCAGGGCCTATCGCCGGTGTTGACCGTCAACGGTCCACCGTCATATGCTCTAGTAAGGGGCGCTCAAACAACCGGATACGTGAATGTGCCGTTTAATCCGCTGACCGTAACGGTCTATCGGGCAGATAACAACGTCGAGCAGAATTATGCTTCGAACGTCACCATCAGCCGTCTATCGGGCCCAGGTGTTCTCACCGGTACAACAACGGTCCAGGCTTCTGCTGGCGTTGCTGTGTTCAGCGGTGTAGCTGTGAGTGCCGCGGGAACATATCAGCTTCTGATCTCGGCACCTGGCGTTCCGTCGATCACTCTGCCGTTTGCAACCGCCGCAACCACGCCTCTTTTGACCGGTGAGATTGTACCGCAGTTCATTAATGCACGGACGGCATCAGGAACGTGTAACTCGTCTGTCAATGCCTTCCCGATTCCGGTGTACGCTCGTGTTACCTTCACCAATTTGACGCCGAACACGATCTACCGTTACAATACAGGCGTGGCTCTAGATCAGAACCTCACCTCCACGGGTGGCGGTTTCAATATTCACTACAACGCGAATGATAACACGTATCTCTATGCAGCTGGAAAGTCTCTGACCAACCCAGGCGAGTTCTCCACGTTCTCGACCCTACCGGGTCAGACGTCAAAGACGATCTGGGTCAACCTCGTGACTTCAACGAACTCCGCATTTCAGGAGCAAGGCACCGCCTTCTGGCGCATCTCTCTTGGTGATAATGATGGTAATCTCATCAATCGCTATCAGCTGTCACAGACTTCAGTGCCATTGCGCACTGGCACTTTGACAACCCAGGCAACCGGTATCGCTGATGATAATTCCCAGCTGACGGAGCGCAACTTTGTGCTGCTCTATGACAACACGGCTGGCACGGGTCGCCCCCTGTCGATCGCGCTTGTGCAGCGTCAGAATACTCTGGTTCCTGGAGCCGAAACATTTTACGCAACACGTCAATCGAGGCCTACCTCATGGGCCACGTTCATTCCGAACACACTGGCCACAGGCGTCCGTCGCATTGAGGAGCGTGACGCTCTTACTGGCAACATTGTCAACGTCATTACATCTGCTGATGGTCTGTGGAACAACATCCAGACAAATCCTTCGGACCTCGTCGCCTATCCAACCGGTCCAGGAGGGTTTTCGGCACCGATCATCATGCAAACGCCTCGCATCACAGTTTCTGCACCGGTCTTTGGTGATACGCTTTGTGCCGGTTCAACGGTCGTCGCGCGTTTCGTCGCTCGCGGTATGGCCAACGTTGACGTGCAATTCTCGTCGAACAACGGGGCTTCGTGGCAGTCCATGGGCATTGTGCCTGCCACATCAACGGCCGTGAACTGGACCGTACCTGACATTGAGTTTGCTGGTCAGTGCTTTGTTCGCGTTGTAGGTGTTGACCGTCCGGAAATCAATGCAACGTCACAAATGTTCGCCGTCGCTTCGGCGGTTCGTGTTGTCTCACAACCTGACTCACGCAACCTGTGCGTTGGTGACCGCCTTTCACTTGTCGCAGTCACGGCCGGCGCCGTTCGCAACTACCAGTGGTTTAAGAACGACGTGGCTATCGACGGGGCCAATGGTCCACTGCTTGTCATCGACCGCGCTCAGTTCAACACAGCTGGTGTTTATCGCTGCGATCTCTGGGGATTCGGTCAGTGTGGCAATAGCCGCACCAACGATATCCACGTGCGTGTTGCCCGTCCGACGCAGATCGTCAACCAAACACGCAATGCCCCCGTCAAGATTGGCGGCACGGCCTTCCTGACTGTCGAAGCTGAAGTCCCGAACGAGGCCATCTCGTATCAGTGGTTCAAGGGCCAAACGGCACTTGCTGACAACGGACGCATCGTCGGTACAACATCGAACCGTCTTGAGATTCGCCGTGTGACCAATAACGATCTGGGAACTGACTACTATTGCGTTGTCACGGGTGTTTGCGGTAGCGCTACGTCTCGTCAGGCACGTGTTCTGACCTCGGGCGTGTTTGTTGATTTTGCCTCGAACAACGTCGGCGTGTGCGATGGCCAAAAGGCTGTGATTACTGGTAGCGCCTATGCGAACCCTGCATCCGGTGCTCTGCGCCTGCAGTGGTGGTACAAGGGGGCTCCGCTTGCTGACGGAGGCCGTTACAGTGGTGTACAGACGAACACACTCACCATCGATCCTGCAACGACTCAGGACCTTGGTGAGTACACGCTTTATGCAGAGCTTGATGAAAACCGCGACGTCAACTCCAGCGGAGCCGTGAATCTCACTGTTGGTGGTGGAACCACAATCACCACCCAGCCAGTCAGCACAACGGTCTGCGAAGGTGCATCTTTCACACTTTCGGTCGGTGTTGCTGGCACGGGCTCAGCCTCGTACCAGTGGACCTTTGACGGAAGTGACCTTGCAGGACAGAATTCGCCATCGCTCACCCTCAGCGCCACCAAGGCTCGTGGTGGTTCGTATGCCGTGCGGATCATCACATCGTGTGGAACCGTAACATCGAATAGTGCCACGATCACCGTGCGCGATGCAACGAAGATCACCCAGCAGCCACCAGCTACTGTGGCCGCTACGGTTGGTCAGCCACTGAACATCACGCTCACAGCTACTGGCTCAGGCACGGTGCAGTACCAGTGGTTCAAGGATGGAACGTCGCTTGCCGGTGAAGTCACACCAACCTATGCCAAGGCTGCCTATGCCCTTACCGATGCTGGTAAGTATTGGTGTCGTGTTCGCTCTGAGTGTGGTGATGTGTTCTCAGATACCACCACGGTTACAACTCGTCCTGGTGTTGTCGGTGTTGATGATGAAGATGCCGTGATTGCAGGCTATTCGGTTTCGCCGAATCCTGGTTCAGAGGCAATGAGTGCTCGTCTTGTACTTGCCACCCAGTCAAACGTTGTGATGACGCTTGTCAACCTTACGGGCGAAACGGTTATCACGATTGCTGATGCCCGTTTTGCAGCCGGCGAGTATTCCCTGCCGTTCAACGTTGCCGATCTTGCCGCTGGCTCGTATCAGCTGATCGCTATGATCAATGGTCAGGCTCACACACGCTCGGTCGTCGTGGTCAAGTAAGCCGTTCCGGCTGTAAGGCCGTGAACGTAGTCTGCGAAACAAGAAAAGGGGTATGCGAAACCGCATGCCCCTTTTTCGTAGAATCGCACCATTCATGCACGAAAGATTTCTATGATCAACTCGCTACGGTCCCTGCTGGTCGTCTGCATCATGTTGGCTGCGTTCATCCCCTCGCGGGCGCAGGAAATGGTCGTCAGCGAGTATCTGAACATGGTCGATCCGACGCTCGAGTGGACCGAGCTCCTCGTAGTTGCAGACAACTTGAATGCCGTTGGATGGATTGTTACCGACAATAACACCGGTCAGATCACGCGTCAGGGTGGACCTCAATTCAAGGATATTCCGCTCTGGCGGAACCTTCGGGCAGGCACGATCATCGTTCTCTGGCACCGCGCCTTTCCTGCCGGCTTTGTGCAGGATGATGATCCAGCTGATGGGTATCTAGAGCTATCGGCACGTGATTCACGCTATTTCACGACCTACCTGTTTGCTCCGGGTGTTGAAAATGACATGAACATCAACCAAACGGGTGAGCTCGTTGAATTGATGAGGTCAGATCTGACGCATGTGCATGCACTTGGGTTCAACAAGCCCACAGGCCCGTCGTATAACAGTCTGCCGATGCCGAAAGTGAATCTTGACTCGGCTAACATTTCCAACTCACGATCTGTGCGCGTTTCTGGACGCACTCTTGGGGCTTATGGGTTTGGTGTCACGAAGGACTCAGCGGTCGTGGGATTCAATGATTCACGCGGTCTTCCAAATCGTTGGGATCTTCCGCGTACCGCAGTTGGGCTCGTGAACATTAACCACTGGTTCTGGCGCGAAACACGTGAGCCAAAGTGGTCAGCAGCACCTGCGATCAGTCTCATATCGCAGTCGGCGAATAGTAACACGATCGAATGGACGGCGCTGGATGATCCGAATCCACAGGATTCTACCACAGGCTATCTCGTCCTGCGAGACACACTCGGGTTCGCAGGATTTCCGTCAGGTGTGATTCGCGATGGGGCCACCATCGTCAAGGGCTCCAGGATCGGTACCTCCACCGTGATCGATATCAGGCCGACGAAGTATGGACGACGTCTGGTGGACTCAACCAATATCCTGTGCGGGATGACCTACACCTATCGGGTCTATGGCTACCGCTATCGCCGTGATGACCTGCTCTCGGTCACGGACGACACGACCGCCCGCGGACGTCAGTACACCGACGGACGTTGGTGTGAGTCTGCGCCAATTACGAAGAGCAACCCAACTAAGCCCCTTATTCAGGCCTCGCGCCTTCAGATCTGTCCCGGCGATACGGTCACGCTTACAACGACCACCACGAATGCGGTGCTGTACGAGTGGACCGTCAATGGACTATCTGTGCCTGTCGGCGGCACGACACGCATCGTGGTCAGAGCTACTGGTGAATACCGCCTTGTCATTAAGGGGGCTGATGGATGTTCGGCGGTGTCAGACCCCGTTGTGATTACAGCTTTGCCGGCACCGTCGGTGGAGATCATGCCGACCGGTCTACAGACGATCTGCCCGGGTGACAGCGTGAAGATCACGGCGATTACTTCTGCAGCTTCGTACGAATGGCTTCGCGATGGCGTGGCAATTACAGGCGCAACATCGAATACCTATGTCGCGCGACTCGAGGGTGACTACCAGGTCCGTATCGCAACCGCTGCGGGCTGTCCGGGGATCTCATCAGCACTGCGCCTACGGCATCAGAACGTCAAAGCGCGACTGTCTCCAAGTTTGGTGGACTTTGGCACCATTGGTCAGTGCCGAGCCGATACGACGGTTGACGTGGAGATCATCAACGAGGGTCAGGCCACGATCACCGTAACCAATGCCACCTTCCCGCCGGGGTTTGCGCTGGTCTCACCCCCACCCGGTTTTCAAATTGCCGCTGGCAAGCGTCAATCGGTGCGGCTGGTGTTTTCTCCGTCTGGGCCGGGTACGGCCTCTGGAGCAGCAACGTTTCTTGTGCAGCCGTGCTCGACGCCGATTGCCTTTACCGTGCGGGGGCAACGTACGGCCGTATCTGTTGCACTGAACAAACCAGGCGTCGACTTTGGAACCTACGCTGCCTGTCCAACAGGGAACATCCGGCCTGATTCATCGTTTTGCGTTACGAACTCCGGCACTGAGGCTATCGTCATCGGAGTTCCGCGGGTGGATCCACCGTTCTATCTTCTAACGGACTTCCCCAAACCGGTAACGATCGCGCCGGGAGCAAACTTCTGCATCAGTATCATGTATCGCCCCCTTGGTGCCGACCTGGACCGTGGTGTGATCCAAACTATCGGATTCCCCTACTCATCGGCTTCATGTCAAGACACCCTGCGCGCGCGCGTGCAGGGGGCGTCGTATCGCCCTGTGCTTGTTTCCGATGAACCGAACGTTGATGTTGGCATCGTGCTGGCCTGTTCAAAGCGGGTCGATACGGTTGTCAGCCTGACCAATCAGTCTCTGGTGCCGGTGACGGTGTCGAACATCGTGGGTCAGGATGTTACCTACACAGGCGGGAGTGTTACGATTCCGCCCAAGACGTCGAGGCTCTTTCCGATCACCCTGACGCCAGCCATATCAACCGGGGCGTTTTCGATTGTGGCCAAGGCTGCGCTGCTGCCCTGTAACGATTCGGTTCCCGTCCAATTTGACGGAATGATGCTCAATGCCACCTATGCCCAGGACCGCGATGAGATCGACTTCGGAACGATACTCCTGTGTGAGCGAAACACTGCTTCGGCATCGTTTTCGATTTCGGCTCGCGGACTATCTGGTCTGCGCTCGCGATTGACGTCGATCTCGGTCAATAGCCCATTTGTTGTTTCGGTTGGGGCAGGACAGAGCTTCCGAGATTCGCTGCGTGTTGATGTGACGTTTACGCCGCCCGGGCAGGGGGCGTTCGTTGACACCATCATGTATTCCATTGATCCGTGCTCTGTTGCGCGGAGCGTCATTGTGCGCGGTATTGCGGCTAATCCACAGCGCTCAACGTCAATCACCAGTCCTGACTTCGGCATGGTGACCGCCGGCAGTTCGGCACAGCGCACCGTGACGATCACCAACACCGGCACGGCCGACGTTGTGGTCGAACCCCTAGAGGGTGTTACAGCCCCGTTCAGGATTGCAGCACAGCGTCCACTATTGCCCGCGCGTCTTACCCCTGGCCAGAAAGCTGAGATCGACATTGAGTATGGATTTGCCGATTACGACCGCCGTGACACCATCCGAATTGTCAGCCGTACATCGGGAAGCTGCGCGGACACGACAGCCGTAACCCTTGTCGGATCGACGGTTGCCAAAGGTACCGTTACGGGCCTCACCATCATTGCACCAATCGATGCCCAAGCCTTTGCCGGTGATGCGGTGACGCTGCCCTTTACGCTTACGTCGATCGCACCTCTGGACTCGCTCGATCTTCGACGAATGACCATCGAGCTCGCCTACGACCCGCGCATGATGCGTCCTGATGCAGTCACTTCTGGCCTGCCCGGTGCTTCGGCATCGATCCAAGAGCCTATGCCGGGACGGGCAACGGTCACCATCACGTCGACGCGTCCAATCGTCGCCGTGAATCCGTTGTTTAGCATTCGTGCTCGGACCTACGTTGCCGAACCGGATGTGACGATCCTTGACGTCGATACAGCCATTGCGCAGGGAACGATCATTGACGGTCGTGATGGCAAGTTGACTGTCCTGCGTGAGTGTGACATTACCGCAGGTTCCGTTTCGATCAAGCGTCCTGTCGTCTTCCGTGTGCTCCGGCAGGATCGCAATGTTCTGCAGCTTGAGTTCTCATCGGTTTCGGCTGATCTCGTTGATATCTCGGTGGCCTCGCTGACAGGTCATGTCAGCACCATGCAGATCAAACCGTCATTGACTGATGACCTGCATCGCCTTGATGTTCCGATCGATGATTTGTCATCAGGGGCCTACGTGCTCCACTATCAGCATGGCCGGCATGCACGGTCCATTCCATTCACCATCGTTCGCTAGGCCTTGGATGATTCCTGGCCAGTACCACCAACCATTGAGGAAGTTTTGAAGGTTCTTGTCACCGGTGCTACCGGATTCGTCGGAAGTCACGTCGTCGATTCGTTACTAGAGAAGGGGCATACTGTCTACTTCATTGCGCGATCCACGTCCAACATGCGCTGGCTAGAGGGAAAGGACGTCACCCGCGTCGATGGATCTCTTTTCGATGTCGAGTCACTTCGGCAGGCTGTCTCCGGCATGGACGTGGTCATACATGTGGCTGGCCTTACGGCGGCTAAGAACGAGCAGGAGTTTCTTCGCGGGAACTTCGAGGCTACGCGTAATCTCCTTGATGCCGTGCGTGCCTACAATCCCGGCCTGCGCAGGTTCCTCCATGTTTCATCACTAGCGGTCGTTGGTCCGTCGGCTACCATCGACACACCGGTCGATGAAACCTCTCCGTTGCGTCCGATCACAGCCTACGGTCGTACGAAGAAGTTGGCTGAGGATGCCGTGCGTCAGGCAACAGACATTCCCTCAACAATAGTTCGTCCCCCGGCTGTTTATGGACCGCGCGACGAAGCGATCCTTACCTTCTTTCAAACTGTCAGCAAGGGACTGGCCACCTACATTGGTTTTGGCCACAAGAGCGTGAGTCTCGTGCACGTGCGCGATCTGGCGCGTGGTATCGTGATGGCCGCCATGGATGAGCGCGCCCTCGGGCAGACGTACTTCATTTCGTCGGACGAGTTCTACACCTGGCCTCAGATCGCCGCAATGACCGGTGCAGTTATGGGCAAGCGCCGTCTGATCCCGATCCGTCTCCCCCACCTCGCCGTGTTGGGTATCGCTGGCATTTCGGGATTCTTCGGCAAGCTCTCTGGTAAGCCCCCTGTTCTTGATTTCGAAAAGGGGCGAGACCTGATCCAGGAGTACTGGATCTGCAGCACGCAGAAGGCCCGGCAAGAGATCGGCTATAAGCAGCAGGTGTCATTGCAGGAAGGCATCAGCGAGACCGTTTCCTGGTACAGGCAGAAGCGCTGGCTATGATTCGTCGGTTGCTTGTAAGCCTTACCGGTGCTTCTGCAGCGGTTATCGTCATAAGCGTGGTGATCCTAGCCTTCGCTATCATGCTGGCTACACGCAGTCACCCTGTACCCTACCAGGAGACCACGGCTACGGTACGCGACAGTGTTCGCGTTTACCGCAACTCATTTGGCATCCCGCATATCATCGGTCGGTCGCTGCACGATGTGCTCTTCGCCCAGGGCTACACGCACGCTCAGGACCGGCTCTGGCAGATGGACTTCTGGAGGCGCTCGGCAACGGGGCGCACGGCCGAGATCTTCGGTCTCGAAGGAGTGCAGGTCGATGCATTCATGCGGACGATCAACATTGCCGCCGTGGCTCGGGCGCAGCGCCGCGAGCTCAGCAGGACAGCGCTACAGATCCTCGAGGCCTACTGTCGGGGTGTGAACGCCTACATCGAAGACAATGCCGACAATCTTCCCTTTGAGTTTGATGCCCTGGGATACAAGCCCGAGCCATGGACACCGGAGGACTGTCTTATCCTCGGACGGGCGATGGCATTTGAACTGAGCCTCGGCTTCTGGTCGGACATCACCTACGCACAGATCCGGCATCAGCGCGGTAGTGCCCACGTTGGTGACTACGTGCCCCGTGATGCGCGCGGTCCGTATGTGCTGGACACCATCGAAGGGCGTGCATCCTCGGATCTACTCTCTGTCCATGGACGTGGTTCTGCCGAGCCGCCATGGCAGGATGTTGCCGGTGTGCGTCATCGGCTTCATCATGTGCGTGAGCGTCTAGGCTTGCGCGGTGCTGGTTTTGGCAGCAATTGCTGGGTCATGAAGTCGCCGCAAGGCGGGACCATCGTCGCCAACGACCCTCACCTAAGCGCCTCAGCGCCGGCAAAGTGGTATCAGATCCACCTCACGGCGCCGGGACTCAACGTCGTGGGACTGAGTATTCCCGGCATGCCCCTTGTCCTCTCGGGGCGCAATGACCAGTTGGCATGGGGCTTTACCAACGCCATGATCGATGATGTCGATTACGTGGTCGAACAGTGTGATTCGACCAATCCAGAGAACTATTATCTCGACGCCTCCGGAGTGCGGCGAAAGTTTACCTTTGTTGCAGACACGATCCGCGTGGCGGGACACAGCGATACGATCATCAGCATCAGAGCTACGAAGACTTCTCGCGTGATCTCTGATCACCATCTTATGCGCAACCCGACCGTGATCTTCGATTTTCCGAGGGTTGCCTCAACGTCGTACATGTTCCCAGAGCGGAATAAGAGACAGCCAACATGTATGACCTTCCGCTGGGCGGCTACCTATCCAAGCGATGAGATCACGGCGATGTATCGCATAAACACGGCAAAGAGTCTCGATCAGGTGCTTCGCGCCCTGGAGGGTTGGGGTGCTCCGGCCTTGAGCTTCTCCATCGGCAGTGCCAGTGGGTCCATGGCCAGCGTCGTGGCCGGCCATCTACCGGTAAGGGGCACGGCCGATCCGCACCTCCCGATAGCTTCGTGGGAACAAGGGGCGGACTGGTCGGGCGTCGTGTCGCTTACCACGCTTGGACGGGTCATCAATCCTGCACGCGGCTGGGTTGCTTCAGCTAACAATCGGCTGTCTCCCTCACCAACGTATGTTGGGTCACTCTTTGAGCCTCATTCGCGAATTGAACGGATAAATGAGCTCATGCGGCTCTACCGAAAGCCATCGGTTCGTGATGTGCAGATGATGCAGCTTGACGTGGTCTCGCCCTATGCCCGGGATATTCTCCGCCGTGTGATTCCCGTTTTGACCAGAGGGGTCAAAAAGCTATCCGGCGACGAACGTCGGGCACTTTCGATCCTTCAGACCTGGGATGCTGGACATACCCCGCTGGATAATGCTGCGTCAATCTTTTCCGTCTTCCTCGACCGACTCGTATGGTCAACCTTCGAAGATGAACTAGGTCAGCAGCTCTACTTTGACTGGACCCTCGTGCCCAACATTGCCATGCGTCGCGTGGATGAGTTGCTTGATGCACCGGAGCATCGGCTCTGGGATGATATCCGCACCGTCTCGGAGGTCGAGACCATGTCGTGGATCGTCCTGCGGGCATTCCACGCCGCCATCGTAGACCTTCGATCACATTTCGAGGTCCCTCCGGAAGGGGGCGCATGGGCCTTTGGGAAAATCCACTCGGTGACCTTCCCTCACATCTTTGGACGCAATGATCTGATGCGTCCAACGATGAATCTTGGTCCCTTTGATATCGGCGGCAGTCAGACAACCATCAACAACACGCAGTGGAAGTTTACGACCATCCGTCCGCACGATGTTCTCCTGCCGACAACTGTCGTCGCCAGCATGCGCGTTATCTCATCACTCAACGACTCGGTGCAGTATACCGTCATTCCGGGTGGCGCATCTGGGCAGCCCCTTGAGGCGCACTACTCTGATCAGGTTCAGCTCTGGCTCAAGGGTGGATACGTTAAGCTTCCTGTTTCACCAGCACCGGATGTCTCGTTCCGATTGTACCATGTCTATCGACCGCGATAGGATGCGGTTGCGTATTTTGTCCGACTTCTCTTCACACATAGTTCTCGACCGCCATGTCCGTTACCATTTCCGTTGCCTCGCGTCAGAGTGTGAAAGCCGACGCCCTCGTTGTTTTCGTGCCCCAGTCGGAGCGACAGTTCTCGCAGCATGAGAAAGCGCTTACGACGGCCATACCGCACCTTACGCCTCTTTTCGAGTCCAAGGACTTCAGCGGTAAGAACCTGCAGACGGCCCTAGCCTACTGTGGCTCAGCTGCTGCCACGGCGCGGATCGTGTTGACCGGTCTCGGCGAGACTAAGGCGATCAGCCTCGAAACAGTCCGCCGGGCGTCTGCCGCAGCAGCCAAACGAGCTGCTGCCGCCGGATGCCAGCATATTGCCATTGAAGTGCAGCCGCTCAACGGTCTCGATACCGCATCCTGCGCGCAAGCCATTGTCGAAGGGGCTTTGCTGAGTCAGTATGCATTCGACAAGTACAAGACCATTAATGCCGGTAACAGCAAGAAGGTAAAGAAGCTCACGCTCGTCACGGAGAAATCCCACCAGAAGGCCGTGGCCAAGGGTGCCGATGCCGGTATGATCATCGTCGATGGTGTCAACCTAGCCCGTGATCTTGCGAATGCACCGAACAATGAGATCTACCCAGAGACCCTAGCCCAGCGTGCACAGGAAGTAGGACGCAAGGCCGGATTTAAGACTACGGTGTTAGACAAAAAGAAGATTGAAGATCTGAAGATGGGTGGTCTGCTCGGCGTCAATCAGGGTAGCGTGCGTCCTCCGGTCTTCATCGTCATGGAGTACATGAAGGGCCCTAAGACCGAAAAGCCCCTTGTCCTGGTAGGTAAGGGTGTGACCTTTGATACCGGAGGCATCTCGATCAAGCCCGCTGCGGGTATGAGTGACATGAAGAGTGACATGCACGGCGCGGCCACAGTCATCGGCACCATGCAGACGATTGCTCGCCTCGGCATCAAGCGAAACGTCGTTGGCATTGTCCCGGCCACTGAAAACATGCCAAGCGGTACAGCGCTGGTCCCGGGAGATATCATCACCTTCATGAACGGCAAGACCGCAGAGATCGACAATACCGATGCAGAAGGTCGTCTGATCCTTGCCGATGCGCTCTGCTATGCCGATCGCTATAAGCCGAGCTCGGTGATCGACCTAGCAACACTCACCGGTGCCATCGTGATCGCCCTTGGCAATGTGACCACCGGTATGATGGGTACCGACACAAAAATGATGAACCGCCTGCGTGCGGCCGCCGCCCGCACGCATGAGTACGTTGGTGAGCTTCCGCTGTATGAGGAGTATGAGGAGCTGATCTCGAGCGACTATGCCGACATCAAGAATTCCGGTGGACGCAGTGCCGGATCGATCACGGCAGCCCTCTTTCTGAAGCACTTCGTGAGCTATCCGTGGGTTCACCTCGACATTGCCGGTACGGCGATCCAGCCCAAGGCCTCGCACTACACGTGTAAGGGCGGCTCGGGTGTCGGGGTGCGTCTGCTGACGGATATGCTCAGCCACTCCTAAACGGATCTCAGCTTGTCGGTTAACGAAACGACGGATTTGCGCCGGGAGTTTGAGGCCGAGGCCATGCCGCACATGTCGGCATTGTACTCGTTTGCCTTGCGCCTGACGCGTGATGCCGATGATGCGGCGGATCTTGTTCAGGACACCTTCCTGAAGGCATTTCGTTTTTTTGACAAGTTTGAACGAGGAACTAACTGCAAAGCATGGTTGTTCCGAATTCTGAAGAATTCGTATATCAATACGTTTCGGAAGTCTTCAAAGGCGCCGGACACGGTTGAGTACGATGTGATTGAGGACTTTTACGAGACCATCCGAGACAGCTCTGTTGAAACGTCAGCTGTTGAGGAGCAGGTCTTTCACAATGCCCTTGATGATGAAGTTGCCAAGGCCGTCGATTCTCTCCCGGAAGAGTTCCGCACGGTCGTGATTTTATGTGACATTGAAGGTTTCACTTACGAGGAAATCGCCGAGTTCATTGATTGTCCGATCGGGACAGTCCGTTCACGTCTGCACCGTGCACGCAAGCTTCTTGCCGCTCAACTTACCTCCTATGCCAAGGAAAGGGGCTTCTCCGTTGAGTAGCGATGCTGATGCAGACAAGGCGTACACCGATACTGCGGGGGACGTTTATGAATGATGCTAATCAATCCTACGACTGGATTTCTGGTCTGCTGGATGGACGACAGGAATCCGATGTGAGGGGCCGTGACCTTTCCTCAGACAGGCGCGTTGCTCGCGAAGCCGAGATCATCGGAGCGCTGAGGTCCACGCTTCAAAATCGCCGTACCACCTTGCGCACGCAGGTGCCAGCGTCGCTCGAGAGGTCCATTCGAATGGCTATCGCCGAGGAAGCCTTTGGCAACCAGCGGCCGTCGCTCGGAGATCGGTTCCGTCAGGCCTGGTCCTCGCTTGCTGCCCGACCGGCGCTTGCCGGACTTACACTGGCTGGCATTGCCGCCGTGGCCTTCATGACGGTGTTCGCCCTTCGGTCCACGCCGGGCATGCCTTCGAATCTCACCGATGCGGCCTTTGCTGTCTACGGTCAGGTGACCTCTTCGGACGACGCTGTAGAACTGCGTTCGTCGGACCGCGACGGTCTTCGAAAGTTCTTCGCCGAGCGCGGAGTGACGTTCGATGTGTTTTTCCCGGACGTTGATGCCGAACTGATCGGTGGCAGTGTCCGCACCATCAACGGTCAAGAGTTCCCTGTTCTCGTGTTTGCCGCCGCCGGGCATAAAATTTCGCTGCTCGAAGTCGATGAGGCATCAATCGGTGAACGCACCGTTAGTGTTGATACCCAGGCATCCGATGATGTTGCGCAGAGCCGCTGGCACTGGGCCTCGGCCAACAACAAAACATTGTTCGTCTGGAAAAGCAATAGTGTTATGTGCTCGGTCGTCTCAGACCTGGCCGTTGATGAAGTGTCAGCGTTATTCAGACTTGAGGCTCTCTAATCCATGAAACGATTCTTTGCTGTACTGGCCGTGCTTGTGACCATCGGTGCATCCTTGTTTGCACTGAATGGAGGGAGCACCGGAGCATCTGACTCCCCTCGCGTCACCAGCGCTTCTGTTTATGCCGTCAACAGCGTCGTAACTCGTGCGCCAGGCAAGGCGGTTGACTTCACCTGGACGGATGCAGCCGGTCGGGAAAACACGTTCAGCAGTGTCACTGCTGGCAAGGTTGTTCTGCTAAACGTTTGGGCCACATGGTGTCCGCCCTGCCGGAAAGAGATACCCGACCTCGTTAAGATCAGCGACGAGATGGCATCAAAGGGCGTCATGGTCATCGGCGTGTCGATCGATGAAAAGGCGGACGCGGTCACACTTGTTCGCACCTACGCGGAGAAGAACAACGTGACGTACCTGAACCTTGTCGATGCGCAGAAGGAAATCGCCAAGTCCTACGGAAGCATCCAAGCCATTCCTACGACGTTCATCATCGACCGCCAGGGATCTGTTGTTCAGCGCATCGTTGGCTCACAGAGCAAGGAAGCGTTTGTGGCCGCCATTCAAAAGGCGATGTAAGTACCCTACCAGACTTGAATGATCATCGACGGCTCCTGTTTCGCGGGAGCCGTTGTCGTTTTGATCAGGCCTGTGAGTTCGTCGCACAGCCTACGGCACTCCTCATCGGTCGATGCGTGCACAGTGGCAAGGGGCTGACCTGCTGCCACGGCTGTTCCGGATGGTTGGTGGATCACCACACCCACAGCATGATCGATCACATCACTTTCACGCTCACGTCCAGCGCCGGCTGACCCCAGAACAAGTGCCACGGCTCGAGCGTCGATACAATCGACCACGCCTTCTGACGTGGCATGCAGCGTCTGCGTGGGAAGGGTACCATAGTACTCCATACTGGCGGACCAATCGCCCCCTTGCCGGCGCAACATCTCGTGGAAGATCACGTGGGCCTGACCGCTTTTCCATACCCGGACAACGCGCTCGCGAGCTTCGTCTGCCGAGACGTTCGGGTCGGCAAGCATGACCATCTGCGAGACGAGTTCGAGAGTTACCTCAGCAAGATCCCTCTGCACAAATCCCGCCAGGGCGGCATCGGTCTCAACCATCTCCACCCAGTTGCCGACGGCTCTGCCGAGGGGCTGACTCATTCGCGTAAAAACAAACCGTACCGGTAGGCCTATATGCTCACAGACACTCTTCATCGAACGTGCCAACTCCTCGGCCGCAGCAAGGTCGGGCAGAAATGCTGCCGAGCCGACCTTCATGTCCATGACCAGTCCGTCGAGTCCTTCGGCAAACTTTTTGCTGAGGATAGAAGCCGTGATAAGCCCCGTGTTCTCAACAGTACCAGTAACATCTCTTAGGGCATACATGATCCTGTCGGCCGGCACCAGCGTCGGCGTCTGGCCGGCCATGAACAAGTGATGATCGTCGATGAGCCCGCTCATCAGATCAAGCGAAAGCGCGGTGCTTAGTCCCCTGACGCTTTCCAGTTTATCCAGGGTGCCGCCGGTGTGCCCCAAGCCACGCCCGCTAATCATCGGCACGTCCAAGCCGCAGGCCACGGCCAGCGGGGCGAGCAGCAGAGATACCTTATCGCCAACTCCGCCGGTGGAATGCTTGTCGATGCGCGGCCGGTTCGACAATCCGCGCTCAAGCACTGTACCCGAGTGAGCCATGGACAACGTCAGTGAGGCCGTTTCTTCAGCTGAAAGACCCCGTGTGCAGGCGGCCATCAGAAAGGCGGCGACCTGTGCCGACGAGGCTTCGCTCTCGACGGTGCGCCGCACAAACTCCGTCACTTCTTCGTTTGACCAACGGCCACCGTCACGCTTTATCCGCAGGAGTTCTTTAGTGCTCTTCATAGATTCGCAGAATGATTGACAAGCTCGAGCGCGCAACTACCAAACTACGAAATGCGATCCGCGAGCTGCACCGCACCGAGGTCCGCGATGAACGTGGAGAGTTCCTCGTCGAGGGTCCCCATGCCTGCCACGAGCTGCTCTCAGGCGGACTGCTGCCGCACGTGGCCGTCATCACCGAAGACCTTCCGCAGGATGTGCTTGAGATGGTGTTGCAAGCTCAGCAACGGGGCACACAGGTCGTCAAGTCGTCGCCCTCGGAGATGGAGCGACTGGTGACCACCCGCACTGCTCAGGGCATCGTCATGGTGATGCCGCATTTCGACGAGCGCCCGCTTGCCGGACGGATCATTGCCTTGGACGGTGTAAGTGATCCGGGTAACGTTGGAACCATCATCCGGACGGCTGTCTGGTTTGGCTGCTCGGATGTGATCCTCTCACACGACTGCGCCGACGTGTATAATCCCAAAGTCGTTCGATCAACGGCAGGTGCGCTAGCGGCCGTGAATATCATCCGCCGAGCCCGTATTGCCGAGTTACTTTCGTCCATGCCGGAGGTTGAACCACTTATTGCAGTCGCTGAAGGGGGCGTACACCCGAAGGACCTGACGCTTCCGGTGCGATGGTGCCTTGTGATAGGTTCTGAGGCGCACGGTGTCTCTGAGCCCTTACAGAACCTAGCCCGGCATGCCCTGACAGTACCCCGTGTTGGCTCAGGTGTGGAGTCACTCAATGCTGCCGTGGCCGCGTCTATTTTGCTCTACGAACTTGCTGGACGAGGATGAAGCTCTACACCCCCGGCCCCGTCCCCGTGCCAGATCGCATTATGCAGGCGGCTGCGTCACCGATGATCCACCACCAAAGCGACGAGTTCCGTCAGATCCTCCACCGTACACGGGCGAATCTGCGGTCGATCATGGGCACGGATGGGTTCGTTGCGCTTCTGTCAGGGAGCTCTATGACGGCCATCGACAGCATTACAGCTGGCATGCTGCGTCAGGGGGATGCGGTACTTGTGCTGCGCCATGGTCGATTCGGTGATCGACTGGCAGACTGCGCTGCGATCCATGGTGCCCGAATTGAATCGCTCAGTGCCCACTGGGGTGAGACCATCTCCCCAGAACAGTTTCGGACGCATCTGCTCGACGTGCTCTCACGGGGACCGCTGCGAGCTGTATGGATGGTCCATAGTGAAACATCTACTGGTGTTTCATTGGATGTTGAAGCTTTGGCGGGAGTTCTCCGCCAGCATGCCCCTGAAACGCTGCTGTTGGTCGATGGCGTTACCTCCGTGGCCGTCCAGAAGCTGCACATGGATGATTGGCAGATCGATGCCGTTGTTACGGGCACGCAGAAGGGCCTGATGTCCCCTCCCGGAATCGGCATCGTTGCCATGAGCCAGCGTCTTGAGGAGATTGTTCGGGCGACGCCTTCTGCATTGTATTCCAATGACTTGCGCAAAGTTCTTGATGCCCACGATAAGGGGCTTATGCTTTGGACGCCTCCGGTTTCTATTGTTCGTGCCCTTGACGTCGCCTGCCAGATGATCTTGGAGAGGGGCCTCGAGCGCGTCTGGCGTCATCACGATGAGCTTCACGACTACGTTACCTCCGAGGCCCTACGACGTGGTTTCACGCTCTTCGGAAACGCCACCTCACGAGCTTTGGTTGCTGTGGCGCGTGAAGGGGTTTCAGCCCTTCGCAGCGAGCTCAAGAGCCGTTGTTTGATGCATGTGGCCGATGGCCAAGACGCACTTGCCGGGAAGATCATGCGCATCGGTATCTGCGGCTCCTACACGCTCGAAGACATGCGAGACCTTTTTGCTGCAATTGACCAGATCAATCTATCAACCCACGGGAGTGAGGCGTGAACAACCGCATCGTGATCGCCTCAGGTAATCGTCACAAGATTGCGGAGCTTCAGGAGCTGTTTGACAGCCACGGACTGCCGGATGTTGAACTTGTAGCCATGACGGACCTCGTCGGAGCGGTAGAGATCGACGAGACCGGTCAGACCTTTGAGGAGAACGCCTTCATCAAGGCGCAGGCTATTCATGCCATGACTGGGCTGCCAGTTCTGGCCGACGACAGCGGACTTTGTGTGGATGTGCTTGGCGGAGCTCCGGGAGTGCGCTCGGCGCGGTATGCCGGAGTCGGTGCCAGCGATGCTGATAATCGTCAGGCCCTTCGGTATTCGATGGTGGAGGCTGGTGTTGAGGATTCCGCGGGACGCTTCGTCTGCGTGCTCTGGTACATTGACGATCAGCGCTCGTTCGGTGTCGAGGGCATCGTTACCGGCACGATCCAGACGCTTGAGCAGGGCGAACAAGGCTTCGGTTATGATGCCATGTTCACACCCGATGGATCATCGCTGAGCTATGGTCAAACGTCCTCCGAGGAGAAAGCGCGTACGAGCCATCGTGCGCGTGCCAGTGCCCAAATGGTGCGCCGTCTTGCCGCTCTGCAGCAAGATGAGCCCCCTGCCAATGGCATTGAAAACCTGACGAGCGTTGACGATCTCTGCCGTCTTTCGGTAGCCGTGGTTCGGCAGGATACCTCCCTGCTGCGCGCAATCGCCGACCGTGTCACGGATGTCATCCAGGCACGACGAGTGACCGAAGCCCTCTTGCAGTCCTATCTTTTTGCCGGTTTTCCGGCCGCCCTCGATGCTCTCGGATGTGTTGCCCACCGCTGGAATGTCAAGGGGCTCTCTGATACCGATGTTCCTGATGAGTACAACGTCGACGAGTTCAGGCGTCGCGGCGAAGAGCTCTGCCGGAGTATCTACGGATCCGTGTATGACAAGATGATGGATCGCTTTGAAAGCGTCTCACCGTCGATGCGATCGTGGATGATCGTAGAGGGGTACGGTAAAACGCTTAGCCGCGCTGGCCTGACGTCTGTTGAGCGCGAACTGTGCATCATCTGTATGCTTGCTGCACTCGAACGTCCGTCACAGCTCTACTCACATGTGCGTGGAGCACTGGCTATTGGCGCTGACCAAGAGATGCTTCGTAACTGCGAGCACGTCGTGGCCGAGCTCTGCGGTGCAAATGCAGCACGGACGCTTTCGATGACGATCGACACGCTCATGACAGGCCGAAGCTGACCACCTGACTTTGACGTTGCTATGAGGGGTACTTGAGCAGAAAACTGCGATTCTTTATGAGTGATGCTGAGCCCCACACTCCTAGTCCACCGTTGATGTTTCCAAGGCGGTAGTCATAGGAACTGCGTCTGCCCCCACCAACGAGGTAGAACCACTCGAGGAATGCTCGGTCGGGTGCATACACGCGAAGTTCGTGCTGACCGTACCAGCGGAAGACACCCCAAACCGTCTGTGAGGTTGTGAACGGCGTAGCGCCCAGTGTTGTGCGCTCGTTGGCGATCAATGTTCCCGAGCGGTCAAAGAAGTCAGGTTTCGGCCTAACGGTGCGCTCGTTGGTATCGACCGTCGGCGGGTTCAGATACTGCCCGTAGCCGAGCGTGTCGAGGCAGGTCAACCCTATGATGTAAAGTTCGGCTCCAGCAACGGGTGTCCACGAGACGATCAGAGAATCGTCGATAGTGGTCAGAATGGAATCTGGGTGCGGGAATTGTATCAACGTGCGCGGCGTCGTGGTCCAGGAGAACTCAGCGGGAGTGCGTGTCGAGGCGGTAAGTGATGCTCCCCGAGCCTGCACGACCACACTGTAGAGGGTGTTTGGCCGGACTCTATATGTGGTATCGATTGCACGCCATGTTCCACCCCGAGCGTCAGGCACATATTCCATAGGCACATCGATTCCGTCGGCTGTAACAACAATCTTCGCCTCAGGAAGTGCAGCCTTTGAAAATGAAAATGTGTCTGTTACCGGAAGTGTGCGAAGGATACGCACATCTTGAAGGGGCTCACCAACAAGCAGCAGGCCCTCGAGCATGATCTCTTCTTTGTAGTCGGTCGGGACAGGGTCTTCGCAGCCGACTACCAGTATACTTGTCAGGATGCAAAGCGAGGACAGCAAGAAACGGTGCAGATTCTTCATCAGAACTTCAGCTCCAGAGAGATCGTGGGCAAGATGGGCAGAAGCCGGACGTCGCGGGCGGTTGGGATCCCTTCTGTTGTAATGAACGACCGGAACCAGATGTCACGACGCGAGTACACATTGTAAATGTCGAGGAACAACCGGCACGGCAAACCAAACATCGTCGTGTTGTAGTTGACGTTAAGGTTCAGCTGGTGCGAATTCGGCAGTCGCAGTCCCCAGCGTTGGGAAGGGTTGACCATCACGACGCCGCCTTCCCATCCCGGCATGCGGCCGGCAAGGGTCGATGTTGCTCCGGTGTAGGACTGGCCGGACTGGAACATGAACGACGAGCCGATCTCCCAGTCGTCGTTGATCTTGTACATGGCTGTGATCTTCAGATCATGCCTCCGGTCGAACTTTGGACGGAACCAATTGCCGAGATTCACACTGTCAAAGCGTGAGTGCACAAAGCCCAGTGCATATCCGATCCAGCCCGTGAGACGACCTGAGCGTTTCTGCACAAAGAACTCTGCGCCGTAGGTGTAGCCATTGCCAACGTAGAAGATGTCGGCAACCTGCACCTGACGTCCGCGATTGCCCTGTTGCAGCTCGTTGATGTTTGCAAGGTTCTTGTAGTACACATCGACGTTGATGTCATAACCTTCATACGGGCGTGATTCCATCGAAAGGACGTAATGGTCTGCCCGACCCGGTGGCACCGAACGATCCGACGGAAGCCAGGTGTCAAAGAACGAGAAGTCTGGAGCCGAGGCAAGACGCAGGTACTGGTGGTAGATACCCCATGCGGCCTTCAGTGCAACATCCTCCGTTAGCTGATATCGAACGGCAAGACGCGGATCCATTAGCCACTGCTCGCTTGACGTCCAGTAGCTGGCCCGCATGCCCCCTTGCAAGGTGATCTCGTCGGTCATGTTCCAGGTTGTCTGTGCATACATCGCCTGCGTGTTGTCCCAGATCTCAAGACCGATTGTATCTCGGATGACGGTGTTGTTTTGTGCCGACTGTTCAAAGAGTTGCACGTAGTCGAAGTTGTAGATGTTGCCTTCGTAGCCACCCTTTACGCTGAAGGTCTCGCCAGTAAACCACTCGAGCTCGACCTTGGTAGTGTAGTCAACGATGCTGTTGTTGACGGAAAAGGCAATGCCCGAATTCTTTCCGTCAAAGCTGTTGTCGTAGCGACTCGCGCTCAAGGTGACGGTGGTAAAAAGCGTAGGATCAAAGATGTGCGACCACCGTGCGGAAGTGGCGCGGTTGCCAATACGCACGCCGAAGTCGAGCCCAGGCTGTGAAAACCCAAGATTGTCACGCGTCATGAACCCGCTTAGCGAGACCTTGTCATCTTCGCCAAGGTTCTGTGTGATCTTGGCATTGAGGTCATAGAAGTTGAAGGTCGGAAATGGCGTCGTCGGATCCTCCGGGATAAGCCCGAGTACCAGATCGAGATACGTGCGACGTCCGCCGAGGAAGAACGATCCATTGCCGAGTGGACCCTGCACCGAGGCGCGCGAGGAGATCAATCCGAGCCCGACAAGACCTTCAACATGGTCTCTGTTGCCGTCCTTCTGCGTGATGTTGAGCACAGCCGACATGCGTCCACCAAACTCGGCCGGGAAGCCCCCTTTGATCAGATCGACATCTTTGATAGCATCGTTGTTGAACGCAGAGATGAAACCAAACAGGTGTGTCGGGTTGTACACCGTCATCCCGTCAAGCAGTACTAGGTTCTGATCCGGCGAACCGCCGCGGATGAACAGCCCCGATGAGATCTGCGACGACGTCAGCACACCGGGCAACATCTGCAAGGCCCGAAAAACATCGGCCTCGCCGCCAATACGCAGCTGACTGAGCTGTTCGATCGGAATGTTCACACGTGAGATCGAGATCTGACGCTTGTCTTCTTGGCGATCTGCCGTTACCGTAACCTCGCGGGACTTGGACGTGTCGGCACTGAGCTCGATGCGCAGCTTAGATGCGCCCCCTGCAACAACGTTGAGTTGAATCTCTTTGCGCTTGTAGCCGACATAGGTTACAAGGAGCGTCTGCTCACCGGGCGGAACGTTCGAGATCGAAAAGTAACCGGATTTGTTGCTGTAGGCTCCGAGCTTAGTACCCTTGATCGCTATTGTCGCTCCGATCAGAGGTTCCTTGGTCACCGCATCCTGGACGAATCCTGACGCGGTGCCTTTGGCCTTATCGGCAGGTTCGATACGAGACTCAGTGCCGGCATGCAAAGTGCGGGCAATAACGAAGAGTATTGCGAAGGCGAAGTAGAGATGTTTCACAGGCGTGCAGATGACGA
>JBILLF010000007.1:0-58207 GCA_044376225.1 Patescibacteria group bacterium | reverse complement strand
ATACGTCCAACGAGGCGAAAAGGTTCCGTTACGTAGTTTTGCATCGCAGCATTATCCACTCGAGACGAAACACGACCATGGCCATCTACATCACCAGCGATTGCATCAACTGCGGCGCTTGCGAACCGGAATGTCCAAATACAGCTATTTACGAAGCCGGAGCCGAGTGGGAACTCGCCGGAACACGGCATCAGGATAGTACATCACCGGGTGGCTTCAAGGGTGAGTTTTTCTCCGGTGAGTTCTACTTCATCGTTCCCGACAAGTGCACCGAATGCAAGGGATTTCACGATGAGCCGCAGTGCGCTGCGGTGTGCCCTGTTGACTGCTGTCTGCCTGATCCAAGCAATGTTGAGAGCGAAGAGCAGCTGCTGTCCAAGAAGGATTATCTCGACTCGATCGATACGATCCGTCTGCGCTCCTGAGTCATGTTTGCGGAGATCCACGTTGAGCGCGGACGCATACGCGCTGTGCTGCCTTGCCTAACGGGAACGATCATCCGTACCGAGACCGACACGTTCACCTACCCGGGGTGCCACGTCTATCCGGGTCTTGTGGACAACCACGCACACATTGTGCTGCTGGGTGAGCAGCTCACGTTCACAGATCTGAGCAGGGTAGATGGTGTTGCAGAGCTCCTTCGCACCTTAGCCGCTGCCTCCCCCATCGACGGATGGCTGCGCGCAACAGGCTGGAATGAAGAGTTCTGGACAGATCGTCGCTTGCCGTCACGTGCAGAGCTCGATGCCGTGACCGGCACCGTGCCACTTCTGGCCATGCGTGTGGATTCCCACTCTGCACTGGTCAACACGGCTGCTCTCGTGCATGCGGGCATCGATCCGGCAACAACTCCCGAGCTACTGATTGACCAGGATCTCGAGCCAATCTGGGCAGTGCTGCCGGCCCCTTCTCCAGAAACACTGCGTCTGATGATCGAGCGTGCAACGGCCGAATGCGCTCGTCATGGTCTGACCGAGATCCACGATCTGCACGTGTTCGAACCCTGGCTCGAGGTCTTTCGAACGATGGCCGAATCGGGACGTTTACCAGTGCGCGTGCAGTCCTTTGTTGGCGGACAGACTCGCCAGTGGCAGCAGATAGGTCAGCTCCCGGCAGGGGGCGAACTTCTGCGTGTCTGCGGCGTGAAGCTCTTTGCCGACGGAGCGCTCGGTTCGCGCGGGGCGCTTCTCTCGGCCCCCTACAGTGACGATGCTTCCACACACGGACGCTGCCTACTTAGCGCAGAGGAAATGACCGAGATGATCACCGAGATCGTCCAGGCTGGATGGCCCTGCGTGGCCATCCATGCCATTGGCGACGAGGCCGTTCACAACGTCATCACTGCCTACGAGTCCGTTCGCGCCTTGCCTGAAGCTAGTGACGTGATCTTCCGCCTTGAGCATGCACAGATCGTTCGCGACGATGATATCCAGCGAATTGCTCGCAGCCGGATCATGGCCTGCGTTCAGCCGACGCATTGCATTAGCGACGCCTCCATGGCCGAGCGTCGACTTGGCCCTGAGCGCATCGACTGGTCGTATCGCTGGCGCTCGCTCATCGACGCCGGCGTGCACATCGGCGGCGGCTCGGACTTCCCCATTGAATCTCCCGACCCGCTTGCGGGCATGGCCGCGTTCACCAGTCGTGTTCCACGCGGACATGAACAGGCCTGGCAGGCCCATGAGCGCATCACCAAAACTGAGGCACTTGAGGCCTTCACCTACGGGGCGCATGTCACCTCAGGTATGGAGTACCGGCGCGGACGGATTGATGTTGGCTTTGACGCCGATCTGACAATTCTCGACGTCGATCTACTGGACGAGAATGCCGCGCCCAACTCGTCAGAGCATGTCATGGCCACTTTTGTCGCCGGCGTGCGGCGCTACGAGCGGTGAGACCTGATCTTCAGCGCCAGTTCAACTCGGACGTTAGTCCGGAGAGTCACGCGGCGCTGATCGCCGGAATAGAGAGCCAGCTTGGATTGAAAATCGAGTTCCGAATCTGTGAGATGCCGATTTTCATTTCCCGCGAACTTGCCAATGAAATTTCATCGGCAGCACAAGCGCTCGTTGAAGAGTGTGTTCGTCCCGAGAACCGCGCTCGTTCAGCTGCAACCCTGCAGGATCGCTTCACGGTGCCGTCTGAGACCGAACGTCCGCTGTTTAGCGTCGTGGACTTCGCCATCACGCTGGATGAAAATCAAGCGTATCGTCCGCGCCTGATCGAGCTTCAGGGATTTCCGTCGTTGTTCGGCTATCAGCATTTACTAGCCGAAGCGTTCATTGAGCGCTACCGTCTTGACGGTGTGACGCCGTTTCTCTCTGGCATCGATCAAACCCGCTATGCTGAGCTGCTCGCAACGTCGATCTTCGGTTCGCATGATCCGGCCGAGGTGGCTCTCGTGGAGATCGACCCGGATACCCAGAAGACACGTCCAGACTTTGTTGCCATGGAGAAGCTCATCGGTCTGCAGACGGTCAACATCCGCGATGTTGTGCGTCATGGAAAGGGGCTTGCCTTTACTGACAGGAGCGGCCGGCTGCGCCCGTTGCGACGAATTTTTAACCGGGCCATCATCGATGAGCTCGACGATCTGGGTGTCGAGCTGAACTTCTCCTGGAACGAAGCACTCGATGTCGAATGGGCCGGACATCCCAATTGGTACTTCCGGATCAGCAAGTTTCTGCTTCCCTACCTGACTCATCCAACCGTTCCACGCAGCATTGTGGTGAGTAATGCCTCGGCCTGGAACGACGACGTTCTGCGGCGTTCGGTGCTCAAACCGCTCTATGCATTTGCAGGCAAGGGCGTCAATGTTTCCCCCACCATGGCCGACATCGAGGCGATCCCTCGTGATCAGCTCTCTGAGTGGATCCTGCAGGAACGAGTTCACTACGCCCCCTGCGTGCCGACGCCCGAAGGTGATAACTTCGTCGAGATCCGCATCATGTTGATCTGGCCCGACACTGAAGAGCGGCCATTGCCGGTGATGACCCTTGCACGCACGGGACGCGGTGCAATGATGGGAGCGCGCTATAATGTGAGCCCATGGACCGGTAGCTCAGGGTGCCTTATTGCCCCCTGACGGTCGGCACGTGCCGATCCGTTACTGGGCCAGCAGGGCTTCGATGCGTGTTGTGGCCTCTTCGAGGAACTGCTCCTCAGGGTGCAGGCCCACTTCCTTGAATTGAATACGTCCGTCCTTGCCGATGTAGAACTTGGTTGGAATTCCTGTGACGCCAAACTTGCGTACCACGCTATCGTCTTTGTCCATGAACATCGGAAACGTCAGATTGGTGTTCTTTGCCAGGAAGTCCTTGACAGTCTTGACACGGTCTTCAGAGCGTTCCCAAACATTGACAACGGCGATGACCACGTTCGGGTCGTTCTTATAGCGCTCATAGAGTTTCTGCAACGATGGAAACGACTGGCGACACGGGCCGCACCAGGTCGCCCAGTAGTCGATGATCACGACCTTGCCCTTCCAGTCCGAGATGTTCACCGGTGTGCCGTCGAGTCGCGTGAACGTACCGTCAATGGCCTGCTGATTGAGGAACTCCTGCTGTACGCGCTTTGCCATAGCCTTGCGACCTGATGAGCGGAGCTCGGACTCGTCGGCGGCGATCTGTGCACTGTCTTTGCCGTCCTGCTGCTGTATGCTGCGGTAGGCATTGATGATTCCCTGCGAGGAATGTCCGGCAACGATCGCCTTGCGAGCCAGTGCCAGAGCCTTGTCGGACTTGCCATTGGAGCGGTAGAGATCAATGAGCATCTCCTGGCAATTTTTGTCAGCATCATCTCCTGCGATCTCAACGCTCTTCTCGAGCGCTGCGATGGCCGCATCAGCACGGCCGTTGACGCGCTCGATCGCCCCCTTAATGAACATCAGCAATGAGCGAGCGATGCGCTGCTCTTCGTTCCATTCCGACAGGCCGACGTTACGCGGACGTCGTGCCGGGTCCTCGGCGGCCTTCATACCAACGTCGATCAGGCGTATGGCTTCGGGACGCAATGTGTCGTTGCCGCCTATGAAATTGGCCGCCTGATGATACGTCATGGCCGACGCCGTCGGATTGTTGTCCAGGAAGGAGATGAGCAGGCGAAGAGCACCCTGCTGGCTTGCCGCTCGAAGAACCGCGTCAGTGATATTCTGGCGTGCGCTCGTGGCGGGATACTTCTTGAGATGATCGACAACGCCCGTGATGAACTCTTGGAGACTCTTGGCCTGACTGATTTGCTCTAACTGATACTGTTCCGCGGCTATCGAGTTCGGGAAGCGCCGAGCGGCATCTTCCATCACGCGTGAGGCTTCCTCAGCCTTCTCCTGCGCGGCATAGGCCTGCGAGATGGCGATCGCCTCGACAGGCGAAGAGATCTGCATAACCGATGAGGTTAGCTCTCTGTACTTGCCTGTTGCCTCGTGCTCTTCGAGCTCACCCACAGCCTTGGCAATCATAATGTAGTTTATCTGTGCAACGGCACTCTTCGGGTACAGTCGGGATTCAGTGTTGAGCAGCTCCAGGGCTTCGTTCAGGTCTTCCTTCATTCGGCACGGGGCTGGCAGCTGCCCAAAGCGGGCCATGGCGGCCTTAAGGTTTGCCCCCTCAACATGGCGTGTACCGTCGGAAGTAACGAGGAACTCCCAGAATAGATCGTTGTTACGGTCGTACGTGCGTCCGTTTCCGACCTTAACGATGCCATAGACGATGTCGCGGCGCAGCTCCAGGTTCCCAGTCCAGCGCCCGGACTTCTTCGTCAGCGGAATCTCCACGGCCTGCGACGACTCAGCTTCGTTCGTGAAGAGGTACACCACGGCATGTGGATCGCCGGCTTCAATCATGTCGGCGTCGCGCTCCTGGGGTGTGTACTCCAACGTGATCGTCTGTCCGGCACGTGGACTCATGGGGAGAAACGTTACCGTGCCTGCCATTGCGGATGTTGTGAGCAATGATGCTGTAAGCAGAAGCGCGTAGAGTCTGCGCACAGAATATGACTTTCGAAGGTCGAACATAGTTCCTGAAGGAATGTGAGATGGATGACCTGCGCGTCTAGCGCACCAGGCCGTAGCCGCCATCGACCACGATGGTCTGTCCGGTGATATACTCCGAACAGCGCGCAAAATACCGCACGGCATCGACAACGTCAGAGGCCTGACCGTGGCGCTTCATGGGAATGCGGGAGGGATCGACGAGTGAGACATCGCTTTCTTGCGCCTCATGGGGCTGAGTGATTGCCCCTGGAGCAACGATGTTGAGACGAATTGTCGGTGCAAGACTGCGCGCCAGTGAGAGCGCAAGGGTGGTCTGCGCTGCCTTGCTCGTGTTGTACGCGGCACGGTCGCGCCAGATCTCGCGGGCTCCCAGCGAGCCGATCACCACGATGCGTCCGCCATGGTCCGATGCAAGGCAGTGGCGCTGATATGCACGAGCAATGGTCAGCAGCGGGATGGTGTTGATTCGGATTGCATCAATGAGATCGTCCTCGCGAAGTTCCTTTACCGGCGTAGCTGGCGGAAACACACCAACGTTGTAGACGATCACGTCGGGTGGACCCAACTCACGCGTGAGCTCGTCAACAACCGCCGTCAGTTCTGTGGGATTGGTCACATCACATCGGTACAGGCCGGCACGGCGTCCAGAATCGGTCACTGACGAGGTCAGCTCGGCTGCCTGCTGCATCGACGAACGATAGGTCAGACCAATGTCAAAGCCGTCCGAGGCAAGCCCCCTGACGATGGCGGCACCGATCCTGCGTGCCCCGCCGATGACGAATGCTACCGGCATGAGGGGTCCGTCATTGGCGGCAGCACCAGCTCACAGCGCACGTTCGAGCCGTCATGAACAACATCGATCTGTGTGCCAGCATGCGCATACTCGCCGCGCACGTATCCCAGGGCATACCAGCATGTGCCGTCAAGGCCTGACACCACGCTTGTGATGAGTCCCACGGCTGCGCCTTCGGCGATGATCTGATCATCCTGAGACAGCGGTAAGGGGCTGATCAGCCCCATGATTCGCTGTTTGACCTTGTTGTAGGAGTCGAGGCGGGCGACCACCTCCTGACCGATGTAGCAACCCTTGACGAATGACGTCAGGTGCAGGAGTCCAGCTTCGAGCGGGTTGTACGACAGCGTCCACTCGTGTCCGCGCCGGCCCATACCGGCCAGCACGCGAATGACTTCGAGGTCGTCGGCGCTCAGCTCCGGCAGTTGCTGCGAAGATGCCTGCAGGAGGCGGCGAAGTACGTCAACGGCGTCGTTGTTGCCAAGGATCCAGAATGACACCTCGCTCGGTGATGGCATGCGCACGATGCGAAGCATTCCTGCGGGAGTGTCGAGCGCAGTCCACTGGGCAATGGTAAAGGCCGAAACATCGATCTCGGTGAGTTGCCCGACGATGTCTGCCGCACGCGGACCCATCACCTCGATGGCATCGAACTCAGTCGATCGGTCACGCAGGCGGACATCATCCATGATAACGTACTTTCGTACCCACTGGATGATGTCCGCAGAGGCCTGCGGCGAACCGATCAAGAGCGTCGAAGCCTCGTCCTGCAGCAGCGTGACGACGTCGATGATGCGGGCCTTGTCGGTCAGCAAGACCGTCTGTCGGCCGCTTCCGGGCGCAATCGCGCGCAGGTCATTCGTGGTCAGGCGGTGCAGCAGATCCATGCGGTCCGATCCGGTCAGTTCAATGACCGTCTGCCCGCGTCGGTCGGCCCAGGCCGCCTGGTTCAGGCAGGTCTGCCGTCTATATCGGATGTCATCATAGCTCACTGTCGGAATCATTATCTCTCTCGTGAAACGCCCGCAAACCTACGAAACCATGGTCGTCGTTGTCGTCCTCATTCTGCTGCTTGGTCCGAGCTACAGCGCTGTTGCTCAGCGCATGCCCCACCGCGTCCATTTTGCGGACAAGGGTCCGGGAGTTTTTCGTCCTGGGACGCAGCTCTACGAGGATCTCAAACGTGAGTACCACCCGAGGGCCATCTCCCGACGGACGATCGCCGGTATGGTGCCCGAGCTTGACAGCTTGGACCGACCACTGCACGGGCCTTATGTGGAGAAGATCCGCATCATAAGCGACAGTATCCTCACATCAAATCCGTGGTTCAACTACGTCGTCGTCGGGCTGGATTCGGCTGAGCTAGCACAGGTTCGTCAGTTATCCTTTGTGCGCAGCGTCAGCCCGTGCCGCAGTGTCTCCTATACACTGGGGCGTCCGGAGGATTGCTCTGCCCCGCCCGACGGGCTTTCGACGCCCATGCTCGAGGTCGGCAATGTCAACCGGATACATGATCTGGGCGTGTATGGTCAGGGGGCACGCATCGGGGTGATAGACAACGGCTTTCGCTGGCGAAACATGCGCGCCCTGGGACATCTGAGCGTTGAGAAAGAATACGACTTCATCTACCGTCGGCCGGTGACGTCCAACCAGGACAATGACGTTGGTGCGCAGGACCACCACGGAAGTCTGATCATGTCCGTAGCGGCAGCCTGGCACACAGACTCGGTAATGGGCGTTGCACCATTTGCCACCTACCTGCTGGCAAAGACCGAGGATATGCGCTACGAGCGCCGGATCGAAGAGGACCTCTACGTCGAAGCCCTCTGGTGGCTGGAGAAGAACGGCGTGGATATCTCTTCGTCATCGCTTGGCTATCGCACCTTCGACAGTACCGACGAATCAACGCCATATGAGCTGCTCGACGGAAGAACAACGTTTCCTGCCCGGGCCATCAACATCGCCACAGCACGGGGCGTGATCTGCGTTACGGCGGCCGGCAATGAGGGCCCAAGGGGTCGATCCATTTCCACGCCAGGTGATGCCGACAGTGCCGTGACCGTGGGCGCTATCTCGCTGGACGGAACTACGGCTTGGGTCTCTTCTTCGTGGGGTCCATCAGCATCGGGACGTCAGAAGCCAGACTTCTCAGCGCCCGGCATGCGCGTGCCTTCGCAGTTCGTCGATGGCAGTATCATTCGTGCCAGTGGCACATCTCTGGCTACCCCCTTTGTAGCAGCGCAGTTTGGTCTGCTGCGTCAGCTCTATCCCGAGCTGCCCGCCACCACCATCCGCCAGGCCATGCAGCGCGCCTCTGTCTATGCCGAAACGCCCGACTCTGTGCTAGGTCATGGAGCAGTTGACATCGTCAAAGCGGCCTGCCTGCTGGGTCCGAAGATCGCCGAGCCGGCTCTGGTCACAGTTGCTGGAAAGACAGTTGTCTTGGCTCCCATTTTTGCCGCCGATGTGATTGAGCCCGAGCTGCAGATGAGTTCGCCGGACACTACAAAGAGCACCGTCATCGCGGGACGTCGTGTTGCCGGACAGTTCTATATGTTCGAGCTCGACGACAGCGTGTTTGACGCCGGCAAGGCGCGCTATCGCATTGTTGCCATGCAGAAGAGTTCCGGCATTGATGTCTATCCCCCTGTTGCCTATGCCGAGGTCACTCAGCGCGGTGTCTCGGTGCCCTGCGGCATGCGCCTACCGTCAGTACTTGTGTCGGTAGCCGAGGAGCGCCAGCGGCATTCCTCGCCACGTGTCACCGGCGTACCACTCTCGTCCGGAGTGCGCGAGCTTGCCGTTCTGGGGCTTCTGCAGGCCCCCTACCAACTACGCCTTATCCATGCCGTAACGGGTCAGATGATCGAGGCTGGGCTAGTCGGACACGATGAACAGCGGACCTCCGTCATCGCGCTTTCGAGCCTGTCCTTCGGAGCATGGATCCTCGAATGCCGGATGCCAGGCGCGCTGGTGCACCTCCCATTTGTGGTCATCTAAAGCATGAACATTCTTCTTACCGGTGCCCGCGGCGAACTGGGCAGCGTGGTGCATTCGTATCTATTGGAGAAAGGGGCTGATGTTGTTGCGGTTGATCGCAACAATGTAGACCTTGCGAGTCACAATGACTGCCAGAGGTTCATCTCCGCCCAATGTGCTCACATCACAGGTGTGGTTCATCTTGTGGGCGGCATCCGTGCCGGAGAGCCGATCGTCTCAACCTCCCCCGACGATGTCGACGCGATGATGCAGTTGAACTTCACCACCACGTTCAATGTGTTACGTGCGGCCATGCCTGTGCTTATTGCCAATGGCGGCGGGTCGATCATCACCATCGGTGCCAGAGCTGTGCTGCAACCTACTGCACGTCGGGCCGCCTATGCCGCCGCAAAGGCCGCCGTGGTCTCCCTTACACTCTCCGCCGCCGAAGAGGGTCGGGCGCATGGAGTGCGCGCCAACTGCATCATTCCGGACATTATCCGCACGTCGGCCAACCTTACCTGGGGCACTCCGGATGAGATCGCAACGTGGGTAAGTCCTGAGGAGATCGCCAGTGAGATGGTTGATCTGCTGCATCCCGACTGCGCCATTACCGGCACTGTGATCCCTATGCTACAGACCTCGAGGAGAAAATGATGGAAGGCAGGGTACGATCGACCTTCAGTTTTCTGATGCAATACTACCGGCCCTACCGCTGGCAGATGGCGCTGGCGTTGCTGTTCATGATACCGAGCAGTGGCGTAAGCCTGCTGTTCCCTGCTCTAACAGGCCAGATCATCGACCAGATCCTTGACCACAGTCAGCCCTCGACGCTGATGTCCACCGGGGGCTTCTTCCTTGCCCTGCTCACCGGCCAAGCCATCGTGGGCTATGTTGTTTCGGTGACGATGTCTCGAACCACCGAGCGAGTGATCTCCACGCTTCGTGCGGATTTGTTTCAGCACATCATCCGCCTGCCCCTTTCCAAGATGTCGGGTCACCGCATCGGTGAACTTTCCTCGCGCATTTCAAGTGACATGACGCAGATCCAGGAGACGTTTTCGTTCTCCCTGCTGCAGCTGGTGCGACAGAGCATCTTCCTTGTCGGCTCGATCGTTCTGATCCTAGCCACCAGTGTTCGCCTGACCATCCCTATCATCGTCGGCATGCCCATCATTGTAGGGGCGGCAGTGCTCATTGGACGGCGGTTGCGCAAGCTCAGCACGCGCACACAGGATGCCCTGGCTCGGACCTCGACCATCGTCGAAGAAGCCCTTCAGAGTATCTCAGCCGTTAAGTCCTACGTGCAAGAGCAGCAGGAGATCACCCGCTACAGCACGGCTCTTTCGGAAAATGTGCGTCTTGCCATTCAGGGGGCCCGCCTGCGCGCCGCATTTGTCACGTTCATCATCTTCGTGGTCTTTGGCGGGATCGCCGCCGTAATCCTTTACGGGGCTCGCCTTGTTGAATCGGGCGATCTGCGTATGGGCGAGCTGCTGTCGTTCCTTATGTATGCGATGTTCGTTGGCGGGGCACTCGGTTCATTTGCCGAGCTCTACGGTCAGATCCAGAAGTCGCTGGGGGCGGCCGTGCGGATTCGCGAGATCCTTTCAGAGCCTGATGAAGAGGTTGGTGCCGAAGCGCCGGAGGTTCGGTTGAGCTCAATAATGCTCGACGGCGTCTCGTTTCGTTATCCGGACCGTCAAGACGCACTCGTCGTGAACAATATCAGCATCGAGATCCAGCATGGAGAGCGCGTGGCATTCGTGGGCGAGAGCGGTTCTGGCAAGTCAACCACAGCCGCCCTGCTACAGCGACTCTACGATCCCATCGACGGCTGCATTCTGTACGACGGGCAGCCGGCCTCGCACTACACCAAGGCCCAAGTTCGACGCAGCATCGGTGTGGTTCCGCAGGATATTGTGCTGTTTGGAGGAACCATTGAGGAGAACATCCGGTATGGACGGCCCGGCGCTTCGTTCGAAGACGTGCGTGCTGCTGCGCAGGGGGCTAATGCGCTGGACTTCATTGAGCAGTTTCCTGACGGGTTCTCGACGCTTGTGGGCGAACGTGGCCTGAAGCTCAGCGGCGGACAGCGTCAGCGGGTGGCCATTGCCCGCGCCTTGCTGAAGAATCCGTCCATCCTGATCCTGGACGAAGCCACTAGTTCACTCGATGCCGAGAGTGAGCATCTCATCCAGGACGCTCTTGAGCGCCTCATGTCCGAGAGGACCAGTGTGATCATCGCCCACCGGCTTAGTACCGTGCGGACCTGCGACCGAATATTCGTGTTTTCCCGTGGCACCGTCGTCGAATCCGGCACGCACCAGGAGCTCCTGGCCCGGGGTGGACTGTACAGTCACTGGTGCGACCTGCAATTCATCCGCTAACGAGCCCTTGTTAATCTTCCGACTGCGGTTATATTTGCACTCCGTTTTTGATGAACGGGCCCATAGCTCAGCTGGGAGAGCGCTTCAATGGCATTGAAGAGGTCAGCGGTTCGATCCCGCTTGGGTCCACACGAAAACCGGTGTTTGGGATCGTAGCTCAGCTTGGTTAGAGCGCCGCCCTGTCAAGGCGGAGGTCGCGGGTTCGAGCCCCGTCGGTCCCGCCCAAATACCAGAAACGCCCGTCAGCAATGACGGGCGTTTTTTTTTGCGCTTACAAATCGAAACACGTTCCGTGGGAAAGGCCCGATGCTGGTGCTATTCCCCGCTTCCCTTGAACGTATCTTCTTCGTCAGCGAAGAACATGTTGAACGAGGTCATTGAGCCATAGATACGGGTGACGTAGCTCTGTAGTTTGATCTTCTCGCCGGTTTCGAGCGACTTGTTGGAGTTAATCTGCTGCTCGAGCACGCGCAGGTTATCACGCATCATCACAATCTTGTGCATGAAACGTTCAATCGAGATCTCGTGCTGCTTGAGGCGGTCATCGGCTGGCTTGAAAATGAGAGTGCCGTGCTGCCACTTGGGTGCTATCTCGACGGTGTTAGATCGCTCGAGCTCGCGCGCGATCATGCGCGAAAGGAGTTCTAGTTCGCTGCGTTCCACCGAAGGCTCCGAATCATGGTGAACAGCAGGACGGCTTTGATGACGTCGCCGGCAAGGAAGGGGGCGACGCCCAAGGCAACAGCATTTTCAGAACCGACAAAGGCAGAAAGTACAGCTATGCCGCTGAGAAGAATGATGGTCTGCGCGCCAACGATCGACAGTGCAAGCCCCGTACGTGATGAGGTCAGGCCAGCATCGCGCAGACGTCCTAGCAGGGCGGCTGCGGCAGCAAAGCCGATGAGGTAGCCCGAGGTTGGACCCCAGAGCGCGGCAAGCGACTCGAAACCGGCAAACACCGGTGCGCCAAGGCAACCGAGTGCTAGGTAGGCCAGCACGCTAGACATGCCGACGCGGTAGCCGAATAGAAGCGGCCAAGCGATCACGGCAAAGGTCTGACCCGTGATGGGAACGGGCGTGAAAGGCAGCGGAATGCGTACCTGCGTGCAGGCGATCAGAACAAGCGTTCCAAGCACACTAAGTTGAACGGTGCGGTTGGATAGCACCTGAAGTGGACGAAGCGAAGCGATGCGGGGTGAGTTCATGGGCGCAAAAATACGCCATGATCACTCTTTCAGTGCACCGGCAGTGAGGCCTTCAATGATTCGCTTCTGAAACAGCATGAACATTACAAGAATTGGTGCTGCGGCAATGCTGGCCCCGGCCATGAGATGTCCCCAGTCTATCGACTGTTTGCCGAGGTAGAATGCCAGACCAACGGGCAGCGTGCGGTGTGCCTCGTCGTTGGTAAACAGGAACGGAAAGAGAAACGAGTTCCAGTTTGAGAGAAACGTATAGACAGCAAGCACCGTCAGCACCGGACGGCACAGCGGCGCAACCACGCGCCAGAGAATGTACCATTCCCCCGCCCCGTCAATGCGGGCCGCATCTTCCATTTCCGATGGCATCGACTGCACGTACTGACGCACCAGGAAGATCCCAAACGGCGTTACTAGCCACGGCACCACAAGAGCCGCATAGGTGTTGATCCACCCCAGCTCAGCGATCAATCGGTAGAGCGGGATCATAATCACCTGCTGCGGCACAGCAAGCACTCCAAGGACGGTGCCGAAGAGAAGCCCCCTACCTAAGAACCGACGTCGGGCAAAGGCATAGCCGGCCCAGAAACAGAACACCAGGTTACCAGCTGTTACGATGGATGCAACAAGAACGGAGTTGATGAAGTAGCCAAGAAAGTTGTCGCTGCTCCACGCGTCGCGGTAGTTGACGCCACTGAACGGGGCTGAGAGCATCTCGGAAAGCGAACCGTACTGCTCCGGAGCTTCACGAAACGAGACCACGACCATCCAGGCCATCGGTGTGATCATTCCGCAGGCAAAAATGATCAGCACGACCGTGCGCATCATGGTGCCTAGTGCAGCTGCCGGAGGTGACGTCATTGGTAGAGTCCGTGCTCGTTGATATAGTCCCGCACAGCCTTCGTTGTCAGGTAGTTGATGCTTTTGCCGCTGCGCACACGCATGCGGATGTCCGTCGAAGAGATCTCCAGCAGCGGCGCAGTGATCCATTTCGGAGTGCGTCCGTCCACGGTCAATGTCTCGTTCATACGTTCTTCCATTTCGGGCGTCAAAAGAAACGGCCTGCGCACTACGCACAGTTGGGCAGATCGCAGAAGGTCCTGCCAGCGATGCCAGCGCACAAACTCAATGGCCTGGTCGCTGCCGATAAGGATGAACAATTCCGATCCCGGATGCTGGGCCTGCATGGCGGCAACAGTATCAATCGTGTAGGAGATGCCCCCTCGCTGAACTTCAACGTCGCTGACGTGAAACTGTGGGTGCTGCTCGGTTGCAAGACGCACCATGGCAAGGCGGTCATCGGCACTGGCAAGCATCGGGTCGTCCACCTTGAAGGGCGAGCGCGCCGTGGGCACAAAGTAGCAGGCATCGAGCTGCATCTGATCGACGAACCGGTCGGCAATGATCAGGTGAGCGATGTGGATGGGGTTGAATGACCCGCCGATGATACCGATGCGCATGATCTAGTGTGCCTATGCTACAAAAGGAGAAGTAGCGACGTGGCCATCACAGCCATACCAGCAACAAGACCATAGACGCTCAGATGATGCTCGCCATAGTCGCGTGCTGCCGGAAGTAGCTCGTCAATGGAAATGAAAACCATGATCCCGGCCACGAGTCCGAAGAGGACGCCCATGACGAGTGGACTCATGAACGGAAGTAGGATAAGGTAGCCGATAACGGCTCCGACTGGTTCGGCAAGACCCGAAAGGAAGGACCAAAAGAAGGCCCGTTTGCGGTCGTTGGTGGCGTAGTACACCGGCACGCTCACGGCAATCCCCTCTGGGATGTTATGTATGGCAATGGCGATGGCAATGGCAAGTCCCAGACTTGGGTCGTGCAGGGCGCTGATGAACGTTGCCAGGCCCTCGGGAAAGTTGTGGATGCCGATGGCCAGTGCCGTCATCACTCCGACGCGCATGAGCTGGTTGCGCTTGCGGTATTCCTGACTGCGCTCAACGTCATCCATGAGCTCGACGCTCATGTTTTCGTGTGGGTTCTCGTACGTGGGCACCAGCTTGTCGATAATGGCGATCAAGGCAATGCCGGCAAAGAATGAGCCCACGGCAAGCCACCGTCCCTGAACATTGCCGTATTCGGCCGTAAGGGCCACAACAGACTTGTTGAGGATCTCGACGAAGGAGACGTAGATCATCACGCCGGCCGAGAAGCCGAGCGAGACTGACAACGCCTTTGTACTGGTGCGCTTGGTGAAGAAGGCCATCGCCGAGCCGACGCCAGTTGCCAGCCCTGCCAGAAGCGTGAGTGCAAAGGCGTACCCGACGGCGTGCATGTCCATGCGACTATGCCAGCGTCTTTACCAGCGTCGACGAAGTGGCACGACGTCCGTGAACCACGTTCAACGAGACCATTGACCGGCTTGGTTTGCACCGCGCCTCAAACTCGTCACGGAACTTCTCGATGAAGCCCTTGACGGGCCAGGCGGCAGCATCACCAAGAGCACAGATCGTGTTGCCCTCGATGTTAGCTGCAACGTTGTACAGCAGGTCGATGTCTGAGAGCGTTGCCTGACCATGGTCGAAGCGGTGCAGGACCTTTTCCATCCAGCCACAGCCCTCGCGGCACGGGGTACATTGTCCGCAGGACTCGTGGTGATAGAAGCGCGCAATGCGCAAGGTAACAGCCACGATATCCGTGTCCTCGTCCATCACCATGATGCCGGCTGTTCCGATGTGCGTTCCAAGCTTTTTGAGGGACTCTTCGTCCATACGAACGCCTTCAATCTCATCACCGCGCATCGGAGGCATCGACGAGCCCCCTGGGATGATAGCCTTGACCTTCTTGTTTCCAGGAACGCCGCCACAGACGTTGTAGATGATGTCGGTCAGCAGAGTACCGGTAGGCAGCTCATAGACCCCGGGCTTATTGACGTGTCCGCTGACGCCGTAGAGGATGGTGCCGGAGTGACCCGGTGCACCGATGGCGGCAAAGGACTCGGCACCCATGGCCATGATTGGCGGCACAGTGGCGATCGTCTCAACATTGTTGATGGTTGTCGGCATGCCCCAAAGTCCCTTGTTTGCCGGGAAAGGGGGCTTATAGCGCGGATACGCACGGTCTCCTTCGAGTGAGTTCATCAGCGACGTTTCCTCACCGCAGATATAGGCACCTGCGCCCTTGTGTACCACGATATCAATCGAGTAGTCTCCACCGAAGGTCTTCTTCATGCCTTCGCCGATGAGCCCCTTTGCATAGGCCTCATCCACGGCAGCCTGCATCATGTCCACCCATGCGTGGTATTCGCCACGGATGTAGATGAAGGCCATCTTGATGCCCATAGCATAGCCGGCGATCTGAATACCCTCGATGAGTTGGTGAGGATTGTACTCGAAGATCTGTCGGTCCTTGAACGAGCCCGGCTCGGACTCGTCACCATTGATGGCCAGGTACTTCGGCTTGTCGTTGCCCTTCGGCATGAAGGACCACTTTAGCCCCGTCGGAAAACAGGCACCGCCACGGCCGCGCAGACCCGAGCGCTTGACCTCTTCAATAACCGCGTCGGGCGTCATCGCAAGGGCTTTGCGATACGCATTGTACCCACCATTGGCGATATAGACATCGGCCTTGTGCAGATCGGCAATCTGTGGAAGAACAAGATGTGGCGACGTGTACATGAGCATCCTCAAAATGATCGCAAATATAGTCAGTGTCCGCCAGTGGCGGCATCAGGACATCTGGACGGATTCGACCACGACCGCAAGACCCTGGCCGACGCCGATGCAGAGAGCGGCGCTGCCATAGCGCACGTTGCGACGTCGCATCTCGCGCACCAGACTGCCCAGGATGCGAGCTCCGCTCATTCCGAGTGGGTGACCAATGGCAATAGCCCCGCCGTTGACGTTGACGATCTCCAGGTTGAGGCCAAGCTCGCGAACACAGGCCAGTGCCTGGGCGGCAAAGGCTTCATTGATCTCCACAAGTCCGAGGTCTTCGACGCCGATGCCGGCACGCGTGCAGGCCTGGCGGATTGCTCCGACCGGACCTATGCCCATGATACGCGGGTCAACGCCGACGGCACCGGAGCTAACGAGACGGGCATAGACATGACGACGCAGATGAGGCTGCTCGTCAAGCATAGACTCACTGACAAGCACCATGGCAGCCGCGCCATCATTTAGCGATGATGAATTACCCGCCGTTACTGAGCCCCCTTTTCGGAAGGCCGCATTAAGCGTCGATAGCTTCTCCACCGAGGTGTCGGCACGGGGCTGCTCGTCACGGTCAATGACCACGGCATCACCCTTCCGCTGCGGGATACTCACAGGGACGATTTCCTCGGCATGCGCACCGGAGTTCTGCGCAGCACAGGCCCGCTGGTGACTCTGCAGGGCAAAGCCATCTTGGTCCTGACGCGAGATACCCCATCGCTCGGCGATGTTCTCGGCTGTCTCCCCCATCGACTCCAGCGGGAAGAGCTTTTCCATACGCGAATTAGGATAGCGCCAACCAAGCGCGGTATCATAGGCCGTGATGTTACCAAACTGTGCCCCGCCGGACACGTTCTTCGGCAGACTGTACGGGGCTCGTGACATGCTTTCGACACCGCCGGCGACAACCATGTTGACCTCGCCGCTGCCAATGGCGCGCATGCCTTGGATGACGGCTTCGAGCGACGACGCGCATAGTCGGTTTACCGTCACGGCCGGCACACTCTCGGGCAGGCTGCCCAGCAGTGCCGCCATACGGGCGATATTGCGATTGTCCTCACCAGCCTGGTTAGCGCACCCCAGGATCACATCATCGATTCTTGAGGCGTCCAGAGAGAGCCGTTCAACAAGGGTTCGCAGAAGATCACCGGCCAGATCATCAGGACGAACTGGGGAGAGTTTGCCACCATACTTGCCGACAGGCGTGCGCAGTGGTTCTAGGATGTAGACAGGTTTCATTGCGGAGGTGTTGTCATTGTCAGTGATCAGATCGACGCCAGGTTGCGGCGCAGTTTTTCAAGTGTGTCTGTCCAGTCAGCAAGCTTCTGGCGCTCTACCTCGATGATCTCGGGCTTGGCATTGGCAACAAAGCTGGCGTTCGCGAGCTTCTTCTCCACACCGGCCAACGCACCCGTCAGACGCTCGATCTCCTTCGACAGGCGCGCGCGCTCTTTGTCGAAATCGATCTTGCCGGCAACCACAAGGTGGATCTCCACTCCGCGCACGACGTCCGAGACGGAGCCGTCGGGCTTTGCCACGTCACTGCCGATGATAAGTGCTGCGCAGCGTCCGAGGGCTGAGATGATGGCTGATTGAGACGTGAAGAAATCCACATCCTGTGCGCGGACGCTCAGGTGTACATCTAGGCGTTCGCCCGGCGGTATGCCCATTTCCGAGCGTTGACGCCGCAGGGCTTCCACCACCAGCTGCAGGGTCTCGAAGCGCTCTTCGGTGGCTACGTCAATGGACCCGCTGTCGCAGACGGGCGCAGTAGTTGTCGAGATCGACGATGACTCGGGATGACCATACAATCCGTGCCAAAGCTCCTCGGTCAGAAACGGCATCACCGGATGCAGCAGACGCAGTGTTCCGTCGATGATCGTAAAAGCGTGATCAAGTACGGCCCGGCGGGCATGTTCGGAAGGAGCTCCTGCGAGCTGCACCTTGACGACTTCGACATACCAATCGCAGAAGTCGCGCCAGATGAAGTCGTACAGAAGTTTCGCATACTCCGTGATGCGATAGTCGGCCAGTGCTGTTGTTGCGCTCTGCACGGTGGTCATGTACCGCGACTGGATCCAGCGGTCGGCCGTGGTCATCGCATAGGGTTCGTGCTCGCCCCCTGAGGTAGTATTCTCATCGAGTTCGTGCTGCTTCATCTGCAGGAAGCGGCAGGCGTTCCATACCTTGTTTGCGAAGTTGCGGCCCAGCTCCATCGACGGAATGTCCTGGGTCTTGTCGTTGATGTCAAGACGCACATCCATTCCTAGAGGTGCTAGGTAGATCATCGTAAACCGCACCGCATCAGCGCCGTAGGATTCGATGATGCCCAACGGATCAGGCGAATTGCCGAGAGACTTGGAAAGCTTACGCCCCTTGGCATCGCGAATGATCGATGTAAAGTACACGTCCCGGAATGGCACCTGACCGTTGAATTTCAGGTTGGCCATGATCATACGGGCAACCCAGAAGAAGATGATGTCGGGTCCGGTCACCAGCAGATTTGTCGGCAGGTAGTACGACATCAGCCGATCAGATTCCGCGTCAGGTTGTTCGTGCTGCGAGATAGGCCCCTTCCATCCCATGGTCGTCATCGGCCAAAGCCAGGAGGAAAACCACGTGTCGAGCACGTCTGGATCCTGCTGCAGCGTGGCATCTGGAGCGAGCCCCAGCTTTTGCCGCGCCTCCTCGAGCGTCCGGGCTGCAGTGTGACGTCCGTCCGGGCCGTAATAGACCGGGATGCGATGTCCCCACCAGAGCTGACGTGAGATGCACCAATCACGCACGTTGCCCATCCAGTGCTCGTAGGTCCGCACCCAGTGGTTGGGATAGAACTTGATGCTGCCGTTGCGCACGGCCTCAAGGGCGGGAGCGGCAAGGGGCTCCATGCGCACAAACCACTGATCGCTCAGATATGGCTCTACTGGTTCCTCGCCCCGTTCGCTAAAGCCAACATTGTGGGTGTAGTCTTCTTTACGCTCCAGAAGCTCGGTCTCTTCGAGTTTTGTCACAACTCTCTTGCGTGCCACAAACCGGTCCAGGCCGGCAAACTCCCCCGCCATCTGATTCAACGTAGCATCGGCATTGATGCACTGCGGCATGTCAAGGCCATGGCGCAGTCCGATCTCGAAGTCGTTGGGGTCATGGGCCGGCGTAATCTTCACGCACCCGGTCCCGAAGGTAGGGTCAGCGTAATCATCGGCAATGATCGGAATGCTTCTTCCGGCAAGGGGCACGATCACCTTCCGGCCGATCAGGTGCTTGTAGCGCTCGTCATTGGGATTAACGGCCACGGCAACGTCGGCAAAGATGGTTTCTGGGCGCACCGTAGCAACCAGCAGCGTTCCGGAGCCGTCTTCGAGATGATACCGAAGGGTATAGAGGTGCTCGCGGACCTCGCGGAAGATCACCTCTTCGTCCGACAGAGCGCTCTGGGCCACCGGAGACCAATTGATGATGCGCTTGCCACGGTAGATCAGACCTTCGTCGAACAGCTTGATGAACACCTCCTGAACGGCTGAGCTGGCCGAGGCATCCATTGTGAAAAGAGTACGATCCCAGTCGGCAGAGACGCCCAGCGTTCTCAACTGCTCAAGAATGATCCCGCCGTAGGTGTTCTTCCACTCCCAGACCCGGTCTATGAAGTCTTCCCGTCCAAGGTCATAGCGGGTCAGCCCCTTGCCTTTGAGCTCCTTTTCCACCTTTGTCTGCGTGGCAATGCCGGCATGGTCCAGCCCTGGGAACCAGCACGTCTGACGTCCGTTCAGGCGCGCCCAGCGGATGTAGATGTCTTGGATCGTGTTGTTGAGTACATGGCCGAAGTGCAGGATTCCCGTGACGTTGGGAGGGGGCATCAGCACTGAGTACGGGGTTTGAGCCGAAGGTTCGGAGTGATAGATGCCGGACTGCTGCCAGCGGGCATACCATTGGCGTTCACTGTTACCCGGCTGGTAGGTCTTTTCTAGGGGTGTTGACATTGGCTAGTGGAATGTGCTCATAAGGCGTGAATGCGTCAAAGATAACCCTTATACACACAGAGGTTATAACTGCGTAATGAGTTGCGTACGTGTGGTTTTGTCGTCTGTGCTGATATATTTGCCACGTCGGTACTGCGGGCAATTTCCGTCGCACAGCGGCGTCGCCTGTTACTAACGATCACTTCACGTCGAGTACACTTCAGGAGTTCGTCATGTCCACATGGTTTAAGGGGGCCCTGCCGGTTGCGCTGCTCGCTACTGCGCTGGTGCTAGCCTCTTGCACATGCAAGATCAAGGAAGAGCAGCTCTCGCAGATCCGTCAGATTCGCACGCAAGACAAGCAGGCTGCGGCAGACATCACCAAGGCCGAATCTGATAAGTCGCGCGTTGCTCGTGAACTTGTATCCCGTCAGGCAGAAGTACGCAGCTGCAACGACCGTCTCTCGTTCGTACAGCAGAAGAAGTCGCAATGGCCCAACATCTGGGGCGATTGGGATCCGAACGCTCCGGAAGTCGAACCGGTAGCAACACCTCAACCGAAGAAGTAAGCACAGAAAGGAACCATAACCATGAAAACGTCTATCCTTCTGCTGCTTGCTCTAGCCCTCTGCGTGCCGTCATACGCGCAGGAAGTGCCCCCACCACCAGTTAGCAAGGCTGATGAACTGCTGACCTGCGAAGAGGCCGACGCCCGAATCAAGCAGCTCCAGACCGACCTCGATGCCGCCAAAGCGAAGCTCTCGAAAATCAATGATGACGTTACGAAGAGTGAATCCGACCTCGCCAATGCTATTTCTGCCCTCAAGAAGTGCGCCGACGGGATCAATGAACTAGTCGGTGCCACCGAAGCCGATGTTGCCGGTTTCCGTGAGAAGATTGGGCGCCTCGAGGGTCAGGTGCGTGAAATGCAGCGACTCAGTGACGATGCTCTGGCTGACAAGCAGGGCGACGTCAAGACTCTGCAGCGCAGTCTGAATGAGCTGGCCCGCCAGCAGATGGCCATGATTCCAGAGTTCTATGACCGCATCACGGCTCTTCGTCGTAACATCAAGGGTCTCTACCGCGAAAAACGCGTCAAGGGCTACACCGTTGGTACGTGGGCTGAGAATCGCGACTGTCTATGGAACATCGCCGGACGCACGGAAATCTATGCCGATCCGTTCCAGTGGCCTAAGATCTGGCAGTCCAACACATCGCTCATCAAGAATCCTGACATCATCCAACCAGGTTGGGTGCTGACCGTCCCTCCAGCCGGACCGAAGACCTCGGAAGAGATGAAGGCCGAGCGTTCTTACTGGCGCAAGAAGCGCGCCGCAGAAGCTCAGCCGACCAGTGGCACCGCCGCCCCGGGTGGTAACGGTTCGTCGAAGTAAACACGTCACAACTCAGATGTTTCCCAAACGCGGGCCGGTCATTGTTTGATCGGCCCGCGTTGTATTTTCAGTCCCATGCATATCGTAGAAAAGAAGGTCAAGATCTCGGATGTCGATCCGGTCGAACTGCTGGGTCCGAATGAACAGCATCTTCAGCTGATCGAAAACAAGTTTGATACCTCCATCACGGTTCGTGGTGACACGGTGATCCTCCGCGGAGAACCCGCAGAGGTGCGTAAGATCGAACAGATTTTCAGTGAGCTTGTTCACACCCTACGCCGCACCGGACGTCTGCAGCTGACCGATGTGTCAATGATCGTCGACCTGGTTGAAGGGGGCCGAACAGCCGCCGTACCCAGCAGCATGAGCAAAGAGGAACTGGACTCGGTGATCCTCTGGGGCAAGAAGGAAATGATCCGGGCCCGCACACCCCGGCAGATGGACTACTACACCAAGGTCCGAGCCAACGACCTTGTCTTCTGTATCGGTCCTGCGGGAACGGGAAAGACATTTCTGGCTGTTGCCATGGCGCTTGCAGCCTTGCGGGCAAACGAGGTCAGCCGCATTATCCTTTCGCGTCCGGCGGTGGAAGCCGGCGAGTCGCTCGGTTTTCTTCCCGGCGATATTGCCGAGAAGGTCGATCCATACCTTCGTCCCCTGCTCGATGCTCTCGGTGACATGGTCAGTGCCGATAAGCTCAAGGGCATGCTCGAAAAGCGCATTGTCGAGATTGTTCCACTTGCTTACATGCGCGGGCGAACGCTCAACAATTCATTTATCATTCTCGATGAAGCACAGAATGCTACCAGAACGCAGATGAAGATGTTTCTTACGCGTCTGGGCCGAAACTCAAAGGCCATCGTCACTGGTGACGTAACGCAGACGGACCTGCCGAAGCGCAATGAATCCGGTCTTCCGGATGCCGAGCGCCTGTTCCGAGGAATCCGGGGTATTGACTTCGTGCACTTCGATACGGCCGACGTCGTGCGTCATCGTCTGGTGGCCGAGATCGTTGCTGCCTATGAACGCGCCGATGCCAAGGCAGCAAACCCAGAGAAGGCCTCCGAGCGATCATGAGTGAGTTCTTTCAGCTCGGGTTTCTGACGGTCTCCTGGCTGGATCTTCTTGACGTCGTCATTGTGGCGACACTGTTCTGGTTTGTGTATCGCAGTCTGCGGGATACGCTTGCTCTGCAGGTTCTCTTTCTTCTTGCTCTGCTTCTGCTGCTAAACTTCGTTACCGATGCGTTTGGTCTTCAGACTGTGAGCTGGATTCTTCGTCGACTTGGTGATGTGGGCCTGATCGCATTCGTGGTGTTGTTTCAGCCCGAGTTACGGCGTCTTCTTCTGCTGCTTACCCGGCTTCGAGTCTTTCGATTGTTCTTACGATCCCGCTCAACAGAGGTGATCGATGTCATCGTTCAGGCGGTTGAGCAGATGACGGCCTCCCACATCGGCGCTCTCATTGTCCTTTCACGTGCTGACCACGTCAAGGTTACCGTCGAAACAGGTGTGAAGATCAACGCCAATGCGTCTGCAGAACTTCTCGAGTCCATCTTTCATCCGCGCTCACCCCTTCACGATGGGGCCGTTGTCATCGATGCTCAGCAGATCGTGGCCGCCCGATGCGTTCTGCCGCTGAGTATGACGCAGCGTGTGGGTATGCGCATTCTCGGAACACGTCACCGTGCCGGCTTGGGCCTCTCCGAGCAGGCAGAGGCTGTTGTGGTTATCGTTTCCGAAGAGCGTGGCACCGTGAGCCTTGCCTATGGTGGTGAACTCGAAATGGATATTCCTCTTTCACTGCTCGGTGCTACATTGCAGCAACGCATTGCGGCCGTTCTGGCCGGATAAATGCTCATCCACTTTTTCGCTCTATGCCTCTTCAGCTGCCCGAACGCCAGTTCTCTCCCTTCGAAGTTCAACGTCGTGCTCTTGTAGTGCAGCTCAAAGAACGCGGTATTCATGATGCAAGCGTGCTGGCGGCCATGGGTTCGGTGGCGCGCGAGGCATTTGTGCCCCCTGCTCTGTCGATGCGTGCCTACGAAGACACAGCGCTACCGATCGACAACCGGCAGACGATCTCGCAGCCGCACACGGTGGCCTTCATGACGCAGGAGCTGCTATTGACGCGACCAAGCACGATTCTAGAGATTGGCACCGGAAGCGGTTATCAGGCTGCAGTTCTGGCCGCGCTGGGTCACCGAGTGATCTCCATTGAGCGTCATGCGATTCTCTCGCAAAAGGCACGAACAACACTCAAGATGCTTGGCTATGATGTGGTCTGTCGCGTCGGAGACGGTTCGATCGGCTATCGCGACGGTGGCCCGTATGATGGTATCATCGTCACGGCTGCCGCTCCGGATGTTCCGCAGCAATTGGCGCAGCAGCTTGCCATTGGTGGACGTCTTGTCATTCCCGTGGGCTCACGTCAGCAGCAGGCACTCTACCGTGTTGTGCGCACCGACACCGAATCGTGGAAGGCCGAAGAGCTCGGTCAGGCCAAGTTCGTTCCCCTGATCGGCCGCTCAGGCTGGGAAGACTCTGCAGGGTAGTGCTCATGCGACGTGTGATCGTGATTGCCGGCGCAACTGCGTCCGGAAAGACGGCGGCTTCCCTGGCGCTTGCCCGGATGATCAACTGCGAGATCATCTCCTCTGATGCCCGTCAGGTTTTTGTCGGAATGGATATCGGTACTGCCAAGCCCACGCCCGAGGAGCGATCGGCGGTGCGGCATCATCTAATAGACATACGCAGGCCAGATGAAAACTATAACGCAGCCGAGTATTCTGGCGACGTTCACACCGTCATCAATTCCTTGCCGCTCGACGTTATACCGGTCATGGTAGGTGGTTCGGGGATGTACATCAACGCTGCCCTAGACGGACTCAGCAGCCTGCCAGCAGAAGTTGATGACGATATCCGTGCAGACGTAGCACGCGAGCTTGCAGAGCGCGGACGGGATGCGATGTACCAGGAGCTACAGCGCATCGATCCGGAGGCAGCGGCACTGTACGCCGACAAGAACCCAAGACGGATCACCCGTGCTTTGGAGGTATTCCGGACAACGGGCCGGCCCCTTACTAGTTTCTGGAAGCAGCAGTCGCGTGAGCAGCGCTATGACGTGCTGGCCGTAGCCATTGCTCATGAGCGTGAGGGACTTCGTGCTAGAATCAACGCACGTGCAGAGCAGATGTGGGAGGCTGGCCTGGTGGGCGAAACGCAAGCACTTATCAAAGCAGGCCTCAACCCTTCGGCTCAGTCTCTGCAGACTGTCGGGTACCGTGAAGTACTGGCGTTTCTCAGCGGGCAGACCACCTCGCAGGGGGCTCTTCAGGACCTGAAGATATCAACATGGCAGTATGCAAAACGGCAGTTGACGTGGTTTATGCGAGATTCGCGCTACTCGTGGATCTCCGGTGAACCTCATGTCATCGCAGAATCGATCCTCACACTGGTCAACGAAAGGAAATGGATTGCGTCCTAGGGTTTTGCTGATCTCAGCTCTGATTCTGTCTTCGATTACGGCCGCATCGGTCGATCCATCGCTGGCTGCCGGACCATCGGAAAGCACGTTTGCCACTTCCCAGCAGGCTGCATCGGTGGCAGACAGCACATTGGCGATTACCCTGCTGAAGCAGCGCCTCGACAGGATATTTACCTCGCCCGGATACCGTCCGCAGGGTATCTCGGCTCGGGTCATGTCGCTCAAGACCGGACGTGTGCTCTACGAACGCAACCCTGAACTGCCCCTTACTCCGGCATCAACGACCAAGCTCTTCACCACGGCCTCGCTTCACTGGCTCGCAGGCCCAGGGTCGCATCTTCACACTGAGGCGCGAACCAACGGTGTGCTCGAGTCCAATGGCACACTTCGCGGGGACCTCTTTCTTGTCGGGTGCGGAGATGCCATGCTCACGGTATCGGATATCGAGGACCTGGCAGATCGTCTCATCGCCGCAGGCGTGCAGCGCATAACAGGAGCTGTTTACGGTGACGGGTCACGCTTTGACGCCGTTACTAGTCGGGCCATCTATTCAGAAGACCGCGAAGACGTGGAGGCCACGGGACAGATTCTGGCTCTGAATATTAATCGCGGTTCGATCGGATTCCTTGTCAGTGCAAGCCGCGCTGGCGTTGCCAGTGTTCAGCCAATTCCTGCTTCAGATGCTATCAGCGTCGAATCCCGTGTTCATGTTATTGCACCACGGCGCAAACCGACTGTACGATCACGAGGCAGTGCGCGTCCGGCACCGCGCAGTCCAGCTAGGTCGAGACGTCAGCGTTCCGCGGTACGCCGCCGCGGAGATGCGCCAGAGCCGCCACGATTCAGGCGTCATTCGGTGGCCCGCATTCAGGCTCGGGCCGTTGCGGGGGCAAATGGAAAGACGCATTACATCGTTACCGGAAGCATCAGCATGGGTAGCAGCACCGTGGTGTATGCTCAGATGACGCATCCTGCTACTGTGGTGGCCGGCGTGCTAAGCCAGCGCCTCAAGGCTGGCGGCGTTGACGTGACGTCGGCTGTCGGTGAGCGCGCCTGTCCATCAACATCGACCGTGATTGCGCAGACCGGCCGACCACTTGTGGACTTTACCAGTGTCGTGAATAAACGTAGCGACAATCACCTGGCCGAGCATGCCTTCAAGATGCTGGGGTACCGATCCGGTAGCGTGCCATCGACGGCAGTAGCTTCGAGAGCAGCTGTGCTTCGTGCATTGGATTCAATGCGAGTCCCCCACCAGGGCCTGCAGCTTAACGATGGCAGTGGACTCTCCCGACGCAATGTAGTTTCAGCATCCACTCAGGTAGCACTACTTGCGGCCTGCAGCAGGCAGTCGTGGGCAGAAGAGTTCCGCAACACGCTGGCTATTGCCGGCTTCGACGGTTCGATACGTCGGCGCATGATCGGCACGCCCGCGATGCAGAACGTACGTGCCAAGACGGGCACGCTGAGAAATGTCAGCTCTCTTTCAGGGTATGTCTCGACCATGGATGCCGAGCCCCTTGTCTTCTCGTTCATTAGCAATGGTCCGGCGGTATCGTCCTACAAAGCCGCTGAAGACGCGGCTGCCATCACGCTTGCGTCGTTCACGTGGAAGTCCTCTGGTGGACCGCTCATGATGCAGGCCCAGCCGGGCAAGATCGACAGTCAGAAGGACAAGGTCACGGCGGAGTAGCCATAAGGTCACCGCGCCGGCACGCTGCCGCTTCGATAAGCTCCGTCGCCATGATGCTTGTCTTGCGGGTCTGGGCAACGATGTGATCGCCGGCATCGGCATGGAGCCAGGCACCGCAGCGCGTGGCGTCATAGACGGACATATGCTGTGCGGCCAGTCCCGCAATGATCCCCGTCAGAACGTCACCTGATCCAGCAGATGCCATTGCTGGGTTGCCTCGTTGGAGATATGTCACGTGCTGCACAGAGCAGGTGGCCGCCGGCACGTGTTTGATGTGCACAATGGCCGAATGATCACTGGCTACGGACTGAGCATGTTCGACGTAGTCGATGGCGATGTCAGAGCGCTCACGGCCCAGAAGACGTCCCAGCTCACCAAGGTGCGGCGTCAGGACAATGCGGCTTGCCGGACGCAGCAGAAGGGGCAAGCACCGCAGTCCGTCTGCATCAAGTACCACGGTGCGCTCATTGGAATAATCGTCGATGAGCTCAGCAAGCATCGCTAGTGTTCGCGGATTTGCACCCAGGCCCGGACCGATGGCAATGACCGTTGCACGTCGCAGCCGGTCAGCGATAACTGCCTGTGACTGGGCCGCAATTGTCCCGTCATCATGATACCCAACGCATGTGGTCATCACCTCTCGCGGCGTGAGCGGATGCACCGAGGGGGTAATGAGTTCCACCAGGCCCGCACCAATTGCAATGGCGGCATGCGCCGTCATGGAGGGCGCGCCGCGCATTCCCAACGAACCGCCAACCACGGCCACGTGGCCATAGTCAAACTTCGATGTTGCCCTCTCGCGCACCGGAAGCATGGCCCGCAGGTCAACCTCATCAAGCACCGCACCATCGGCCAACCGTTCTGACAGATACGCTGGAGCTCCGATCGGAGCGATGTGCGTTCGTCCGCAAAGGCTGGCGCCGTCAGCACGCATCAGCCCGGGCTTAAGGCCCTCCATGGTCACGGTGTGATGACTTTGAAAGGCGACGGCATCGGCCTGACCCGTTAGTGCGTCGAGTCCGGTCGAAACATCGATGGCTATACGTAGCCCCCTGACCTGGTTCATAAGTTCTACCAGGTGCCGGTACTGATCAGAAAGGGGCAGACGCGATCCGGTCCCGAGAAGTGCGTCGATGACCACGTCTGCCTCAGACGGTAGCACCGAAGATGCCGCGTTGTAGGCGATCTGGCACACTGCGGAAGGCAGACAAGTGCGTGCATGAATAAATCCAGGAGAGCCGGTTGTTGTGGTCTCAGGACATATCACCGTCAAGCGGTGCCGGCGACTCAGAATTGCGGCTATGGTCAGCCCGTCAGCTCCGTTATTACCGCTGCCGCAGACGATCACGATGTGGCATGGCAATGAGGGCGCATCGAGCCCGTGGCTCAGGATGGACTCGATGCATTCAGCGGCAGACGACGAAGCATGTTGTATCAGGTCAATCTCCGATAGGCCGGCGGCAATACATGCCGCGTCGAGCTGACGTGATGCAGCGGGTGTATAGACTTTCGTCATGGAGCACAATATAGCCGCCTACCCGCGGCATGTTGCACGCAGACGGCCGTCGCTGTATGTTCGCCGCATGCTTCTCTGGAGTCACCAAACAAATGCCGCAGTTGGCCTGGCACTGATTGCCATTATCATCTCGGGCTGTGGCGGCATCGATCCTGATGCCGTGCGCCCCTTTTCGGGCTTCCGTGGAACGATCCGATATGTTGGCGGTGCATCCTCCTGGCCGAAGGACACGATCTACGATCTGCGAGTGGTGGCATTTGAAAAGAAGCCCAAGATTCCGGAGGATGTGATCACCGCCGTGGTCCAACAGACGGCGGCATTCAGTCCTGTGATGCTTCCGACGTTTCAGGACTCAACTCCATATGTCCTGGAAGTGTTGGGCCCACCCCGGACGTTTGAATACATCGTCGTCGCACTCCAGGATGGACCGAGCTTTTTGACCGACTGGCTGATGCTTGATGTCTTTGCGCCTTCGGGTGATCCCAATCAGCCCGGACGTGTCGTGATCCCATCAGGAGGAACGATCAACCTGGATTTCAGAGTCGATTTCAACAACCTGCCACCGCAGCCCTTCCCTTGAGTTCGATGATTCTCTACCTCATCGCCATGGCAATGACTGCCGTTTTCGGAGTGATTCAATCTCCGGCGCAGAGCACAAACCAACGTTCTGGGAGCTCTGTCACAGTCCGCGGCGTCGTCAACGACGCGCAGACCGGCCAGCCCCTTTACGGAGCTACCGTGCAGCAGATCGGAACGAGTCGGGGCGCGGTGACCAATCGCATTGGCGCTTACACGATCCGTTGTGTGGGTTCGGATACTATCAGACTGCGCGTGTCCTACGTCGGGTATGCCCAGGCACAGGTGTCTGTTCTAGCGAGCTCGGCAACGATCGACGCCGATCCGATCACGCTGCTGGTTTCTTCGCAGCGTCAGCAGGAAGTTGTTGTTTCGGCTAACAAGCGTGTACAGGCCGTGCAGGATGTGCCCATCAGCGTCAGCATCGTCAAGGCCGATGACCTTTCACAGCGAGGCATTGTGCGCCTCGACGAAGCCCTTCGATACGTCAGCGGAATCAGCATTGCCCGCGACCAAGTCAGCATTCGCGGAGCATCGGGCTTTGCCCTCGGCGTGGGCAGCCGTACGATGGTAATGATGGATGGTTTTCCGTTGATCTCTGGTGATAACGGCGACATCAAATTCGACGTTCTGCCTGTGGCCGACATCGAGCGGATTGAGGTCATCAAAGGAGCGGGCTCGGCCCTGTATGGCACTGGCGCGCTCGGCGGCGTCGTTAGTATTCTCACGCAGCAGCCCACCGAGGAGTTCAAGGTCTCGGCGCGGCTCTATGGTGGCATCTATACCAACCAGCCGTATCAGCAGTGGGAATACATGCAACAGGGCTATCCCGGGTTGGGCGGGGCGGACGTACGCTGTGGACAGCGCGTCGGCAAGATGTCGTACTCGGTCAGTGGTGGCTACCGTCAGGACCAGGGATATCGGCTGTTCGATCGCAGCGCGAGGGGGTTCGGTTTTGCCAAGTTCGCCTACGACCTTAGTGATGTATCTGCCCTCAAGGTCAATCTCTTTCATGCTTCTGATCAGCGTCAGAACTTTCTCTATTGGAAAGACCTCGATAATGCCACACGTCCCCCGGCCGTGCAGGACGTCAATGAACGGGTGATCACATCCAAGACAGCAGCCGGCGCTGAGTACACGGCGATCTTGTCAGATGAGCAGTCGTTGATCATTCGATACGGTCTCTTTCGCACGGTCTTTGGATCGACGAATGTGCTCACTGATGCTCCACCGGATAATTCGACCGCACTGGCCCACTCCCTTGACTTGCAGCACACGGCATCGATCACGGAGGGTGTCGTTTTGACCTCCGGAATCTCTGCTCGCCTGAATTCCGTCACAAGTCCGATCTATCAGCAGACCCTGCAGCACATCGTCAGTGCGTTTTCGCAGGCCGAAGTCAACATCGGTTCCAAGGCACTTCTTACGGCAGGTGTTCGCATAGATCGCGAGGAGACGCTGACGCTGAAGCCACATCTGGAAGTCTCACCAAAGATTGGGCTGTCTTGGCCGGTCAGTGATGATGTTTCGGTGCGGGCCTCTGTGGGACGGGGCTTTCGGGCTCCGACGGTGGCCGAGCGCTACGCCAACACGCAGTACGGACCGTTTCGCGTGCGTCCGAATCCGAGCGTGATGGCCGAGAGCTCCGTGTCCTCTGAGATCGGAGCCTCTTGGCGTAACACGGCGGTTGTTCCCTTCGAGCTTGATGTGGCCGTGTTCGACAATGAGCTGTTCAGTCTCATCGAACCGACGTTCGACCTCGAGTCTGCAGACATCCCAATCGTGTTCAAGAACATCACGAGGGCCAGAATTCTGGGGCTGGAGTCAACGCTGCGTTTTGCCTTCAGCAAAGACCTTATGGCTGAAACGGGGCTAACCTTAATGGACCCTGCCGACCTGCTGCTTGGTAGCATCCTCAAGTATCGTAACCGCGTGCTCTGGTACTCCCGGGCAATGTGGTCGCCGGTCTTGGGTGTGAGTCTGCAGGCCGAGTACCGATATCAGGACCGCGTCGAGGCCATTGACGACCGGCTCAGTCTGTTCATTACTGACGCTGACGTTCGCGTTCCTCTGCATCTGGTTGACGTTCGGGCTTTTGCGGATGTGTCCGACAGGTTGCGCTGTGGCTTGATCCTGCGCAACGCGCTCAACTATTCGTACACAGAATCGATCGGTAACTTGGGACCTCTGCGTACAATACTCCTGCAGCTGGAATTCCGCTAACAGATTCCAGACTTAGTACCTCTCGAGTGAGAAGGACTCGCCAAGGTAGCGGCGGCGAACTTCTTCGTTGGCTGCGATCTCCTGAGCTGTACCGCTGACGAACATCGTACCATCGATCAGGATATATGCACGATCGGTGATACTTAGGGTCTCGTGAACATTGTGATCTGTGATCAGGACGCCGATACCACGGTGTTTGAGCTGCCGCACGATTTGCATGATCTCTTCGACGGCGATCGGGTCTATCCCAGCAAAGGGCTCGTCCAGAAGAATAAACTTTGGATTCGTGGCCAGAGCGCGGGCGATCTCGCAGCGTCGACGCTCGCCCCCTGAAAGCATGTACCCCTTGCTCTTACGGATGTGGCCGATACCAAACTCTTCGAGGAGCTGTTCGAGCTGTTCTTTGCGCTCTATTGATGACATCGTGCGCGTTTCCAGGATCGCCATGATGTTCTGTTCCACCGAGAGCTTACGGAAGATAGACGGCTCTTGAGGAAGATACGCGAGCCCCATGCGTGCCCTCTTGTACATGGGCGTGGACGTGATGTTCTTCCCGTCAAAGAGCACTTCGCCGCTATCTGGCGGGATCATGCCAGTAATCATGTAGAACGTGGTAGTCTTGCCCGCACCGTTTGGACCGAGCAGTCCCACACATTCACCTTGGTGGACCTCCAGTGTGCTGGCTTGGACGACAACGCGCCCCTTGTAGGACTTACGAAGATTGACCGAGCGAAGAACGCTTGCGGTCTCAGTTTCGGACACCACCACTCCGTGGACGTTTCTTAAGAGTCAGCGAGAGCTTTCGTGTTTCGTTGCCGCGCTGCACCGTGAGCTCCAAACGCTGATTCACTTCCCCATCCAGAATCGCGATATCGACGTCCTCATCCCGCAATGTCGGCTTGCCCTCGACGGCAATGATAACGTCTCCGGGCTCTATTCCAGCATTATCGGCCGGACCATCGGAAGCAACTTCGCTAACGAGGACACCGTCAGTTGAGGCAAGACGGAAGTACTTCTTGACCTGTTCCGTGATCGTTTCCAACGTCATACCGGTCCAGAAGTCACGTTCGATCACGCCCCCGTTCTTGAGCCTGTCAACAATCTTCTTAACGCGGTTGATTGGGATGGCAAAACCGATGCCGATGCTCCCTGCGCCGCGGTTACTGTTTGCTGTGGAGTAGATAACCGTGTTCACGCCGATCACCTCGCCATTGGCATTCACCAGCGGTCCGCCCGAATTGCCCGAGGAGATGGCCGCGTCGGTCTGGATCATGTTTCGGTAGACGCGTGTCTCGCCTGCTTCCGATGGCTGTGTAAAGCTCACGCCGACGTTGGAGACCACACCGACAGTTACGGTCGGCTTGGCGTTGTTATCGAATAGTCCGAAAGGATTGCCAAAGGCGATCGCCCACTCGCCCACTGCCAGATCATCGCTACTACCAAGCCTGAGGTACGGGAACCCAGAGCCATCGATCTTTAATACCGTTACGTCGGTCACCAGATCCGTGCCAATGATCTTGGCATTGTGCTTTGATCCATCAGTGAGTGTGACGACAATCTTGGTAGCTCCGCCAGCAACGTGGTCGTTGGTTATGATGTACCCGTCGGCACTGATGAGAAAACCCGAACCGAGAGAGCGCACCTCATAGTCGCGTTGGTAATTGCGACGGCGGTTGCCAAAGAACTGCTCAAACATTGGGTCGAAGAAAAAATCTGAAAACGGATCCTGATACACGTGGGTGCGTGTCTCAGTGACGTTGATTCCGACGATGGCCGGAGAGCACATTGAAACGGCCTTCGTAATGGCATTACGCCTGCTCTGCCCGATGTCATCAGGTATCACCGCGGCCGCAGCTGCGCGATACGTGGTGGGCAGGGCCGTTGCCTGCACAAGAGCAAGTGGATGGGCCGCGAGAACGGCAGCTAGGGTTGCGACAAGTCGTCGAATATTCGTGCGCTTCATATCGGTTCACTAGGTCGAAAACCTCTGCAATTTATTGCCATAGATGCTCGGTAAATTGCCGCCCATGCCGATTCGCGTTGCCCTTGCCATCCCGCGCCTTGAGCCCCTTACCTATGCCATTTCCGACGATCAATCGGTTGTGTCGGGCATGCGCGTTTTGGTGCCACTCGGTAATCGACTTGTTACGGGCACTGTGGTGGAAACCAATGTTGCGCCCGTTGAAGACATGCGCTCCGTTGCTGAAGTTCTTGACGATACGCCCACATTTCCGGCAGACATGCTGGAGTTGGCGCGTCGCGTTGGCGAGTATTACCTCTGCTCATGGGGCGAGGTGCTGGCCGCCGCACTGCCCTCAGGAATGAAGCCTACGACCGTTGTTACGATCCACCGCGTGCGTGCGGTGTCGGCTCCGGAACTCGAGCAGATGCGACGTCGCGCTCCACGCAGAGCTGCACTTCTCGAAGTGATTGACGAACTGCGTGGAGATGTTACGTTGGCGTATCTGCAGAAGCGTTTGAAATTCAAAGGGGTTGCGGATCAGCTTCAAGCCCTTGTTCGCGACCAGTACATTCGCCTCTCCAGCAGCGTCAGTTCCGCCCCGTCACCTCGGATGGTTCGGGCTGTTTCACTCAATGCCGCCCTCACCGACGATGAAACCGTCCGAGCGTTGTTCGATCAGCTCGATAAGCGCGCCCCAAAGCAGTCGCTTGCCCTTGCCGTGGTCTGGATGGCTCATCGCAGCGGTCAGACGCCGCTGACCGTCAGCGCAGTTGCCGAGCAGGCTGGTGTTACGACGACTGTTGTCGATGGTCTGATCGAGCGTCAGGCACTCGATGTTCAGCTTGTTCCGGCCATGCGTTCAACAGGGGCGCGTCACGACGAGGTCCAGGATGAGACGCAGTTAGGATTGACGAGCGATCAGCAGTCGGCAGTCAATCGGATCATTCAGGGGATCGACGCCGGAGCATTCGACCCGATTCTCGTGCACGGTGTGACAGGATCTGGAAAGACACTCATCTACCAGCAGGCTATTCGCAAGACCATTTCAATGGGCCGGTCAACACTCCTGCTGGTGCCGGAGATTTCACTGACCCCTCAGTTGGGAGATCGTTTTGGTGCGGCCTTCGGTGAGCGCATTGCGATTCTCCATTCTCGGCTCTCTGAGGTGGAGCGTCTACTGCAAGTCGAACGCATCGCCCGCGGTGAGGTCGATATCGTCATCGGTCCGCGTTCGGCGGTCTTCTGCCCCATACCGAACCTCGGGTTGATCGTGGTGGACGAGGAACACGAGGCCTCCTACAAACAAGATGATCCGTCCCCGCGCTACCATGGCCGCGACGTCGCGATCATGCGTGCACAGATCTTAGGCTGTCCAGTGGTTCTTGGTTCGGCAACACCATCACTGGAGTCGTTACACAATGTTGCTTTGGGCCGGTTTACGCGCGTGCTGATACCAACACGGGCTGACGCGGCGCATACTCCGCAGATTCGGATCGTTGATATGCGCCAGGCACGTAAGAGTGGCTCTGTAGCCGGTTCGATGAGTCATCAGGCACTAGATGCGATTGCCGATCGCGTGCGCCAGCAAGAAGGTAGCATCGTCTTTCTCAACCGCCGTGGGTTTGCGCCCGAAGTGCAGTGCCGTGATTGTGGCAATACGCCAACATGCCCCAACTGTGATGTGTCGCTAACCTTTCACCGCATGCCGGCAACGCTGCGCTGTCACTATTGCAGCTACTCTGAGATCCACCTTTCAGCCTGCAATGTTTGCGGTTCGGTTGATGTGGATGAACTCGGAGCCGGAACGCAGCGTATCGAGCAGGAGCTTGCCTCGGCCATGAAGGAGCGCCATGGTTTGGACCTGCGCATCGGGCGGATCGACGCCGATACGACGACTCGGCGCGGTTCACTGCGCTCGATCCTACAGTCCTTCTCAGGGGGCGACCTCGATGTGGTCGTCGGGACGCAGATGATCGCCAAGGGGCTGGACATCCCTCGCGTGACGTTAGTGGTCGTTGTCAACGCTGACCGCACGCTGTACATGAGCGACTTCCGCGCCAGTGAACGCACCTTTCAGCTGCTGACGCAGGTGGCCGGACGCTCGGGGCGTGCACAAGGACGTCCGGGAGAGGTAGTGATCCAGTCCGCCGCACCTGAGCATCCCGTATTGCGGGTCGTTGCCTCGGGCGAATCCATTACCGGACCAGTGACGGACTGGTATCAGGACGAGCTGGCGCAGCGCCGTGAGGTGGGCTATCCCCCATTCATGCGCTTTATTGTCATCGAAGTATCGGCAATGGACCAGCGTCTGGTCGAAGACCAGGCAAACATCCTGCAGGCGCTCATCCCTGAACGTTCGGATTTTCACCGCCGCTCAACGGTTGTCATGCCGGCTGTAGCCTGGATCCGCAACCATCACCGGCGTATGATCATCGTGCGCAATGACAAAGGGGCTGACCCATCGGGACAGCGCTGCAGGGCGCTCTTGCGGTCGGTCATGGAAGCCTATCACGATCGCTATTCCGCGCGCGACGTGCGTGTCAGCATAGATATCGACGCTAACGGGCTTCTATAGTGCAACCGGCTGTTGCGTCGTTTGTGCTAGCTTCGCGCAAAACATGCCCACTGCTCAACATCAGCGCTATGAAGACAATCCTTCTGCTCGGATCCGGAGAACTCGGTAAGGAGTTTACCATTGCTATCAAGCGGTATGGCCATCGCGTCATCGCCGTGGATTCCTACGACGATGCGCCGGCCATGCAGGTAGCTGACGAACGTCGCGTCATCTCGATGCTTGATGCCGAACAACTTGATGCTGTCGTTGAGGAGATCCGTCCGGATATCATCGTTCCGGAAGTGGAGGCCATCCGCACAGAGAGATTGCTTTTCTACGAGGCCTCCGGCGTGCATGTAGTGCCGAGTGCCAGAGCGGCCAATATGACCATGAACCGCAAGGCCATTCGTGATCTGGCGGCGAAGGAACTGGGCTTGCGCACGGCCGCTTATCGCTATGCCACAACGCTGGAGGAGTTCCGCGCTGGAATTGATCAGATCGGTCTTCCATGCGTGGTCAAGCCACTTATGTCCTCAAGTGGAAAGGGGCAAAGTACTGTCCGCACAGAGGAAGACATCGAGCGGGCATGGATCTATGCCATCGAAGGAAGCCGGGGTGATGTGCGTGAGGTGATCATCGAAGAATTCATCCAGTTTGAGAGTGAGATCACGCTGCTTACTGTGACGCAGAAGAACGGTCCGACGCTCTACTGTCCGCCGATCGGACACCGCCAAGAGCGCGGGGACTACCAGGAGTCATGGATGCCCCATGCCGTGCGACGCGACCTCCTGGAGCAAGCACAGTCAATGGCACGGCGTGTGACGGAGTCATTGGGTGGTGCTGGCATCTGGGGAGTGGAGTTCTTTCTGACGGACACGGATGTCTATTTCAGCGAGCTGTCCCCGCGTCCGCACGACACCGGCATGGTCACGCTTGCCGGCACGACGCAATTGTCTGAGTTTGAACTGCACGCCCGGGCGGTTCTCGGGTATCCGATCCTTTCCGTTGAGCTCATCCGAGCCGGTGCTTCGGCCGTCATCCTTGCCGATCAGGCCAGCCCCATGCCGCCGGACTTCTCAGGAATTGAAGTGGCTCTGGCTATGCCGGATGTTGAAGTACGGATCTTCGGAAAGCCATCCACGCGCCCTTTCCGCCGCATGGGCGTTGCCGTAGCCAGCGGTCCGGCCGATGCTGACGTGGAAGCCTTACGAGCTCATGCAAAGCTTGCTGCCGACTGTATCTCTGTCCACGCTGGCGGCGTGAAAACCTAGACCTCAGAATGTGGCGTTCGTCAGTGTTACGCGGAGCTCGGGAACATCTCTCTGCGCCAGACGAACATTGAAATCAACGCGCAGAAACAGTAGCAGACGGTTCACGCCCAGCCCAACCTCGAAATACGTTTTGTCGGCTGTGTCATCGGTAGACGGCAGATGCGTTGGGTAGGTCGAACGCGTTTGCGGTGAGAACGACGTCCACTGCACTCCACCGAAGATCAAAAACTCAATACCGAACGAGGCAATGTTCGGTATACGCAACAGACCGGGGATCACTTCGCCAAAGTTATGGTTGAACTGAAGGGACAGCAGTCTGTCCCCGTAAAACTCTTTGACGCGCATCCCGCGAAAGGCTGTTCCTGCAACAAGTCCTCCGATGCCGGACTCCGAAGACACGAATCTCTGCGGAGGAACAGCGCCCCAGCCCCATCGAACATTGGCGGTGAGATCAAGCGTCCAAAGAGGCATCGTTTTCAGCCGTGCAAATCCCAGCCAGGAGACCCGAGCAAATTCGAAGTCGCTTTGTAGAATTGATCGGTCAGAGGCTTCAAACGAGAGTGCCATACCGGTGCGCGAGAATCGTCGCAGCGGTGAGAATGAAAGGAACACGTCGCTAGAGAGTGAGCTCATGCGCCCGTCTTCGATCGTTGGATTTGGTCTCTGGTTGGTCGAAGGTCCAAGGAGCGCCCAATTTGTTGTCTGCGAAACGGACTTCTCGATGGCATTGTAATAGGTGATCGCGAGCGTGTTTGGACGCATCCAGAGGTCGCCGCGGACAAATCGCAGCTGACCCCAGGAATACGAAGCACTGATGTTGAATCCTGTGCTTAGGTAGTAATCGCCGTAGTCACTTCCATCAAGCAGAGATGTGAATGTGATAAGCGACTGAATCACCATGGTCGGATCATCTCGTCTCATCAAGGAGCGTCCGATCGTGGTCAGCAAGGTGAGGCGTTGGGCATCATCGGGGTGCCATGAAGCGCCGACTATGGGATAGAGCCGTTTGTCTGATAGCCCATAGCCAAGGGTCGATAACACGACCAACGACGTGTCCACACGCTGTCGCAGTCCGATACCGAGATATGGCCCGTGGATAAGGTTGTATCGGAAAATGTCGTCGAAGCCAGTAAACGGAGGCCGCCCTAGACGTTGGAGAAATCGCGACACTGGGCCCAGGATCCGATCGAACATCGACCTTTGCAGACTATCTGGGTTCTCGAGCATCATCTCGATCTCCCGATAGGCGCGTTCTTCATCGGGAAGAAGCGGTAATCGCAGGTTGGTTTGCCAATAGAGTGAGTCGAAAGTTGATGCATTCGACGTGGTCTCGACGCGTCGGCGGTCAAATATTGATCTATCGATCGATGGATTGATGACGTAATCGTAGCAGAACGTCTCGATGTCGATGTCAAGTCGTGGGGATACCACGTACAGAATGTTCGCGTCGAGCGTGCTGGTGATCGAAAGAGCCTCGGGCACAACCATCGAATCAACGAGCATCAGATTCTGGCGGTAGCTCAGCCGGGCGTCAAAGGGCAGGTTCACCGCCTTGCTTGGTGTCAGCCGCACCTCCAAGGGAATTGCTCTGCGCTGATCGACAAAGATGGACCCTGTAAAGCCCCTTCTCAGCGACGACCGCGGACGCACCTCGATCTCAACTGTGTCATCATCCTGACTACTGATCAGCTTATAGTCATAGACATCAATTGCATCTGTAGCAAGGGGTGAGGCGATCTCTTCGCCTATGATTGTCACGGACTCGTCGAAGATGTTAAGGTTCGTTCCAAACGAAACAAAGTTCGCCTCAGGTGGCACGTTGACTGTCTGACGCCGCTGGAAGATCTCATTGTGATAGTTATCGGGAAGAGCCACATAGCCGCGTGAAAAGGACTCTAGGATGCTATAGACGACGGTATCTCCATGGCCGGAGCTTCGCATAGCCGTTGTCGTATCCGTTGACGCGATAAACTTCGTGTAGAGGGTATAGGTGTAGGTTTGCAAGCGCTCAAGCTGCCTACGTTTTCGTGCGATAACCGCACGGATAATACCCACCGCAGGGTCCTCAGCCACAACGACCACCTCAGACTTGAGCAGACCTCGTTCGTGAAGTTCAATGTTCAACGTGGTGTCTTGCGCTGGAATCACGATCGTATCTCGGCGAAATCCAATGCAGGAGAACACCAGATGAAGTGATCTTGTGTTCAGCGAATCCAGACGAGATGACGAGATCCGAAAAGAGAATTCACCGTCTCGGTCGGTCATCACGCGCGAGCGGGTTGCAAGCTCGGACACCGTTACGAAGCGGATCGCTTCGCCGGTTGCCTGGCTTTTGACGAATCCGCGCACGGTCACAACCGACTGCGTTGAGGCCGTTGCAACTGCTATCAGCAACAAACCGACGAGCGCAAGGCACCGCAAAGCGTCAACTGACGATCTCAATGATCTCCTCATGGGCCACGCGAAGGGCTTCCTCGGGTGATGCTTCACCAAGCAGAACGCGCACTACGCAGCCTTCCAGCACAGCCTCGATATCAAGCCAGCGAGGATGTACTGGAGTCATACGAGCCGATTGGAGCTGCCGCGCAAAGACCGCCTTGAGCGGGTCGCTCATAAGCGCGGGATCGCCGAAGGCATCAGTTGCAGCCGGGAAACCAGCTTCCGGTACCTGAAGGCAAAATCTCTTCGAAACTGCACCCGAGACGAGATACTCGACGAGCTTTGCGGCGAGTTTCTTGTTTGCCGATGCAGCCGAGGTCGCGAGGTATTCACCACCAGCGAACGAAATGCCGGGTCGTGAGTCAATTCCCGGAAACGGCATCGCCGTTACCGAGAGATTCTTGGCGTTCTTGATCTTTTTGATCAGCCATGATCCCGAGTTCCAGACACCGATACGACCTTGCAGAAATGTTGCGTCAAGCTGACGCTGTGTCTCAATCATCCCTGTTCGAGCCAGGTCGGCATAGAGCGTAAGTGCACGCACATTCTGTGGTGAGTTGAGCACGCATCGCCCCCTACTGTCGAGTACGTCACCTCCGCAGGTCCAGAGAAACGGCAGGATCTTTTTGTACAGTCGGTGCGCGTCAGCGCCGTTAGCGCCCCATCCGAGAGCACCGGCGGACTGCACGCGCTCACAGGACAGAAGCAGTTCGTCTAGAGTCGTCGTGGAGTCAAGCGCGGCCTTCTGTGCCAAACTCTTGTTCACGAAGAGTACTCGCGTATCGACCACCCACGGGGCGGCGTAGAGCTTGCCAGTGTAGCGACCCGGAGCAAGTGAGTATTGCAGGAACTTGGTGGTATCGATCTGCGCAAGTTCGCCAAGAACACCGGCGCCAGAGAACTGTGCTACCCAGTCCGAGCCTAACTCGACTACATCCGGTGGAGCCCCCGAGTTAAAAGCTGCCTGGAGTTTTGCCTTTCCATCGTTCCAGCTGAGCTCGGTCAGTTCCACCGTGCAGTTATTCTCGTTCTCGAAGGTGGCAATGAGGTCTTTGAGAATAGCCTTGTGCCCTGGCTCGCTCCAGAAGTGCCAGAACCGGAGGGTTGAATGCGACTGTTGCGGGCTTTCACTACGGCTACATCCTGAAGAAATGATCACGGCGGCAAGGATCGCCGTTGATGCTAACGAACTGTATCGTTGGGACATGCGCATATGTCGAAACTACGTAACTGCTCGCAGGATTGTCCGTCTTTGTGCGTACTTTTGAGCCCGTCCTGGCAGCCGTCACTCCTGTGGCGGAGGCGTGACACCGAACCGATTTCATATCTATAACCGGGTGTCTTGTGCCGAAGACGTCGAAGTACATCTTCATAACGGGCGGCGTTCTTTCCTCACTTGGAAAGGGCATTGCGTCTTCTTCCATCGGTCTGCTTTTGCGACAGCGCGGGTTCTCTGTGACCGTGCTCAAGATGGACCCCTATATCAATGTCGACCCGGGGACGATGAATCCCTACCAGCACGGGGAAGTCTATGTTACCGACGATGGTGCTGAGACCGATCTGGACCTGGGACATTATGAGCGATTTCTGGACGAGAACATGTCCAAGCTCAATACGTCCTCGGCCGGGCAGGTGTATTACGACGTCATCATGCGTGAGCGTCAAGGGGCGTATCTGGGCAAGACCGTCCAGGTGATCCCGCACATCACGGACGAGATCAAGCGTCGAATGAGGGCATTTGAGGGGAAGTATGACATCATTATCATCGAGATCGGCGGTACGGTCGGTGATATTGAGTCGCTCCCCTTCCTGGAGGCCTGTCGTCAGCTTAAGCATGACGTTGGCAGCGGCAACGCCATGGACATTCACCTGACGTACGTGCCGTATATCAAGAGTGCCGGTGAGCTTAAGACTAAGCCGACTCAGCACTCAGTCAAGACGCTGATGGAGTTCGGCATCATGCCGGACGTGCTTCTATGCCGAGCCGAGGTACGGCTTGGTAAGGATATCCGCTCGAAGATCGCCCTCTTCTGCAACGTTGAGGAGCGGTCGGTTATCGAAGCCCTTGATGCGCCGACGATCTACGAAGTGCCAATGCTTTTTGCTCGGCATGAACTCGACACCATCATCTGCGAGAAGCTGCGACTTAAGAAATCCCGCCGTGACCTCGAGACGTGGTCTCGTTTTGTCCATCGGATCAAGGCTCCACGCCATCGCGTGGAGATAGCATTCGTGGGTAAGTACAATAAGTATCCCGACAGCTACAAGTCGATTCTGGAAGCTCTGACGCATGCGGGTGCGATCAACAATACAAAGGTTAACATTCGCTGGATCGACTCAGAAGAAATCACATCCGAGAACGTCAACGAAGCTCTTGCTGGCGTCAACGGTATTCTTGTTGCTCCGGGCTTCGGACATCGAGGAATTGAGGGGAAGATCTCCTGTATCACCTGGGCACGAACAAACAACGTTCCATTCTTTGGTATCTGCCTCGGCATGCAGTGTGCCGTGATCGAGTATGCCCGAAGTGTGCTGTCCATGCCCCTTGCCAACTCCTCGGAGTTCAAGAAGAATCGATTCAGCGTGATCGATCTCCTGCCGGAACAGCGTACCATCACGGACAAGGGCGGTACGATGCGCCTGGGTGCATATCCATGCCATATTGAGCGCAAGTCGCGAGCCTTTGCTGCATACAAGTCAGAGCATATCAGCGAGCGTCACCGTCACCGCTACGAATTCAACAACGACTGCCGTCAGGCATTCACTGACGCCGGCATGAAGATCTCAGGAACGTCGCCTGATGGACGTCTGGTTGAGATCGTTGAGATTCCAACGCACCGCTGGTTCGTTGGCGTACAGTTTCATCCGGAACTGAAGTCGAGGGCTGTCACTGGTCATCCGTTGTTTGTGGCGTTCATCAAAGCCGCCTGTTCGCTGGCCCAGGAAAAGGCCGCCTAACGATGCTCAACGTACTGCTCATCGAAGACGAAGGGGTTGAGCATCTCTACCCGTTTTCCCTGACGCATAGTTCGTGGGAGCTTCGCATCGGGGTGTATTCGATTCGTGAGCGATGGATCCGTGCGCTTTCCGCTGCACGGATCGTTGTGCATACGCACAGAACCTCATTGCAGAACCTTGCCACTGAGAGTCATGGGTCGCAGTATCTCGAGCAGGGCATCCCACTGCTCGTCATGGTCTCCACGTGTGTGCTCGCTCCAGAAGAAATGCGCCGGCTTGCCGCTCTGGCATTAGCCGCAGAAACAGATGTTGCGCTGATGTGCGGTGAGCATCCTGTAGGAGCAATCCTCCAAGCATCTCCTGCTCATCCTAGCGAGCTGCCAACCGCGCTGGATGCTCTTGGATCAACGGATATTGGTGCACACGAGGTCAGGGGGCGTATGATCACGCGCCTTTGGGACGTTCTCGATTTGATCGAGGACGGAGTGACATGGGACGCTGAACTCGCAGAGCACCACGTTCATCCAACGGCACGTGTCCATCAGAGCGCCGTGATCGATGTGTCGAAGGGGCATGTGATCGTCGGCGAAAACGCGGAGATCGGTGCCATGGCGATCGTTCAGGGACCGTGCGTGATTGCTGATCATGCCGTCGTTAAGCCCCTTACCCACGTGACGCATTCAGTGATTGGACCGCACAGCAAGATCGGTGGCGAAGTATCCTGTTCGGTCTTGCTCGGATATTCAAACAAACAGCACTACGGATTTCTTGGACATTCTATCCTCGGTGAATGGGTCAATCTTGGTGCCGGCACAACAACGTCGAATCTGAAGAACACGTACAGTGATGTGCGTCCGACCATGCCGTGGGCGCGCGAGTCGTCATCACGGATGTTTCTTGGATCACTGATAGGCGACTTTACCCGCACGGCTATAGGGACTCTGCTGCCGACAGGCGGTGTGTACGGTGTTTGCAGTCACGTCATTGCAGAAGGACTTGCACCGTCGAGCCGACGCTCCTTTGTTTGGTCGGAGGGAGTCCCCTACGAGCATGCCTCTGCTATGGAGACCTGTGACGTGATGATGAAGCGCCGTGGACGGCAAATGACAGATGCGCTGGGTGTGATCCTTGATGAGGTGCGCAAGCGTGATGTCTAGCCCCCTGCATATCTGGGTCACTGGGGCTGGTTCGGGGCTTGGAGCAGCCATAGCTCAAGCAGCACCGCAGGAGTGCCATCTGACACTTTCAGGGCGTCGCGCAGATCGGCTGGATCAGATCGCCCGATCGGTTGGGCTCGATAGGTCCTTCGTTGGTCCGTGTGACGTGTCCGATGCAGATGCTCTGGCGCATGTCTATGCACAGGCCATACAACGATTCGGTCCCATTGACATCCTGGTCAACAACGCGGGAGTCGCCGAGTTTGCCGATGTCAACATCGCTGAGATGTCTTCGATAGAGCATCAGATCGACGTGAACCTACTCGGGGCACTACGATGCATTAAACTTGTTCTCTCGGACATGATAGAGCGTCGCCGTGGTATGATCCTGACCATCAATTCTGTGGCTGCCACCACGACCTTTACCGGGTGCGCCGGATACGGAGCATCCAAGGCTGGACTCTTGGCTGCCACCAGAAGTCTACGCCAGGAAGTCCGACAGCACAATGTCAAGGTGGTCGATTTGATCCTTGGTGCAACGGCAACCGAAATCTGGTCAGAGGACATGCTTGCCAGTCACAGCAAAAGGATGATGGATCCGCACATAGTTGCCAATCAGGTGACTTCCCTATTTTCGACCATTGATACGGAAAATTACCTCATCGAAGAACTGACCATTCGTCCTCAACTCGGAGATCTGTAACATGATGACACTTCGATCCCTAATCCTTCTCGTGATCGGGGCTGCGACACTTTCTGCGCAGACGACCCCATATAGCCATGGTGATCCCACGCCCGAAGAACAATTGATGCTCGAGTACATCAATCGAGCTCGCGCCAACCCGGCGGAAGAAGGCATTCGACTTATGGATACTCAGGACCCTGCGGTCCAGGGCGCCTATTCCTACTTCAAGATCGACAATGCAAAGACTAAGCAGGCGTTTGCCAGTTATCCGCAGCGCCCGCCCCTAGCGTTCCATCCTCTGCTGATCCAGGCTTCCCGTGACCATACGGCTGACATGGATGACAAGAATTTCCAGGGTCACACCAGCTCGAACGGCGACCAAATGGGTCAGCGCTATGCAAAGGTCGGATATGCATCCATGGGCATGTCAGGTGAGAATGTGGCGGCCTACAGCGAGTCTGTTTGGCACGGTCACTGCGGATTGAATGTTGACTGGGGCGAAGAGAATCAGAAAGAACTCGGCCACCGTCGTAACATCATGAACTTTGCCAGTTCAAACTATACTGAAATTGGAATTGGTATTACCTACAATGGACGTGGACTGATGCAGGGCTGGGTGGGTCCATACGTTGTAACACAGAACTTTGGGGTCCGCTCACAACGCTATATTCTTGGTGTCGTTTACATCGACAAGAACAACAACAACTTCTACGACATCGGTGAGGGTGTCGCCGGAGTAACCGTCAAGCCTTCTCGTGGATCGTTCCACGCCGTATCGAGCACATCTGGCGGATTTGCCATACCATATTCAGGACCAGGGTCAGTGACGGTTGTCGCCTCCGGTGGCGGTCTTCCGGCCAATATCTCCAAGACCGTTGAGCTTACGGGAGAAAACGTCAAGGTGGACTTCGTTCCAGCTTCTGCCGGCCCAGGTACCGTAGCTTTATCGAAGCCGACCAACAATGCCGCCAACGTTACCCCAGTCGTAACGCTGGAGTGGGCTGCCGCGGCTCAAGCAGACAAGTACACATTCCAAGTCTCGAAGGATCAGCAGTTCACTACTGCTGGAATTGTAGCGCAGGGTGAAGTCACTGTGCGTAATGCGTCGGTGACAATGCCCGCCTGCAATACACGGTATTATTGGCGCGTGCAGGGCCGTAATGACGTTGGGCCAGGTCCTTGGTCCACCGTCTTCTCATTTACCACCGGTGGAAAGAACCCAACCTCGTCGGCAGGTAACTCGCCAAAAGGTAATGCTCTTGCCGGCTCCAACGACAACGTTACATTTACGTGGTCTGCCGCGGCTGAAGCTACATCGTACCATTTCCGTGTCAAGCAAGCCGCTTCACCGTACTCTGTGGTGGCCGAGGATACCTCTGTGGCCACAACAAGTAAGAATATCAAGGCTTCAGCGCTCGGCTCTGGAAGCTTCACGTGGGAGGTCAGGCCGAAGAATGCCTGCGGAATGAGTGGATGGTCAACACCTTTAGCCTTCACTCTCAGCGTCACAAGTGTTGATGAACTTGAGGATGGCGGCTTTGATGCCATCGTAGCGCCCCAACCGGCTGGAGATGATCTAACGATCCAATTCTCCAGTCTCATGGATGAGGCTGTTGAGGTGAGGGTTCTTTCGATTACTGGGCAAGAGATTCTCTCCCGGACGATTGCCGTTGGTACTGGACGTAGTGCCATCTCCATTGGCAGTGTTGTCGGTCTTGCTCCGGGACTGTACACTGTCTCACTCAAGACGGCTGGCGGCACCACTCTGACGCTGCCGCTACTAAAGCAGTAGGCATTCAGATCTTTCGTGACTCTAAAGGGGCGATTCACATAGTGGATCGCCCCTTTCGTTTGCATAGACTGGTACGGTGCTATGGCGTCGGGTAGTTTCGCCGTCGAGTTGTGTTCACAGACGCCATTGTAGATCGTGAAGAGTAGTGATCTGCTAGAATCATTGTTGGAGGTTGCATCTACGCGGAGTGGACTGCCAGTTGCTGAGATCTATGCTTCGATATCACGGCCGTATGATGATCCAATCACATGGAGGTGCCATGCCCGAATCCCCGATAGTCAAGATCATTCATCAACAGCCTGCACGAATCTGGATGAACAGCGACGGCGCTATCATCGCAATTGCACCAGAAAGTCAAGACTGATAAGACGTTTATGTGAAGAGATCGCACTCATCGAGATTGAAGGGGCCGGCATGTCTCGTATTGCTGACAAAGGAGTCTCATACTATCAGCAGCTATTAACCGCAGAGGTGCTCTACCGGCAGGGTTATCGTTCGCAGTCGATGGAACTTGCCCGCAGGATCCTACATCGCGCTAAGGGCGCTGGTGAAACTACAATGGCCCTGCTTGCCGTCGATCTGATTTATCGATCGGGCGGACATGGCTCTACACCCTTGCGGCAGCTAAAGTTTGTCAATGAGCAACGCGCATGGTCAGATGCCGATCACCTGCATAGACAGGCTATGTTGATCGCAGAGGAGCTTCTAGTGGTCAGGCGCCATTGCACCGGTGCGGCCTACATGAAGGACCTGGTTACGGCAGAGAATGAGCTTAGAAGAAATGCCGATCAAGATGCTACCGGATCAATCGATCCAATACAGAAGGCTATCGTCATTCAACGGCTTCTCAGGGAAGGACGCAACCTGGAGGCCCATTGCACCATTTCAGCTGCTCAGGCAACACTTCGTATTTCTCGTCCGAGTTCTCCTTCATGGCTCGACATTTGGTATCTAACAGCATATGTGCGTTCATTGACGGCTCAAGGGCTGTTTGATGAAGTCCTGGCCGTGACCAACGAATTGCCACCGCAACTGTTAAAACATGGACGCCTAACGCACGAGCTTCTGAGACATCGTTTGCTGTCGGCCATGAGGTCCGGAAATTGGAGCGAGGCGTGTCGTGTGCTAGTTGAGCTAAAACAAGGGACGAATGAGCAGACCGATACGATCGATATCGAACGTTGCGCAGTCCTTGCCGCCTACCTTCATCTGGCTCATGAACTGCAGCTCTGTCCTGTTGATACCCCTATAGTGTCGCACCAAAATCTGCCATTGATAGATTCCGTGAGTGTGATTGCTGAAGATCGCAAGGGTCTAGGAGCTCTGGTACTGATTTACGATGCCATAGAATCATTTCTGCATGGCGATGAAGATGTAACCGAGCGTAAGGTGCTGAACCTTCAGGTCTTTGCCTCGCGAAATCTGAAGGGTCCAGGAACGGAAGCACTGCGCGCGTTCATCAGATTTCTTCGTTGGATGTTTGATTATCGATTCTCGGTCATCGAAAACGTCCAACGGATTCGCAGATACACCAATGCATTTGCCTCCGAGTTCGAAGACATTTGTGATCAATCTGTCTGTCCGCTGGATCTGACGCTACTGGCCTCGGCTCTCGCACGAACAGACGTGCGGAGACGAGGTCAGACGAGCGTGTAATAGTCGTGTCCGTTATCGTGACGGATATGCAGAACACCGGCACGAACAAGCTTTACCAGGATCTGCGAAGCTCGGCGTCTAGAAATATTCACCAGGCGAGCAAAGTCCGCCACACTTGCTCTTTGATGACGCTCAAGGTAGGAGAAGAGCCGGCGTTCCCTATCTCCGATCGAAAGTGTCATCGGCGGCGAGTCCGGGTTCATACCCCGTAGGATCTTCGTCATTTCCCTACTGGCCTGCACAGACTGCTCTCCGTCACGGATAAACACTGGACGGTCGTGCGGACGCGTGAGCTGCTGATCTGCCACAAAATGGTGTGGCCGCTGTTGGCTTGCTTGTACAGTAGCCACGATCACATCCTTGAATTCAATCTCAACAACCTCGATCATGCACGTCAACGGAGGTTCGATTGAGTGCAGAGCAACCTGCAGCTGATCGATCTGCTCCTTCTCGGATTCTACACCAACTACCTTCCCATTGTCGTCAACGCCCAGTAGCAGATGTCCGCCGGTCGTATTGGCAAGCGCAATGATCTCCCTGGCGATCTTTTCGACCGTTGTAAATTTCCGCTTGAACTCGAGCGTTGACGACTCTCCTGCGGCGATCAGTTCGCGCAGCTCGTGGCGTTTCATTGTTGTTACGTCCGATAGGCGGACAAGTAGGGTGAAAAGGGGCTTACTGAGCCTGGGAATACTTCCACTGGGATTTCGGTACCCACCACTGCGCCGGATTGTACCCTGGACGCACGAGTGAGAACGATACACCGTGTAGTCTCTTGTTGTAGATCGCCGGATACTTTGGACTCCAGAGAAAGATATAGGGCTGCTCGTCGGCAACGATCCTCTGGAACTCCTGCATGTAGGCGATACGCTTGGCCTCATCGAACTCCGTGCGGTTCATTTCAAGGAGCTGATCGGCCCGTGCTGACGAGAATCCTACGTAGTTACTGCCCTTGTTTCCGATCTGACTTGAGTGCCAGATCTGATAAGGGTCACTCGGCAACGGATCATTGACCCAGGCGCCGATCGATAGGTCGAACTTACGCGTGCGGAGATTCTCAAGGAAGACACTCCACTCAAGCTTCCTAACGTCTAGCTTGACGCCGACCTTGCGGAGTTCATCGGAAAAGGCAACGGCTATGGCCTCACGAGCTTCATTACCCGCATTGACCAGGATCGACAGTACACAAGGTGTCATCTTTCCATTGATCGACTTGTCGAGAACACCATCTCCATTGACGTCACTCCATCCGGCTTGGGCGAGCATGACTTTAGCTTTTGCTGGATCGTACGCAACTCCGGTGATGGACTTGTCGTATTCCTTACGGTCGCTGTAGATAGGCGAGTTGACGGGTGAAGCAAGCCCCCTGACAACCTGCTTGATCAGTGCATCTCGATCGATGCAGTGTGCCAGAGCCTTACGAACAGCCTTGTCCTGCAGAATTGGGTTCTGGGCGTTCATGCCGATGTAGGAATAAACCTGCATTCCATAGGTAGCCTTTGCAATGAACGGTGTGGCCACGGTGTCGATCTCCTCGACGAACTTGGCAGCCGGCACAGCTTCCATGAAGTCGATCTCGCCGTTCTTGACGCCCACCACGGCGGCACTGCGATCATTGACCACTTTGAAAAGGACCTTGTCGGCATATGCCGGATTCCATTTGTCTTTGCCAGCATTCCACCACTTCTTATTCCGGACAATCGATACACTCTCACCGGTCTTCCAGTCTTCGTACGTGTATGGTCCGCTACCAACGTTCAACGTTGTACTGCGTTTTACATCTGGTGTATTGTACCATGTAGCAAACTGCTTCAGGGCGTTGTTTGCCTGGGCCTTGTCCATGTTGTTGGTCTCGGCGATCGTGTAGGCGTCGGTCAGAGACTTTGGATCAAGAACATGCTTTGGAAGGATCCAGAGCCCTCCAAGGAAATACTCAGCTAGGAAGTATGGCTTGGACATGGTGATGACCACGGTCTGGTCATCCGTAGCCACAACGTCGGCCACCGATTCATAGTAGTTCCGAAGTGCCGCCCCATCGGTGATCAATGGATTCTTGGTGGCTTTGAACGTGAAAACCACATCCTTGGAAGTGAGGGGCTTGCCGTCACTGAAGGTCACGCCGGTACGGAGTTTGAACGTATATGTGAGGTGATCGTCCGATACCTTTGGACGTGATTCCGCGATGCGTGGGATGAGCTCTGTTGTCTCGAAGTCCTGATCAAGGAGCTTTTCGTACACATGGTTAAAGATGGCACTCGATGCCGCATCGTTAGTGACCAGCGGATTAAGTCCCTCCGGGTCCGATAGCTCGTGTACCACGATCCAGTCTCCGTTAACGGGGGTAGAATCATCAGCGACACCACCCGACTGCTCGGAGCCGCCACAGGCCGTAAGCAGGATGGCCATGACGGCCGCGGTAAAGAATGCTGATACAGTTCCGGCCAGTAACGGACGGAAGGGGCGAAGGAGCATACTATTCATCATCACTCTGAAAGTAGGTTACGTTGCGCAGATCACGGGAACGTCCCGCGTCCTTGTTCATTGTCAGGTGTTTGTTCAAGTTGTCGGAGAAGACCTTTGAGGCATGATACCCATAGGTACGGAGGAGATAGTTCAGTGCGATCGTTTCAGAGATGACCGTGATGTTCTTGCCAGGAAAGATCGGCAGTTTGACGGCATGAATATCGATACCCATGATATTGATCGATGTTTCATCCAGACCCAGGCGGTCATATGCCCCATGCTCTTCAAAGACCTCAAGCTCAACGATAATCTCGAGTCGCTTTTGAAAGCGAATAGATCGGATGCCAAACATTTCACGGACATCAATCAGGCCAAGCCCCCTGATCTCCACAAGATGTTTAACGAGTGACGAGCCGGTTCCCATAAGGATACTCTCTCGCTTCTTGGTCAGCATGGTCGCATCATCGGCTACGAGTCGATGTCCCCGCTCGACGAGGTCGAGTGCGATCTCGCTTTTTCCAATTCCGCTGTCTCCCGCAAAGAGCATACCCACGCCATAGACGTCCACGAACGACCCATGGATCGTGACTTGATCTCCGAACTGATCATCAAGAAACTCACCAAGGACAAAGATCGTCCGCGTCGTATCGAACGGTGTGGTGAGAACAGCAATCCCCCGTTCACGAGCTAGGGTCAGTAAATCGTGATCGAGTTCATGGTCGTTAGCGCAGACGATCACCGGTATTGCGAACGAGCAGATCTTGGCAAACATCTCCCTACGCTGCTCCGGGGAGCAACTCTTGAGATAAAAGAACTCCGTGTTTCCGAAGAGTTGCACCCGATAGTAGGTGAACAGCTCTGTGAACCCTGTAAGGGCCAGCTGCGGACGGTGCAGACTCTTATCGGTGATGTGATTGTCCAGCCCTACGTCGTCGGTGAGTGAACGCAGCTGCACTGGCCCATTGAGCAGTTCACGAACGGTGACGAATTCTTTACGGGTTGAGGCTGGAATCTTCATCGGTGAGGGACCAGATCACGGTCGAATCGTGGCGAACTTGTCGTGAACTCGGGCCAGCTGACGTTCAATCTTGAGACCGGCATCATGTGCGGCCTTTGTGAAATCTGTTGCCGTCTCCTTTGCCACGAAAAGATGATCGTGGAGAAGGACCGTGATCTCACAGAACTTCTGCAGAGGCACTTCTTCAAACAAGATGTCCGCTCGTACAATGTTACAGTTGAACTTTTCAAACCGACGTGCCGTGTCAACGGCATTCTGGAACTCTGCGTCGGTAATGGAACAGTGCCTGTTAGAGATGTGGATATCCATGGACCTCTTCCCTCAGGGGTGAAACAACGGATGTTCTACCAGTCACGAACCGCTCCGAACATAACCAAAGACGAGGTCACAACCGACCGATTTACGGGACTGATCTAGAGCGTTGACGAAGAAGCAGACAAATTCCTATTTCGACACTCACCCCTCCTGGGTCAATTGTATACTCTCCCCGCATTCTATCGGGCAATGGCGCGGTAAACGAGTCGATTTGCCCGGCCATGAACGCTCGATGCATCGGAGCGATAGTGTATCCGACCTCTAGTCGGATACCGGTGGAGCTTCGCGCGTCAGCCGGGCCATCGAACCTGAGTGACACCCCTGTCCTGAGCTTTATGGCCGGTGTGATGATGTCATCCTCAAATCGTTTGCCACTCACGCGAGCTCCAAGAAGTCGAGACGGCTGAAGCTCCTCTGTCCAAAGTACATTGCCGAACAATAAGCCAGCGCCTATACCGAAGAACCCTGTGAACTGGCGTTTCACGGGGTAATAGTCAATAGTCGCAAAAACAGGTATTGCTGATATCTCGATGTTCTGCGAGACGGTCTGAGCGGGTCCGTATCGTTCTGCAGGGGGCTTGGGGTCGTAGGTGTAGGTTTCACGAATAGAGGCGCGGAAGAAGCCCCCTGAAAGCCCCATCGAGATGTTGTCACTCAGATACTGATTGATCGAACCGCGCGCGCCGATTGGAATTCCGAAGGACGAGGCCGTACCACCCAAAACAGACTGGTAGTCAGCGATAAACCTAGGTGCTTGAATGCCGAGTGTCCAATTGACGGCACCTTCAAACCGGACGTTGGTACCTACTGTGGTCTGAGCATGAAGCTTCGCGTAAGTACTGACGAGCAGCCCAGTAATGATCATCAACGGCAGGATGCGCATATACCGTTCTGTCGTCACGATGGCAGGAACCTGTCAGAGAATCCGCTTACCCATCGAAGATGCGATGATCTCCGCGGCAAACTCTGCTGTCTTGTTGCGGTCGTCAAGGATCGGGTTAACCTCAGCCACTTCAAGCGAGGCATAGGCATCGATCTGGGAGATCATTTCCATGAATAGATGCGCTTCACGATAGGTCAGGCCACCCGGTACGGGTGTACCCACGCCTGGTGCTACGGATGGGTCAACTCCATCGACGTCAAAGGAAATGTGAAGATGGTCCACACTGCGCGACATGTCCTCTAGCACACGTGAGGCGATTTCGTACATCCCCAGCCGGTCAACGTCAAACATGGTGTACGCTGCTACTCCGAGCTCCTTGATAAGATCCCGTTCCCCGGGGTCAATACTGCGCAGCCCGATGATCGCCAGATTCCTTGGATCAAGCTTCGGCCCCTCGATTCCGATGCGGGTTAGACTCGGATGGCCTATGCCCATAGCAATAGCAAGGGGCATCCCATGGATATTTCCACTTGGGGTTGTCTCAGCGGTGTTCATGTCCGCATGGGCATCGATCCAGATCACACCCAGCGTCTTGCCCTGCTCCTTGCAGTGGGCACCGATGCCTGCCAGTGAACCGACGGACATTGAGTGATCACCCCCGAACAGCAGTGGGAAGTGTCCATCGTCAAGAATCGTCTTCACACGGTCGGCCAGAATCTGGCTCATCGCTGTTACTTCAGGAAGATACTTGAGCTTAGGATCCTGTAACTCCTGTACCTCGATGTTGCGAATTGGGATATCGCCTTCATCGATGACGCTGTATCCGAGAGACTCCAGTTTGAGGTCCACGTCAGCAATACGCAGGGCCGAAGGGCCCATGTCAACACCACGGCGATCGGCACCAAGGTCGATTGGAAACCCCATCACGCGAACAGTTGTCGGTTTGCGCATTGACATTGTTTATCAAGCTGTTATTGATTGGAGTTCATCAGGTGGCAGAGTACTGTTGAGAGGGTCCTCTTCAGGTCGCGACGAGGAACCACGAGATCGACAAACCCCTTTTCGAGAAGAAACTCCGACCTCTGGAATCCTTCTGGAAGTTTCTTCCGGATGGTCTGTTCAATGACACGCGGGCCGGCAAAGCCAATCAGGGCCTTCGGCTCGGCAATGATGACATCGCCCAGCATCGCATAGGAGGCAGAGACTCCCCCGGTGGTAGGGTCTGTAAGGATGGATATGTAGGGAAGTCCGGCTTCGGCAAGTTCCGACAACAGGGCACTCGTCTTGGCCATCTGCATCAATGACAACGCCGCTTCCTGCATTCGTGCCCCGCCGGAGGCTGAGATGAATACAAACGGCATCTCACCCTCAAGGGCACGACGTCCAGCTCTGACAAATTTCTCACCCACGACCGAGCCCATTGAACCGCCGATAAAGCCAAAGTTCATGCACCCGAATGCTATTGGAAGACCGTTGATCGCTCCGGTTCCCGTCGTGACAGCATCTGGCAAGTCACTCTTGCTGTAGGCTTCCTTTAGGCGAGCCCTGTATGGCCTTGTATCAACAAAATCAAGCGGGTCCGCCGAGCGAACCCCCGAGTCCGTCTCCTTCCAGGTGCCTTCGTCGAAGAGTATGCCAATGTACTTGGCACTTCCAATCCGAAAGTGATGTCCGCATGAAGGGCACGAGTAGGCGTGCTCTTCCAGCTCTTTACGATAGATGACCGTCGAACACTCTGGACACTTGGTCCAAAGTCCGTCCGGCATTTCCCGAGCCTGCGGCTCAGTAATGATGTTCTTATTCTTCCGAAGGAACCATGCCATGCACAAAAGTACGGAAATGCCCTGTCCCAGTCTGCTACGGCATGGGCTTTACCGAACGATGTATACCTTTCGCACGCTGTGTGCATAGATCACCAGATACGCTCCCGAAGGTAGGCGATCGCGCTCCTCTGGTGTGGTCGCAACGATGCGACCGGTCATATCGACGATCTGCCGCAACTCTTCTGTACGTTCTGTGGAGTAGTGAGAATCGTCATCTACATCAGTGGTCGTCATTGGCAGATTGTGAAAGCTGAGAGCTCCTACTCCGTTAAGACTCGTAAGCCAGGGCCCCTGATAGACCGCTGCTCCGTCATCGTAAGCATAGTCGGGAACATAGCTGATTGCAGAGATCGGAGGGTCGTACGGAAACTCCAAGGTCACCTCGCCGCCACTAACCCGAACGGCTGACGGGTGCAGCGTTGCGGTGTTGTTAGCAAACCACGCATGAGTAGCCGTGCGTAAGGTTCCGCCGATCAGTGCATCGGAGGTCATCAGAAGATCCCCGCCATGAACGAATGAAATCCGGACTTCCTGACGGTTCATGGAGGGCTGTCGCACGAGAGCCACTGTGCGAGGCGTGGGCGATGCTCGATAGATTCCCGGCTGCATGGAAAGCTCATTGCGCCGATAGATCTCAAACAGCTGCTGGGACAATGTCGTGTAACCGACTCCCGTATAGTGGCACCCGTCGTGTCCGGGAAGGCCCCCTGCGGCATGTACAATGACATCCGAATAACGGTCCTGAAGCTGACGCTGATCGTCCCGGAGTTTGGCATGACGAGGCCCTGCGCAACCGGGGCGGATCTGCACCACGACGATGTACTGAAGATTCGGTAGGTCCTTCTTCCATGCCATGCGCAGGTTATCAAAATGCACGGCATAGTTGTCCTCGTCATGGTTCGACTCACCCTGATACCAGAACAACCACCGGATCCTTTCACGCGAACCGCTCTTTGTGACGCGATAAAGCCAGCTTCCATAGATCGTACCGAGATTCATACGGTTGTTGACATCCGGTAGATGCTGCTCGATACGGGTACCACCTACGCCACCGCTGATGCACAAGCTGGCCGTTTTGAACTGATCGGCAATGGAGTTTTGCAGGCCAAGTGCCCATGCTCCGACGTTGTTTCCTCCACCATTGCCGGTGGCTGTGCTGCGGCTGTAGTTGGTATCGGCAGATGATTGACTGAAGTTGCCTCCGAATGCACGCGCCCACACAGATATTGGGAGGCTGCCGTCGCCAAATATTGAGTTGGACTGACCCGTGACAGCAAAGACGATACCCGGGACAACATCTGTTGCCGAGAGCATCGTATCTGCAAGGGGCTTCCCTGACTTCTTATTTATCACCGTAGCAGAATACGAGGTGAGCTCCTGTTTCACATCTGTGCGACATGAGATCGTATCACCCACCTTGGGCTTGGTAAAGGTCTTGGATGCGACAGTCGTGCCATCTCTTCGCAGATCGATGGTGACAGCGTCAAGACTGTCTGATATCACCACCCCCTGAACGATCAATCCGACGTTAGCATCGATCACCTCAAGAGTTCGAGGTGCCTGCAGAAACTCGATCACTGGCTTTGGAGGATCTGGTGTGCGGACGATCTCGTATCGGTCGTGCAGGTACCTCTCCACTTGCAGTTCCTCGGCAGATGTAAGGGTCCGTTCGAAGATCAGGATCTCGCCAATTGCACCATTGAGGCCATTACTGTTGGCGTATGCTCCAATGAAGACGACGGAGTCGATGTTGCTCGGAATCACACCATCGGAGGTTTTGACATTATTTAGTGAGATCGACGTTCGGCCGGTTTCGTCGCTATGACGCACCCGTAGGACGGTTGGACTGCTGAGTGCTCGAGAACTCGTGCTCAGGCGACTAAAGTCACCATTGTGCAATACAGAGGTCACACCGGGCGCACTCGTAAAGAAAGCCCGATTCATTCCCGAGACAAGATTGTTCGCCGCGTGAACCCCATTCCAATTGAACACGACATACATTGTGTAGTCGCGTTGAACTGGGAATATCGATGGCGCTTTGAAGTAGGCAGAATTTGCAAAAGCAATGGCCGTGCGAGGGCCGATCTTGTCCGGCGTTAGCCCTGTTCCAGGCTGGGCGATAGCAACATGGCCTCCGACCAGAGATCCCCATCGTGAAACCGCTCCATTGACAAGCGTCGTTAGGGTATCAGCGCGGAGCCACAGACGTAGCCCCGATGGCATTGCTTGAGCGCGCAAAACTGAGGCTGAGCTGAGGACCAGCACAACCAGTGCGAAGGGACGGATTAACTTCATGGGGCGAATATACCCCGAACGGTAACGAGTGTTACTTGCCGATGCTTAGAAGCTCGTATTGAATGACGCCCGCTGGTACCTTGGTTTCGATCACATCGCCCACAACTTTTCCTAGCAGAGATTTTCCAAGGGGGCTGGTAACAGAGAGTTTGTTTTGCTCGAAATCTGCTTCTTCAGGAGACACAAGAAGGTATTCAATTGCCTTGTTGGTCTTCTTGTTCATGAGTTTGACACGCGAAAGGATATACACCTTGTCATCCGGGAAATCCCTGGCATCGATCACCTGGGCTTTGGAGAGCATTGTCTGCAGCCGTGAGATGCGGATCTCGAGAAGTTCCTGAGCATGTTTTGCGGCATCGTAGTCGGCATTCTCTGATAGGTCACCGTGCGAGCGTGCCTCGGCGATCTTCTGCGCAATGTCGCGACGACCGTTTGTGGTGAGATCCAGAACTTCCGCTTGGATTTGCTGAAGGTATTCTTTTGTGACGTAAACGGCGTCTCCTGCCATGAGACCACTCCGCGGTATGATTGGTGTTATTGGAAAAAAAAACAAAGCCTCGGGCGGCTTTGTTTCTTGGTGGCTCGAATCTACGCAGGCCCGACTCGCGGTGCAACCGCCGATTAAAGATGCCGCAGGATATGCCCCATCTTATCGCGCTTGGTTTCCAGGTACCCCTGACTGTCGGCAGTGGCCGGCACCTCTAGGGGTACCAGTTCTGTGACCTCAAGTCCATATGATTGAAGACCAACACGTTTCTTCGGATTGTTGGTCATCAGACGCATCCGCGTTACACCAAGTTCATTCAGGATCTGAGCACCGATTCCGTAATCACGCGGATCCGGTGGGAACCCGAGGTGTACATTCGCTTCGACCGTATCCATACCCTGCTCCTGAAGAGCATAGGCCTTGATCTTATTGGCAAGCCCGATTCCTCTGCCCTCCTGTCGCATATAGAGAACCACGCCGCGTCCGTGACGTTCGATCTGCTCGAGGGCTGCGTGCAATTGTGGTCCGCAGTCACAGCGGTGCGATCCGAATATGTCACCGGTGAGGCACTCACTGTGCACACGCACGAGGACGGGCTCGTCGGAGGTTACATCACCTTTGACGATCGCGACGTGTTCTTTACCATCGACTGTGTTTTCAAACACTTTTACGATGAATTCTCCGTATTCGCTCGGCAGCTTTGCTTCCGCAACAAATCGCACAAGCAACTCATTTGCACGCCGATGAGCAATGAGGTCCTGCACAGAGATCATCTTCAGTCCGTGGGCACGGCCCATGTCGATGAGATCAGGCACACGCGCCATCGAGCCGTCGGCTTTCAAGATCTCACACAGCACTCCGACCGGCTTGAGACCTGCCAGATTCATGAGGTCCACAACGGCTTCCGTATGTCCGGCGCGGCGCAGCACGCCCCCTTTCACGGCAATCAGAGGGAAGATGTGTCCCGGACGTGCAAAGTCTTCGGGTTGGGCAGCATCAGATGCCATGGCCTGCACCGTAGCCGTCCGATCGCTGACCGAGATACCGCTGGCGGTACCATGGACGTAGTCAATGCTGATAGTGAATCTCGTACCGTGCAAGGCTGTGTTATCTCGCACCATCAGTGGCAGATCAAGCTGGCGTGCTCGTTCTTCCGTTAGACTGACGCAGATGAGCCCCCTGCCCTCGGTAGCCATGAAGTTAATGTTCTGCTCCGAGCAGAGTTCTGCCGAGCAGATTAGGTCACCTTCATTCTCGCGGTCTTCGTCGTCGACCACAATGATGCACTTACCGGCCTTTAAGTCATCCAGCGCTGCTGAAATGGTATCGAGCATTCTTGCTGCTAACTCGTTACTTCTTGACAATGGTCGCAATGGCTGATTTGTCAAACTTGACGTTGCAGCCAGAACTGATCGTAACCGAGACTGTCGTCTCGTCCACTTCATGGACGGAGCCGTGAATTCCTGATGAAGTGATCACCGGATCTCCCTTTTTGAGCGTGGAGAGAAGATTCTGATGCTCCTTTGCACGCTTCTGCTGTGGACGGATCATCATAAAGTAAAAGATCCCGATAACAGCCGCGAAC
>JBILLF010000141.1:0-3002 GCA_044376225.1 Patescibacteria group bacterium | reverse complement strand
TCGGTATGGGGTTTTTCCTGGTGACGATCTCCATCGTCCTTCAGCTGATATCCGTTGGTGGTGCGGTGATCGCTGACCGCTATACCTACGTGCCGTATCTCGGCCTCTTCATCATCATCGGCGTGCTTATAGAGCGAATTGCTGCGTCAGTGAAAGCCCCTTATGCAGGACTAGGTATCGCTGCTGTTGCCAGTGTTGTGTTGTCGATGACATCGATGGCTAGGATAGCGGTATGGCAAAACTCCGGCGTTCTGTGGGACGATGTGATCAAGCAGTATGGATCGCGCTCCATTAGCCATGCATACAACAACCGCGCCGTGTACAACATGAACAAAAAGAACTTTGTTCAGGCTGAAAGAGACTACGCGTATCTCGAGAGTATAGGAACCAGCAAGTCCTATACCTTTAAGGGCTATGGCGCTCTTCTGCAGATGATGAAACGTCCGGCCGAGGCCATCCCGAGATTTACGAAGGCCCTGCAACTTGGCGGAGATGACATTCAGGTGATTCGAGCACGGGCCGCATGCTATGCGCAACTGGAAAGGCACGACTCGGCGATCGCTGATCTTTCCCGTGCGCGCTCGCTGGCGCCGTCAGATCTGGACATTGCGATGCTCCTGCTGGACGAGTGCCTTAACGCCAATCGTTTTCAGGATGTCCTCACCTACGGCGCATCAGTGGCCGCGATCGCTACGAAGAACCCACAGTACTTCATACAGATGGGCGTTGCTAATGGTCAGCTCGGCAACCATGCCGCTGCCTACAAGGCTTTTGCCCGCGCTCTGGAGCTGGACCCTAAGAACGGTCAGGCAAAGGCGAACATGGAGATTGCGAGAAAATTTCTCTGAGTAACGCAGTTACGATGTCCGGCGCATCGCAACCTCAAGGTTCTTCTTTGCGCCCGGCTGATTTGGATTCAGATCAAGGCTCTTCTTTAGGGATTTTACGGCATCGGCGGACTTACCGAGGTTGAGCAGTGCCGTGCCCTCAAAGAAGTATGCTTCGGAGTCCGAGGGGTATTGTGATTGGACGAGACGGGCGCGATTCAAACAATCTTCATACCGCCCGTTGTTGAGCATGTACTCCATGACGAAAACATTTGCCTGGATGTAGTCTCTGCCCTTTGCACCCACTGCAATGGCGGTCTCGAAGTCTTTGAACGCCTCGTCACGCTTGCGAAGATTGATGAACGATATCGCTCTGTTGATGTAAATGTTCGGTGTGACGGGGTGCATTGCGATAGCACTCGTTAGCATGTCAACCGACATCTGGTACTTGCCAAGGATGCCGCAAACGAGCCCCATCTGCTCGTACGGACCTGGGTTGACGCATTTGGAGTAAAGGAGAAATGACAGGTCCTGGTATGCCTTCTCAAACTGCTTCGTGTCCATGTAATGCGTTGCCCGGAAGACGTACACAGGTGTATACCCGTTCTTGATGTTCTCGATGATGGCACTTTGCGGGTCGGTGCTGCTGCTACCCCTGCTGATCACATGCGCCCAAAGCGTTTCGGTGTTCTTCCAGGCCTTGGTGTAGTCGTATGTGATGTACACCTGCATGACTGAGAACGCGACAACGGTGGCAAGCCCCAGTGGACGAACCTTTGAATCGATAAGGCTACCAGCAGCAAGAGCCAGTAAAAAGAGAGATCCGATGTAGGGTGCATACGAATACCGGTCGGCCATCAATACCATGCCCACAGAGACGATCTGCAAGACCAAAAGAACCATGAGGGTAAAGAACCCCAGTCCAAACAGCCACGACTTAAACAACTCGCGCTTGTTTCGACCAAACAGGAAAGGGGCGGCCAGTAGCCCCACGACGAACAATGGTCCCAGATAGAAATGGGACGGGATTGGCGAATCCGCACCGCCGGTTCCGGGATAGGGATGAAATGCGCTAAGGTCGAACGGTACCAGCATCTTTACCCAGTACATCATGAAGCTGTAGCATGCAAAGACCAATCGATCTGTGATGGCCCGGTAGGCACTCACCGCGCCCAAGCTCGTCTGAATCGAGACCGTTAGTGAGCCGATCCAGACTGCGAAACCGATGAAGGGGATCTTTTCCAGGATGGAGGTGACCGACCATTTCCGGTCGTGCCAGTAGTCGAGAATGAAAAACACGAACGGAAGAGGAACAGCCATTGCCTTTGACAGGCAGGAAGCAACGAATGCTACAAACGACAGAATCAGAAACGCGTAGCCCCCTTTACGAAGGTGCCATACGTAAGCGATCAGTGAGAGCAGCAGAAAGACAACGTAGAGAGAGTCCTTCCTCTCGGCGATCCAGGCAACGCTCTCCACGTGCATTGGATGGATACCAAACCAAAGTCCTGTGAGCGCTGCAACAAGGGGGCGAGCCGGCACGAGCATTCTGATGAAGACGAACACCAGCAATGCATTGATCACGTGGATGAACAGATTCGTCAATGCAAACGCGCGTGCATCCAGTCCGAACATCTTGTGTGACAGGGCCAGTGAAAGCACCGTCAGAGGGTGGTAGTTCAAGCCTACAGCAGAAGTGGTCTTGAACATCTCGGAAACTTGAAAATCCAGCACCAAAGGCTGGGCCGTCACATACCCGTTGTCATCGTAGTTCGTGAACTCTTTGCCGGCGTCAAACAGTGGGCCATAGGCGACAATGGTCAGAATCGTGATCAACGCCAACGGTATCCAAAGAGGCCATTGACGTGTTGTCGTAACCTTCGCATCGGCATGCGTCGGCTTGTTTTGATTCTTCTGAGGGTTCTTTGCTCGTGCCATTGCTCATGCTCAATGGATGTGAAATCATCAGTCACCAGTCATCAGTCATCAGTCTTCAGTCATCAGTAATCAGTCTTCAGTAATCCGATATTCTCCGCCACATCCCCGGTAAACACTCCGCTACCCGACACCAGCACGTTCGCACCAGCGTTGACGACGTCACGGGCATTATCGGTCTTGATGCCGCCATCAACTTCGATCTCCACGTGGGCAAGTCCGTTGGCATCGAGCCACGAG
>JBILLF010000068.1:0-11236 GCA_044376225.1 Patescibacteria group bacterium | reverse complement strand
GTCAAACGATCGAGCTCTGTGCCGACAGTTCCGATCCGGAAATGGGTGTCGGGCTTATCGCCGCTTTTGTCGCGGGCGATCGCTATAACGATTGGCGGTCGCTGAACGATGAGCAGCGTCGGGCCGCGATACTCGCAGATCTAGCACTCTTTTTTGGAGACGAGGCCCTATCCCCTTCCACGTACGACGAAATGGACTGGCCTAGCGAACCGTGGACGGGTGGCGGGTACGCGGCTTTTATGCCCCCTGGCGTGTGGACGAGTTACGGGTCAGCCCTGACCGAACCGATCGGACGTATCCACTGGGCAGGTACAGAAATGGCCGAGGTGTGGCCGGGATTTTTTGATGGGGCAATCCGTACCGCTGAAAAGGCCGTGGCCTCCATTAAGAACTCGATCTAACTGAAGTGGTGCGCACTTCGAGCCTGGCAAGCCATGGCGAACGAATTCGCAGAAAGCTCCTACAATGTACTTGGCGTAGCCGTTTTCCGGTCTACGATGATGCTGAGGTGAACTGACGCCGCAACAGTTTGGCGATCTCTCGTTCGATCTCAAGCACTCGCACCTGTGTGGCAGCAACGACTTTTCGGGACCTGCTAGACTCATTGAGAATTGCCTTCTCACCGAAGTAAGCACCGGTCTCGAGCGTACCCACATGGACATCGTCGATAAACGTGTTGACGCTTCCTGAGAGAATCAGATACATTGCATTTGCGGCTTCTCCCTGCTCAAACAATGTCTGCCCTGCTTCATAGAGTCGTTCTCGGACGCTCATAGCGTCAACAGGACGAATACTGCTAATGTCACGCCCGATGATGGGCCACACAAGCCAATCGTACATTGTTCGTAATCGTCTATTCCAAATTGGAAGATACTTCAGCATAAATAGTCGCCACGTCACAAAGGCCAGAAGACCGCTAAAGCCGACGCCATACAGATGGCCTACCGCCTGGCGTCTTCCCAACGAGCAAGCATCCCCAAGACCCGTGAATGTGTATGGCCGAGGGGGCTTACCATTGACGATCCGGGCAATGTTCTTGCCAATATGTTCGCCGGCTTTGATAGCATATAGGGCTAGTCCGGGACAAAAGCCACCCTTGGGGTGCGGGACGGCCGCACAGTCTCCGCCAGACCATACTGTATCATGACCAACCAATCGTAGGGTATCATCCGTGAGGAGTCTTCCTGTAACATCTCGCTTCACCGACCACTGATCAAAGATCTCTGGTTGGGCATTACCGGTGCATGAGATGATCGTCAGCGTTGGTATGGTCATTCCATTGCTCGTCATTGCAGCGAGCGGCGTTGCTGAAGATATATAGGTCGAGTACTGAACCTCAATGCGTGTTCTGCGTGCTATAAACTGTGATGCATACTGCACAAGTTTTGGCTGCCGCTTTCCAAGCTCGGGTAGGATGGTCGGATCGCTACAGATCAATACGATCCGCATCTCATCATATCTCAGGCGCTTGTAGTACTTCTGCGTTGTGTATTCGAGGAACTCATCCAACTCGGTGGCAACTTCGACACCAGCAAAATTGCCGCCTGCGATGACAAATGTGAGTAGTCGCTCACGCTCTACCGGGTCCTTCTCAATCTCAGCAAGTTCCAAGATGCCCGTGATGTGATTCTTTAGTTCAAAGACATCCCAGTAGGACTTCAGTCGGAATGTGTTTTGTGAGACTCCGGTGTAACGAGAGAGATTATCTCGCGAGCCCAAACCGATAACCAGATGATCGTATTCTACAGCGTTCTGATGTCCGTCAAGGTATCGACGCGTCGTTACGGTCTTCGTGTCGAAGTCAACAGCGACAACCTCGGCGTTGTGAAAGTCAGCCCCTTCGAACACCATCCTAGCAGGAGAGACGATGTTCCCCGGCTGGATTTTACCGGTGAGCATTTCGGCTACCAACCCATGGAACACGTGATAGTTGTTTTTGTCAATCACGGTAACATGAACCTGTCCGGACTTGATCTGTCGCGCCAGAGACTTTACCAGGTTGATCGTCGTGTATCCACCTCCGAGTGCAACCACCCTCACGGGACTGTTGGTCTGCTGCATCACTTCACTCCTGTCACAAACCGACGCCAAGCCCCGATGAGTCGGACACCTCGCAGGAGATACTGAGCCGAGGACTGCATCCGAAGCACGATGTCAGCTGTCTTCTTATGTGGCAAGTACCAGGCGACGCGCTTAACGTTGACGAGGTGCTTAAATGATACGTTGTCTGTCGTGGAGTTACCACCATAGGTTCCGCACCCAAGCGTGAACGAAGGTGTAAGCCCCGTGCAGGCACCCATGATACCCTGCGTACCGGGAGAATTGACAAGGATTCGACTTGCTTTCATACGCCGCGAGAATCTTTCTGCCAAACCCGCACTCTTAGTATGAATCATCGCGGTGTGACCGGACCCCTCGATGTCGAGCAAGCGTTCGCCGACGGCGATGGCATCTTCATTGCTGGATGCCGTAAACAGACTCAAGACCGGTGCCGTCTTTTCACGTGCCATGGGATTGTCATGGCTGATTTCGACGGAGGGCACCACAAGGAGTTGGATCGGGTACGAACGTTCAATGCCGATATACGTTGCGATGGCATGAGGATCTTGAGCGACGACACGTCGGCCAAGAACACCAGTGGACACGCCCTTCTCCATAAAACGTACTGTTTCATCAGGGGTTAGAACAGCAGCTCCTTGGCGCTCAAGTGCCTTCACAAAATCATCGAAACGGCTGGCTACACAAACTAGATTGTGTTCCGCTCCACAGATTACCCCATTATCAAACGACTTGCTTCGCACGATTGATCGCGCTGCATGTTCAATGTCGGCATCGTCGGCAATGACGCACGGTGCATTTCCAGGGCCAACACCGATTGCTGGTGTCCCTGAGCTGTATGCTGCACGCACCATTGAAGCACCACCGGTGGCCAATACCAGATCGACTCCTGTATGCCGCATGAACATGCCTGTTATCTGTCGACTCTGACGTTCCCGCACCACTTGTATCAGATCCTCAGGTGCGCCATGCTTTCGCAACACATCTCGCAGCATATCAACCACCTTGACAACTACCTTGCTGCCAATGCGATTGGGACTTAGGATAATGGCGTTCCGTGATTTGATCGAGATCAACACTTTAAAACAGGTTGTTGAAACTGGATTTGTCACAGGTACTAGACCAAAGATCACCCCCATGGCATCAGCAATCTCGGTGACCTTTGTTGATCTTGAACTCCGTGTAGCGCCAGCGCCAGCCTTGCCGACGATATGCTCGTAAACTCCGAGCACGCCGTTGATGTGTTTGATCGTCTTATCACGCACATTACCCATGTGCGTCTCTGCAACAGCATCTTCAGCCAGCTCTACCGCATGAGTAATGACGGGCTCACATAGGGCGTACAGTAAATCATCGATCCGCTTCTCTGTCCAACCAGTGAATTGTTCCTGTGCCTTCCTGGCACGTACAACCATGGCGTCAACCATTGGATTGTGGGCGTACTTTGCAACCCTATCGTTAGAAACGATCGCAACAGTAGTCACAAGCTTTGCCATAACGGATTTTCCAATTGCTGCGTAAAGACGTGCAGAAAGCTCCGGATCCTCGGCTTGCATGCGCTGCATTGCATCTCGAGAAAGGCTTCGTCCGCGAACGGCTGTGCTGGCAACCGTGTTCACTTTGTGTTCAAGCACGCCCAGTAGTACGCCCTCTCCGAATAGCACTCCGGGAGGCACAATTTCCAAAACACGCTCTGAGTCCATCTCATCATTATCAATTTCGAAACGGACTTCTCCCTCGTCAACGATGTATCCCTTGTCTCCGATTTCACCAGCTCGATAGATCACATCCTCGGCTTCGCACGCGAACGGCTCCAGATAGGTACTCAGCTTGTGCAGCTGCGTCTCGGAAAGCATATCAAATTCAACAGGTTGTAGCATCCTCGTGCCCAGTGATGTGTTTGTCCTAGCGGCAAGGAAGTTACTATATGCCTTTCAAATCGAGTCAATCATGTCGCCGCGAGACTGATTCCTAACGACTACATGTATGCTGCCTACGAATCAGCTGGTATGATCCTTTTCTCGCCACGTCAATCTGCCACAGTGCGTCTTCGCGTAGCGTAGAGAATGAGAGCCGCGCTGCAGACAGCAAAGAAGGCTAGGATATAGAAGGCCACCTCGTTGTCGTACGATGACGATCGCACGCGGCCAACAAGCTCGGGTCCGAAATGTCCGCCCAGGTTGGTAATGGACACGATCATTGCAATTCCGGCAGCGGCTGCCGTTCCGCGCAGCAGAGCCGTTGGCAGATTCCAGAAGAGGCAGCAAAACGACAAGGAGCCAGCTGTTAGGACGGAAAGAACCACAATGGCCAAGGGGCTATTTGCGGGCGTGATTCCAAGCATGACAAGGCCAGCAGCAGCAACTAGGATTGAAATCGCAGTGTGCCAGCGGCGTTCCTTTGTGCGATCACTGCGTGTTGCGATCGCAACCATTGCAAAGCCCCCTATACCCCAAGGAATGATGGAGATCAGACCTACCTTGAGGTACTCACCAGGCCGTATGCCCATCTCGCTGATGATGGTTGGCATCCAGAAGTTCACGGCATACAACACCATGGCTCCCAGCATGTTGGCGATACTCAGTTGCCAGACCCGTGGATTCGTAAAGGCATCTCGCATGGTATGACTCTCCACGAGATGGGCGCTACTTGTTGTGCATTCACGCACGGTGTCATCGACGATCTTCCTTTGCGCATCTGTCAGCCACGACGCGTCTTTCGGTCCATTGGGGAGAAGTAGGAACGTTAGTACTCCCATGACCACTGACGGGATAGCTTCGATGATGAATAGCCATCGCCAACCATGCCACTGGCCGGCACCATGTAGGTACTCCATGAGATAGCCTGAAAGAGGACCGCCAATCACATTAGCAACGGCAATACCGGTCATGAACCAGGCGATGATGCGTCCTCTTCGTTCGGCCGGATACCAGTACGTCAGGTATAGAATGATTCCTGGGAAGAAACCGGCTTCAGCTACGCCAAGCAGAAACCGCAGTGCGTAGAGACTGAATACATTTTGAGAGAGTCCGAAGAGTTCGGGAAGGGGACCCCATGGAATCACATCGATAAATGCAAAGAGAGACGATACGATGCCCCAGGTGATCATGATCCGCGAAAGCCATATACGGGCACCCACTCGCTGGAGTATCAGGTTGCTGGGTACCTCAAAGATGAAGTAACCGAGAAAGAAAATCCCGGCACCAAATCCATACACTGCATCGGTGTATCCGAGCTCTCCAGCCATCTGGAGTTTGGCAAAGCCAATGTTGACACGATCGAGAAACGATGCAACGTAGCTGATCATCATGATCGGCAGAATCTTTCGCGTGACGTGCCTATAGACGGAGTTCTGTTCATTCATAGAGGAAATTACCACGACTTGGACCTCAGTAGTGAAGCGTCTGGTTTGAATGTCGAAGATTCAAATGCGATGTCTTTGGACATTGCAGTTAAACACTCTGGCATCTTTGGAACTTCCTACGAACGGTAACAAACCCCGATAATGTCCAGCCGGGAGCGCCAATGCTCAGCTATCAACATGGCACGGTGTGGTCCCATGAATGGAGTCCTTCGAATCCCGACGGATCGATAGACACACAGTTTGTGCTTTCACAGTTTGCTTCTCAGGGCTACATCGTGATTTCGGCGGTTTACTTTGGGGTGACACCCGGTTCAGAGCTTCCCAATTCGTGCTGCGTTAACAAGAGTACGGTACAGGCATGCTCCGACATGCTGACGGTTTCGGGGCAATTCCTAAAGCAGAAGAATATCACTCCTGGAAAGCTTTTCCTCGACGGTTGGTCGCAAGGAGGTTTCAGCACGAATCTCTTCCTGGAGCATCTCCAGGAGCAAAACGTCCCTGTTGAGGCGGTTGTAACTGCTTCGGGACCTTCAGATCCATTTCTGTATGTCAGCAAGCTGCCCAGTTAGACACCGACCACCGAGTCCCCCTTCGCTGTCGGAATCATCTCACGCATCGTCTTCTCCGATGACGCATACAAAATCTCGGAGGGCTACGCCCGTACCTCACTCAATCCGGATTACTATGAGTACGCTCGCAAGTTTCATGCTCTGGAGATGAGCTTTCAGGAGTACTTTTCGAAGACTCCATTGAAGTATGACAGCCTTCACACAAAGCAATTCATCAACGACGCAAGGGCTGGTACGGGGCTACTATGGAAGGAGCAGAATCTGCCCCTTCATCATGCATGTTGTCCCGGCTCCGGAAGCAATGCTGACCGCACCGATCACACCGGAGAGCGTGTCCGTCAAGCTGGTCTTTGTTGGACTGAAACTGTATACCCGTAGAACTGGTGAAGGGTCCAAGAGCGACAGTCGCTTTCCCTGGATCGTAACGCGCACCTCACCTTTGGTGTACTTTTCGCTTGTGAACGTGACAATAGAGCGGTGGTTCTCTGCGCCACGATCGACAACCGAGTTTTGAACAGCTCCAGCTGCATCCTCTTTGACGATCAGGATGTTGATCGTATCGCTGTTACGTTCCTGCGATATCACCACCGAGTCCAACTCGGTGGTGTTTGGGGTGGGATCCGGATTCACATTGGAATCGTCGCTCCCACACGACCACAGGAGTAAAGCGCCGGTAGCGCAAAGAGCTACGAATTTGATCATGGAGGTACTTCCGAAGTTGGTGGGTGATCTTCCCCCTGTCTGATTGACAGTGAGTACGATCGTTCGGTTGCGAAAATAGACGTTCCTCGAATTCAATCGGTGGGAAGTTGCCGATCCCTGACCCAGCGCCGCTCTATGTTACGAATGGCCAACTGGCGACGAAACGTCTCAGAATTGTACCGACTGCCCCGATCGAAATGAAAGAACAAGGGCTGGTCGGGAAGTACCTACGCACTCTGTATGCTTGCTCAAGTTAGACCTTGCCATTGAGGCACGCGAGCCCGATGAAATCACTCACCCATAGCTTGTTTACCCGACAACGTCGTTCGGTGACCTCATGCCCTAAAGGCGTGGGCAGTCGATCAATAGAAGTAACGCCAGTCAAACGTCCCTCGAAAGCCTATCGCCCAGTTCGTCGGGAGGTTATGCTGAGCCGGAGGTACGTTGTTACTCCTCCAGTACACGGGAACATCTAGTGCTCCATAGAACTGCACTACCAAGCTGGTGCTCTGATCGGCTGTGAAGATGCGAAACGGACGCCATTCTATGATTGGAGCTTCGACCTGAATGGTACGTAAGTCGACCAACTCGGAAAGCTGCCTATATGGGAGATTGGGGTTGGACATCCTGATCTTCTGACTTCCACTCATAAATCCGTAGAAGTGAACACTAACTTCGCGACCGAGAACAAACTGCAAGCGGCCTATTGAAGTGGATGCACCTGCTTGCCAGGGAATGAAGCCCCCAGCAACCGCGCCCGCTACCATCTGTTGATATGTATCGAACGAGAATGGTGCGATGAGTAAAGCACCAAGAATCAAATCACCGGGTATAATGTAGAATGGCATCCGAATGCGCGTTGAGATCGAAGAACGGGCCGGTATAGAGGACAAAGACCCACCCAAACGCGCGGTAGTGTCAAATGATATTTCCGAGGGTGATGCATTATCGCTCGATGCTCCGATCTCAAAGAACATCGTCCCATCGTTGGCAGTGCTCGTGACGCCATCGAGCCCAAACCCAAAGCGTAGGCTTAGTGACTGTGAGGCGATAACGAATGGTTTCATCTTTAGATGGTCGAAATCATCACCCCATAGCGATGTACGGAACGAAGCAGACAGACCGACAAAACCACCGATTTCGGCTCGGAATCGCGGCAGTTCTCCATGACCTGACTTCAGTGCAGGCGCGGGTGTCTGATCGAGAACAGACAGGTACTGACTCTTCAGTAAACCACTAGCTACCTTACCTGGGATGTCGAAGTTTGTGCAAATGTTCAGGGTGTCGGGTTCCAACGAAAAAAGTCCCGATACTTCGCGATCATTGAATTCGTGCTTGGCATACTCGGCCGTCCCCACAAACGCATCGATCAGCTGTTCAAGGCTTGTGCGGACGGCTCTTGCTGGTGCCTCGATATCCTCGTGGCTCATGTAGGCATCACCCATGAGGACGATGTGGTTGTTACCCCAGGTCAGTGTTTCGTAGCCATGTTCATTGTAGTAATCATGAGTTCCTTTGCGCACAGACGTCTCTCCCCACGTACCTGTGACATGTCCTGCTGCAAAGACATCTTCTAAGAAATGTAACGCAAAGGCTTCATCGGCAAGTGCCGATAGGGCTAGCTTACTCCGGTTAGCGGTGTTTACGGCAGGATCTCTCAATCTCTGAGCCTTGGCCATCGCTCGATAGTGGTACCAGCAGTAGGCGGCCAGCGCATTGATCTCACCGCCCTGAGTAAAACAGCTGTAGAGATACTCATCTCTCCGTTCCGTCGCTGTCTCTCTGGGTAGCAGAAAATGCACGTTGTTCGAGCCTGCTCGTGTGGCGTACTCGGGGTCAGCTCGTTGCAGCTGCAGGTCCTGGTCGCGCACGGCATTTTGACGTATGGCCTCATCGCTGACCATATACACTTTCCGCTTAAAATGCTCGGCAATTCGGGCAACATTCAGTATCCAGTCTGAATACAGGATACTGTTAACCATTTCATATGACGAACACGAGTGGTCGCCTGCTATCGCGGGCCACGATCCCCAATCGATGTAGTTCGGTGTTTCGGGGAGCACCTGGATAACGATCGACGCAGGAAGCCGCTGCTCGTGTCCAATTCGCGCCCAGCTCCACAAAGAATCGAGTTTGACGCGCCGCTGCATATCAAGCTTTAAAACTGCGGCAACGGTAATGTCGCGATGCTCAGAGTAAACCCATGCCTTAGCTCCATAGACCGACATCAGCAGTGAAAGGATCAGAAGCAAGCTTCTCGGTATCATGATATGCACCGATGACAGGTGAGAATTCCATTCACTGATTTGTGTGCTAGACATTCCGTTCCTCTTTGCGAATGACGCACAATTTACGTTCTAGCGATGCTTCGTCTGGGCAAGATGAAGGCACCTACTCGTGAGCATCGTTGAGAGCGAAGACCGCGGAAAGTGTAGGGCATTGTGCATCAACCAGGATCTTTGAGTACGGTGCACGTCCGAAGCAGCACGCGCTCATTATCGCAAGTACTCGGATGTCTTCTGAACCGAATGAATGATCAGTTCAGCATCTGTCCGGACAATGAACTCACTTGTACCCTGCTCTCCGTACTGGCGATTCCAGTCATAGGTGTATCCCAGGCGAGTCCATGGTGACGTCTTCGGAAAGTAGGAATAGATGATGCTCGAATTGAACCACGTCCGGTAGGATGAGTCTGCTGTTGTTGGAAGTTCAGATGACGCCGTTGCGTCATCTATCTCCGAATCCCCGGCAGGCCGAAACATATCTGATGGACGAACCCATGCCAAAAGGAAATGTGTTTTCTTGCGTCCCGGGGCCAAACCCAGCAGCTGCTCAAGCCGAAGAGTCGTGTCGGTGCGGCCATCGTATCTGGTATGCCACCACGTCTTCACTTCTGGAACGGTTGTAACCCACATGTCATAGGTGGCTTTGGCCGATTGGGCCGCCGAGTGATTCGTATCCCACGCGGTCTAAGTGGTTACAAGGACGCGTTGTTCGCCCCCTATATCGCTCCAGACCAAATTCGGATTGTCTCGGCGGATGCATACGAGTGATGACGAGCGTTCATCGTCATCGGCAACCATTGCATCGAGGATGGCATCTCGATAGAGGTCTTCGGGTGATTTGGATGCCTCGGGTGGAGTGTTCGAGGCACAGCCGTTCAGCAACGACATGGCTGCAATGAGCACGATGAAGTATGGCAAGGGGCTCATGGTTGACCAGAGAAGGGCAGTTGAAGAAGGGGAATCACTTCTAACGTCGGAATCCGAACAGTGATCGTGCCAAAAACGTACGGCGCTATCTCATAGGGGTTGTAGATGATTTCGACGGAATCTGGCAGGAATCTGATGTTATCGTTGTGGTGGAACCCACGTGGAAACCAGTATCCAGCGCCTTTAAGCGATCGCCTTGCCGGAATGTGCTGTTGCTTTCGAAAGAACCGCTCTGCGATGGAGGTGAATGCCCGGGAATTCCGTTGAAGGAGTTCCTTGAATGAGACAACGTCGCCGGTTTTTCGATTGAACAACGCTGAGATAGTTGTGGGCAGACCATGCGCTCCGCCGGTGAACTGGTAGCGCGTCCGATAGACTTGCACCAACTCGGTCGGGCGTCCATTGATGATAACCGGATCAGTGATCTGGGTCGAATCTAGCAGCGTCCATGGATGTGAGCCATCTGCTACTTCGTCGGTATGGGCATACATGGAGTCAAACTCAGCGAGAATGCCGACATACCATTCACGCGAGAGCTCGGAAGTAGAATGATCAGGCTGGTCCTGCCAGATTGAGCCGATGCTGTTCGAAAGGTATTTATTGATCGACCGCTGATACTTCGGCATGTCTGGGCTCGTGACGTAATGCACGTACGAGATGATTGATTGTACCGTTTGCTCGCCAACCCCCAACGTTCGCTGGACGCGTCCGGATGTAAGGTCTGGCACAGCCGTCGAACCGGCAGTGGAAATGTACAGAACTATACAGGTGACCAAGGCGACGACCGAGTAGGTGCTCATGCCATTGTGCAGCGAAGTATTTGGGAAGTCTCTATGATAACGAATCTATGACTCCCGATTTTGTCGTCGTGGATTTGCCGATTCCGAAGTGCAAGCCACTCTCCAGACTATTCAGGTATGCATACATTGCGCGAAGACGTCTTGCGCTGCAGTGAGTGGGGAGAGAGATAAACAGAGCCCCCTACTCACCCTATTCATTATCCAGTAACATATTTTGGATGGAAGAAGCGATGGGAAATGACGAATGTGTTTAGTCTGGTACTTCGTGAGCATCCTGGTTCTGTTGCCTATTGCGCAGGGTGCGCTCTACTCTCAGCCAAACGGCGGTCCCTGGCAGAGCGGTTTGCGCGTTGCATGGTCGAGCGATGGACACACCTTCGGACCGTGGAGTCTCTTCCAGGATTCCTCAGGGGTGCCGTCGGCCGTCCGTTGGAAGGGCGATACAATGGTGTGCGCCTTTCAGTGGTTCCGGGAGCCACGCACGGCACCGACGTGGGATCGGGTGGCTGTGAAGTTTTCGTACGATGCGGG
>JBILLF010000140.1:0-3058 GCA_044376225.1 Patescibacteria group bacterium | reverse complement strand
ATGGTAGGCCGACGAGGCAGACTGCGGTTCTGGCTCGAACAGCGGGCGCTGACTCACAGGCGCAGAGCGCATTGGATACGTTCCTCGTGAAGAAGTACATCATCGAGAACTACTTCCGTCGCTTGCCGGCTGGGGCGTTAAACATGCCCTGGAAGGATCTTGATACGATCGTTGATCGGTGGACGACGATCGTATCCAAGGACCAATGGAAGAAGATGACGGATGACCATCGTGGCATTGCTAGGGGGCGTATTGGCGTTATGACGGAGATCACGCCGCATGGAAACCTCATCGATCAGGTGGTCCACTGGGGTCCAGCCTACCGCACCGGACTGCTTGTTGGCGACCTTATCGAGGGCGCAAATGATCACAGCATCGTAGGGATGGCTCACCTAGAATCCAACAAGCGCATTCGCGGAACCCCTGGCACGCCGGTCCTTCTGGACGTTCGACGTGAGAATGTGTGCTTGCGCATTGTGACGTTCCGCGACGACTTCGTGGTGATACCCGTTACTGTTGGCATCCATGGACGCACGATGGGCGTGCGCATCACGGAGTTCGATGAAGGCTTGGACAGGGCCTTCGCTGAAAGCGCTAACGGCATTGATGCGAGCACGATCGACACGATCGTGTTTGATGTTCGAGACAATCCCGGTGGTTCACTTTGGGAAGTCGAGAATCTCCTGCGTCACTTCATTGCCAATGACGATACGATCGTCTCCTTCAAGAACCGCACCAAGCAGTGGGCCGAGGTCAGCTACAATCTATTCGGGTCTCCCTGGTCAGATCCTCGTATCAAGATCCTTGTCTTGCAAGACAGCGGCTCGGCCTCCGCCAGCGAGCTCTTTGCCGGCGCTCTTCTTGTGCGTCGCGAAGCAACGATCATCGGAACCAAGAGCTACGGTAAGGGGCGAGTGCAAACGGTTGTTCCTGCCAAATACATTCTTCCTGACGAGCTGGCCGACGCATCGGATATCGGCGGCGTACGTGTTACATCGTCAACGTTCCATCCTGGCGGAACGATGGACATCGATGGCGTGGGTGTGATACCCGACGTGCCCCTTGCACCTGCCGAATCAACAGTGCTTCCGCCAGCTGCTGACATGATGCATCTGCGTAATGCCTACGCCGTGCCCAATAAGAAGGTTGTCGACAGTCTCTACGCCGTCGGCTACCGGAACTATGCCGAGGCCGTGTGGGGCGAGATGGGAAGCCCCTTCACAGCCATCCACGAATTGGAGCGCGTGCGTCCAAGCTTGCCCACACCGTATTGGGCCTGCACGGCGGACCACACGGTGGTGCCAACGCGGTTCACGCGCGAGCAAGAAACCGAGCTCCGTCGGATGCTGGGTCAGGTCAGAGCCGGCCAGCTCCCTGACAGCGTTCTTCGGATGGAGCCCCTTGAGCGTGTATTCGACTATCTGCACGAGAGCATTCAACTGCTGAACGGTACAGACCTGAAGTTCGAACGTGCCGCAGCTGCGCCTATTCGGAATGACCTTGGAATGCGCATCATCATTCGTGGTGGCGGCGTGTATGTGACGTCCGTGCATCCGCTCACGGCGGCCTACCTTGCCGGGGTGTGCATTGGCGACAGGATCATGGCGATCGCCAACGTACCGATATCAACAGAGATCGCCGAGGCCAACTACCAACTCCTTACTGTACGTCAACGCGGCGCCAACACCAAGCTCGAGGTCCGTCGCGGACGTCGGCAGTTCGCACTCTACCTCACGAACATGCAACGCCAGAGCGCAGACGTGCTGACGCATGTGGAAGGGGGCTTGGGGTACATCGACATGACGCAGGCCGGCAGCACACCGAATGCAGCAACGACGTTGATGACGGCTATCAGAAATGTTCTCGATGCCGACGCCTTTGATGTGGTGTTGGACATGCGCGGCGCTGCCGGTAACAACGTGGACGTTGCCGTACGCATGCTTGAGTTCTTTGCCAAGCAGAACGACACGCTTCTTACCGTGTATCGCAAGGGCGTGCTCGACAAAATCCATGTGGCCGAACGTCCGGGCACCTACCGCGGTCTGCGCGTCACCATCATGGTGGACTCCTCCACGCGCGATGCCATGGAAGCCTTTGCCGGCGCTATGCAGCGCAATGGATATGCAACCATCATCGGCACTCCCACAGCCGGACGCACTGTAGATGTGCAACGCATCAAACTCAGCGATGGCGCCATGCTCGTGACATCCACCGAGTACATCACCAACCCGTCACCCGCCGGCGCTTCCATTCTGGAGTCCATGCCCGTGTACCCCGACCGCACCATCGAGTGGCCCGCAACATCGATGGAGTCCATCCAACACATCAGCTCCGAGATCCGCGACATCCTTCCGTGGCGCACGTCCTATCACATGCCCACACAAACGCTGCTCTCCGAATACCTGATCAAGCTCAAAAGCTTTGACTATCAACGCTATGCCGCGCCCCTTGCCGAAGTCGTCTGGGGCGATAGGGGGCGGATCTACAACCTTATGCCTTTGCTGGCGCAGGTGACGGGGTACAGGTGACGAGAGACGAGTCATCGATTTGATAGCCCCGGGCCTTGGCCCGGGGACAAGAGACGAGTGACGCCGAAGCCCCCTTTCAATCACAAACCATCCAGGGAGTCAACAATGATTCACGCTCTGATAATCGCGAGCCTCCTCACAATGGGTGTGACGGATGATGGCGAGCTCCGCGACATTGTTCGGCGGAAGTATATGCGCCCCCTGAAGCAACAGCAGCTCAATGAGCTGAACTCGAGCAACATGGATAACGTGCTCGATAAGTTCTCGAGGACAATCAATGAGCATGCAGCCAAGCACATGCTCTCGAGGTTAGAAGGCACGGATCCGTATGGAGTGTCAACGGATACGCACTTCGGGACGACTGGACTTCGCATTACGAAGCTTCAGCTGAGTGGTGCCTTCTATAATGATGGAATGGCGGTTGGAGATAAGATCATTTCCATCGATGGCAGCACGGTGTACCTTCCTGAACAAATCGATAAGTATCTCGGAGGTCATGGCCAAGCCCCCTTCGATGTGAAGATCCAGCG
>JBILLF010000067.1:0-11407 GCA_044376225.1 Patescibacteria group bacterium | reverse complement strand
GTAGGTGCTGAGTTACGTCAGCATAATGAGCCGGTGATAATCGGTGACATTGCTGATGCTGACGCTCTTCGTTCAGCTGGGCTCGATGCCGTCTCTGTCGTCGTCATCGCGATCAATCAAGATGCTGCCATCGCCGGGGGTGTAAAGCTCATCCGGAAACTTCGGCCGGACGTACAGATCGTCGTTCGTATTCGGTATCAGCGCCTGAGAAGGGCAGCGCTCGAGCAGGGTGCTGACTTGGTAATTGTTGAGGAGTTTGAATCTGGGGTGAAGGTGTTCAATTTCCTTCTCGAACATCTAGGAGTTGATGTCGCGCAGATCGAGTATCAAGAGCGGTACATGCGTCTCAGGCAGACGTTTTCTTAGAATTACGGAGTTACGGAGTTACGGGATTACGGAATTACCGAATTACGGAATTACGGAATTGCGTCTCTCGTACCCCGAGCCAAGGCCCAGGGCTAGTAAATCCATGGCTCGTCACTCGTCACTTCTTCAAAAGCACCTTGCACGTTGTGTTGCCGCCTGATGATGAAGCGCGGACAACGTACGAGCCCTGAGGCATGGATTCCGTGGGCAGTGTGACTGACGAGACGCCCTGCAGTGCGGTGCGAGTAAGAGTGGGTGTCACTGCGCGTCCGCTTAGGTCAATGATCTCGAAGGATATCGTCTGATCTTCGGACGACTCAATCACAAGCGTCACGTCGCCAGAGGTTACCGAGGGTCGTGCTTCGATTGAAAAACCGCGCAACATGGACTCGTTGTTCACCGATGTTGGGAGCTTCGTCTCCATGTCGATTGATTCGTCCCCCGCTTGGTAGGGTAACCAGTGGAAGTAGCACAGCAGCATTTCATCGGTGGTGCTCTCGCCCCATCGGACAAGCTTTGGAGGATTGTTCGGATTCTCCAGGTTGTTTATGGTATTGTCGTAGCTGGCCTCATAGAAGAGTTTTGACCCACGCGGAATCCGAACCGGGTTCTTGAATGTATAGCCCCCTTGCCAATGGAAGTCCCATTGCGGTACAGAGATCAGCCGAATGGTGTCGCCCTTGGGTGTAGTAGCATAGGCCCGACAGTTCTTACCCAGAAGGTGCATGTGCGGGGCAACGCCGATCACGCTAATCTCATAGGGAATCGTAAAGGTGGTGGTGAAGGATTGAATCTTGTTCGCAGGAATCTGAAACTGTTGACCAGCAACAAGCTGACGAGGATTCATCGCGAACTCCTGCACCTGGCGCACCTGGTCAGATTCATGGAAGAAGATGTTCACATGTGATTGATCAGTCTGCTCAACTGTTGAAGGGGCATAGTGGACCTGGATAACGAGATCCGAATTCTTGTACATCGTCGATCCAATCGTTGGCGGATAGAAACGAGTCTGTGCTCCGGGGACCCATCCAAGAAATGATACAGCTGTCTCGAATCCCGGATCGCCAAACCCACTGTAACCAGGCATTGGATCCTCTGCATCCTTGCGTCGAGCTGTGCCCGAAGTGTCTAGGAAGTACAGCACATGGTGCACCACGGCGGCATTGCCTGGACGGAACTCGATGGCCTTGACACTGCGGTCCTTGAGGAGGTTCGTTGGAAGTACGAAGAATCGATACACGTCTTTATTATTCCCCTGCACCGTCCACTTATCACTCATGCGCAGCACCAGGTCCGGAGTGCCCAGTTGGGAGCCGCTTGGAAACGTAGGGGGCTGCGGGGCTGACGCGAGATCGCCGGCAGGCATGCCGCCATCAACCCACTTCGTGATCGTAGCAATGTCAGCATCGCTCAGCGAGCGATTACCAATGAAGCTTCCGTGACCTTTGGCAGGGGGCCATGGGGGCATCTCGCGCTTTTCAACAGCTCGCTTAACGGAGTAGCCAAAATCTGCGACCTGCTCATAGGTGACGAGAGGGAACGGAGCGATCTCGCCCGGACGGTGGCACGGAGTGCAGTTGGTGTAGATGATCGTGGCAACGTCGGCTGACCACGTCGGAGCTTCGGCGGATATCGCCGACGTTGATCCAGTGACGAGCACGATAAGCAGCAAATGAGTCGCAAAACGCATGGCGGAGTCTCCGAAAAACACGAAGCGGCATAGACCGCGGTGCAATATCAGAAGTTTAATCCGCCATTTGGCTATTTGAACACCATGACCTTAAACGTGCCTGATGCGGGGTTTTTGTCGGCATTGTCGTAGTTGTGGAGTCGCACAGTGACTTTATTGTCTGCAGAGACCCATGCAGTGTAAGAGGTATTCGCAAGGACTGAAGCGTTCGGCACGCCAAGGGATACCATATCTCCGGAGGCGGCACCGGTAACCGTGATCGTCAGATCGCTCGACGAGCGCGTGGCTGTGTTTGGAAAGTCCAGTGTTGCCGAAGCAGCAACACGCTGCTTCCATGACAGTGCGCCGGTGTTGGTCGTCGTTAGAAATCCTTCTCCAAGCTGTGTGCCAGATGCTGCAGCACTGGGAACGGACGCGGGCCACGTGTAGGCAACATTATTGATCCGGGCCAGGTTGCCGGATGATGAAACCTCGAACAGTGGACTCCCACTGCTGTTTTGACCTTCAAACAGGTTCGCCGTAGCCGACGATGTTCCTCGAACGATGAGGCCCTTTGTTGAAGCCGATGCCGTGTTGATCTGTAGAGCAGCTCCTGGTGACGTCGTACCGAGACCCAACGAAGATCCGCTCTGAAAGAGAACGCTGTTACCAACGGTGGTTGCGGACGTAAAAAGAGGGACATAGTTCGTTGTACCCGTGCTGCCAATTGCTGACAGAGATGCCGTCCACGAAAGATTGCCACTGCCATCATTTGTAAGCATGCTACCTGAAGCCCCCTGAACAGATGGCCATGAGAGCGTGTACGATGACGTTAGCGAGGGTAGGACAAACTTCACTGAGTTGCCACTGCCGTTGTGCTGAATGTGCAGCTCGCGGGTGTAAAGCGGCACCTGAGCCAGAGCCGGGGTGCGCAGAGCCAGCACGGTTAGGATGACTCCGAGAAGTTTGAGAAGGGATCGATATGTCTGGGGTTTTGGTAGCATTGAATCGTGGTGATTCGGTTCTTCAGAGTTACCCCCTTCCACCACCGGCCGTCGCGATCGGCCAGGCGGGGTCGGGAGGTGGTGATTATTGTGCCTTGATGACCATGTAGTTCACCGTGCCGGTGTACTGACCTGAGAACGTAACCGTGAAGCCGGTGCCGGCCGTACGTGAGGTGACCGTTGCCGTGACGGACGTTGCCCCCTCAAGTGTCACAATTACCGCATCTGTAGCTGTCAATGTCGTCAGACCCGTTACGGTTGCTGATGTGGCTGCCGTGACACTTGACTGACCGGCCGCACGGATACCGATAGCGTTGTTGATGCTTTGCCAGGCCGGTGTGTTGCCACTGCCCTGTGAGACCAGCACGTCACCCGACGTTCCTGAAGCTCCATTCATCTGAAGGGGGCTTGTGGTTCCCGCAAGATTCAAGGTGCCTGTCTGCGTGATCGTTCCAGTGGTGGCAATGGAACCGCCCGTGCGTCCGATCGAGACTGTTCCGGCGGTAGCACCTGTTCCAATGTTTGTGGCATCGGTGCCGGTCGTGTTCACGTTCAGAACTCCGGTGATGTTCGAAGTGCCGAGAATGTTGACCGTATTACCGGCCTTACCGATGTTCGTTGTTACGCCGGCATCTGTGCCGTCGTTGATGCCGATTACACCCGCATTGGTGATCGTCATGCGTTCGAGGTTATTGGTGATGATGCTGATGCCGTGATTGCTCGTCGCACCCAGCGAACCGGTTGCTGTAAGCGTGTTACCACCGAGCGCCCAGTTAGGGTTTGAGCTTCCGGCCGGATCGAACCACTCAAGGGCCGTCCCGTTCCAGCGTAGTGACCATCCACTAGCCGAAGGTGTGTTGGACCAGGCAAGGCCACCAGTAGTGGTGTTGCTGTAGATCAGCGATCCGTTGCCCGGAACGGCACTTGGCAGGGTCAACGTGTAGGGAGTGCCGACCGTTGCTGGTACCGTCAGAGAGATCGCGCCCGAAGTGCTACCCTGCATTTTCAGCTCGCGGGTTTCGATCGGTAGCGTCTGACCGAAGAGAGCGTCCGGCAGCGCCAGACAGATGATAGTAAGTGCCGCGAGAATACGTGGCAAGCGAAGTGTTGGCATTAAAGCCTCCAGATAGTGATGAAGAAGTAGTTAGAGGTTGAGAACCATCCAACTGAATGAAGTATTCGGAGCCAGGCCGCCTGAGAAGGAGACTGTGAAGCTGTTTATTGTGCGCTGCGAGATGGCATAGGCCGTGGTGCCATCAGGCGAATCGATCGTGACGAGAATTCGTGCACTCGGAAGCATGGTCGGTATCGCCACCGGTTCGGCCGAAGTCGTGTTGATGGTAACCGCGTACTGGCGGCTAGGAGTTGAATTCACATACCGTCCGGAAGCGATCGGCATGTTGGTTGTCTGCGTGGCGCCAACGGGGATCAAGTTGATCGACGAGATGCGACCATCACGGTCCACCGTGATGCGCGGGATGTGTAGCGAGTCACCATAGGTGCCGGCAGGAACACCTGTCGGTCTCAAATGGCGGGCTGAGATCGACGAGTCGCGCACCCCGAGCACCACCGTCGGCCCGGTTGGATTCTGGATGCGCAGCACAGAGTCCTGTGTGGTGAGAGTTAGGATTCCTTTGATCGCCGTTGCGTCGATGGTAATGTCGTTCCCATCACGACGGATGATCAATCCGCCGGTGGCCAGGAGGTTGACGCCACCCTGAGCCCCATTCAAGCTTCTGACGACGCCGGTCGCATCCGGGGTGAGTCCACCTGCGATGATCGCCTGCTGTGCAACGGCCGCATAGGGTGCAGTGGTCAGCTTCGTTCGTGGTTCGAAGGCCGTCTGAGCCGTACCGGGAAGTCCGACTTCCACCCACAGCTGCTGGGTAAAGTCAACGGCGTCAAGGGGCTCCTGCTCTCCGATTATGAGATTGAAGACTCCTCCGACAACTGTTGTCGAGACCACATCGCTATAGACGGCAGAACCACCTAGTGCAGCGGGAAAGAGCTTCGCCGAAATCGCATAGCGACCATCGGGATAGACGGTGCCGTCCGGTTGCACCAAGACACCCTGAAAGGATAACAGTCGAGGAACCTGATCGGGGTCAACCTGACAGGACACCTGCTCAGTGGTGATAAGCACCGCGCACGCCATCAGTATTGACCGACACAAGACAATGAAGTGCTTCACGCTATCGATTTCGAGTAATTGTGGAAGTGCACAGAATCTTTCGTTGACGTATCGGTTCGGTTAAGTGAATCCTGATCGTGTATACCCCACTTGCACAGAGCGAACCCGCACTCGAAGCACCATCCCAGCTAAAGGCAGCCACATCATCCCGAAGTGACAGAACAGGAAGCGTCACGATGTGCTGGCCAACGATGTCGAAGATGTCCGCCTCGACGGCCTTTGAACCCAGGAGCTGCACTTCGATCTGTACATTTTCACGAAATGGATTCGGCCACGTCCAGATCCGATCTCCGGCGACCACGTCCGGTGGTTTTCGCTCGGAACTCAGGATGATGGGTAGAGGTACCCAGAAACCAAAGAGCATCTTCGACTGAAGTGACGCTTGCACTGTTCCAAGCGTGGCCAGACCAACTATGCTGCTCAATTGGTACGCTCCTGGCAAATGCTCGGCATCCAGAACAGCGCCACAGGATTGTACCACACGTTGACGTTTGATGGTCAGCCGCGGATTTGTCTGAGCCAAAACGGTAGCGCTTACGAGACACAGTAGGCCGAGCATCAAGCTTTGCGTTCTGTACATAACGTGCGATGCTGGCAGACTTAGTTGAAGTAGAAGCCGAGGGTGAAGTTCACTGTAGATATCCCCATCGTCACATCGACTGATGTCGGTCCATCACTCTCCACACCCGCAGCATTTTTAAGCTTGTCGGCTGTGTGTCTGAAGCCTAGGCCGTACTCAAGTGACAGTGATAGGTTCTTCCATGCGAACCATTCGGCCCCGGCAAAGAGTCCGGCACCGAGTGTTGTTGTGCTTACGGTAGATACATCAGCGCCGGCGGCCGTGTTCTTCACTTGACCAATCCCGATCATGGCCTGCCCGCCGGCATAGAGCGCAACGTTGGTGTTGTTGAACAGGTTGTAGCGAGCGCCGGGAGAAAGGCTAAAGCTCGTGGCGGTTGTCTCTTCGTCGGCTGGATTGTTCTTGGTTAGGGTATTGCTTCCGAAACCAAGTCCGAGTCGCAGGGCAAGGTCATCGGACATGAACGTCGAGACTCCCGCTCCGCCCATGTAGTTTCCAGCGCCGAGATCTGATAGCCCATTGAGAGTGAACAGAAGGGCAGAAGCGCCTTGCTTGTTGCGGATGGTATAGTCATCTTGCGCACGCATCCCGAAAGAGATCGTCAGGAGCAGAATGCCGACGGTAAAGATGGTTTTCATGAGCTTCCTCTGATGGATGATGGTGAAACCCGTTTGTGATTCCGGTGTCCAAACATCCATGAAGAAATCCTCCTACGCCGTACCACATTACCGCCCTACGGCAACGCTGCGTAATCCGGTGTCATTGATTCTCTCCCTTGTTTCTCTGTTTGTGTTCGTGACTTCCTCCAGGGCGGCCGATGATGGAATCGTTCTTACGGGTGTCATCGTAGACTCCATTTCCGGCGAGCCGATCGCCGGTGCGTCGATCCGTGCCGAGGGCCGTTCTACAGGCACCTACACAGGAAACAGAGGCACATTCCGCCTACCCCTCTCAGCATCGACGAAGCACGTGATCGTTCGTAGTATTGGTTACAAAGAGCGACGTGTGCAGATACCGTCTTCGCATGTGAACATCCGCATCGCACTGGCCTCTTCCGGGGTGTCGCTGCGCGGCGTGAATGTCGTAGCCGACATCACGCCGGAGGAGGTCATCCGTCGGGCAGTTGAGAGACGTGATGCAAACACCCGGCGCATACGTACGGTCGTAAGCTCGGTCTATTCCAAGATTCGCTTTGCACTTGACCTCGGCGGCATCGGACGGTCAAAACAGCAGCAGCAGGAGGTTATCCTGGAGACGTTCTCCACGATATCGGAGCACCGCCAGCCGGACTTTCGCAAGCATGTGCGGATAGAACAGCGCCGCCAGACAGCCAATATTCCTGCTCAGGAGAATACGGCCGTGTTTGATGAGTTCTTCGACTTTACGATGGACGATGTGACGATATTGAAGACGCGCCTTGTGACGCCTCTTGGTAAGCAAGCTCTCGACAACTACGTCTACTCGATCACCGGCAAGAGCACCATGGATTCAATGGTTGTCTATGAGCTGTCGTTCGCGCCACGTTCGAGATTGTTCCCGGGTTTTGAAGGCACGCTCAGCATCGTCGATGGAACGTATCAGATCATTGCGGCAACATTTGCCCCCTCGCAGGAAACGTCCTTCCCCTTTCTCAAGGGGCTAAGCTTTGTTCAGCGGTATGATCGAGTCAAGGATAGCATCTGGATGCCGACGTACCAGCAGACAACGGCCTCGATCAAGATCAATCTCATTACGGGGCTCATGGCCATCAAGGCAAACGTGGCCGCGCAGACCAACGTGCGCTCGATGGATGTCAACGTTGCCATTCCCGATAGTCTCTTCGCACCCAAGAAGCTCTCCCGTGCCGACTCAATTGAACTCGCCGAGGCAGCAGACATGGCCGGCGGAGTGGAGATCGACACGCCGCGCGTGCGCATTGATGTGGACTCCACAGCCGATTCGCTGCGTCCGGAATATTGGAAGGCCAACGCCTTTGCCGAGCAGTCCGAGGAGGAGGTCAAGGTATACGCCCGGCAGGACAGCATCATGAAGTCTGGCGGGAGTGACGAGGCTGAACAGAGCGGACCGCTTTCCGGCTCAATGATCACACTCGCGCGGTTCGGTGATGCCGTTATTGGCATGGATCCGCTCTTTAACTACAGCTCGATCTCGCAGACCGTCTATGGTGCTTCGATCACGGCACGGCTTCCCCCGGTGCGTCTTGTCCTGTCAGGGGGCGTCGGTTCGGGTGATACACGTTTCGGACGCGCCGCCATGGACGCCACGATTTATAGGTCACGACGGACGTCGCTTGGAGTATCGGGCAGTCTCTATTCCTCCCTGGCTAGTATCCAGGCTGCCAAAAGCACGCAGCTGAGCTTCAGCAGTATCGATGTTGCGAATCTGTTGTATTCCGAGTATCAGGACTTCTACCGTCGCGACGGGTTTGCCCTGGGCGCGCAACTGCGCTCGCGCTGGATCAGCGCTACACTTGAAGGATCGTGGTCGCGGCACATCAACATGCCTCTTCTCGACTCACTGCCGCGTCCGCGGGTGCTGGCAGCGCCGGGCGATTACCAGATCCTTTCCCTGACAGCACAGGGACCACGCTCGAATCCTGTGATCGCACTTTTCTCCGACCGCTCCGATCCGTTCTCAGGCATGGTGCATGGTGTTGTCGGACGCGAGACCGCCACTGGGCTAACGTTCTGGTCGGTTGACGCTTCAACAACCATGCGGCTTGCTACGTATGAAACCGGGTATGCCCCCATGCAGCTTGATATCACGCTGGCAGGGGGCCTGCAGGATGTGCGCACGCCAGTACAGTACCGGTTTGCAACTATGCGCGCCTTCCCGGTTTTCGGTTCACTCTCGGACATGGCAACGATCAACATCAACGCCTTTGCCGGTACGGAGTTTGTACGCGTCGGTGCCGAACACAACTTTACCGACCTGTGGTGGCGGGCCATTGGTCTTCCGGGCTTGACGTTTGGAAGGGGTATCGACCTGATCGGTGCTTTCAACGCGATCAGCACCACGAACCGAGCCGGCGCGAATGTTCCCGGCGTCAGCTTTGAAAGCACCAATGGCGTGTACATGGAGGCCGGCTTCGGACTTGCCCGCATCCCGACCTTTATCAGTGACTTTCTGATGTTGCGCATCGATGCCCGCTGGCCCGTAGGACCACTGATGCGCTCGGGCAGTTTTGGCTGGATTGTATCGCTGTCAAGCCCCCTGCAGTAAACCACAATTGCTCAACATGGGCAGCGCATTTTGCGCAACGCACGATGCGCAATGACGAAGCCGTATCTTTGCGCCATGTTTGACCCACAAAAGCAACAGGTAAGTGAACTCCGCGCCCGTGTGGACCAATTGCGGAGGTTCCTTTGACATCGATCGTAAGCGCGACGAGATAGCAGAACGGGAGATGCTCTCCCAGGCCCCGGATTTCTGGGATGATGCCCAGAAGGCGCAGAAAATGATGCAGGAGGCCGCAACGCTCAAGGACTGGGTACAGACTTGGGAGCAGGCACAGGGCAGCGTCGGCGACGTAGAAGCCCTTATCGAACTTGCCGAAGAGGCTGATGATGCTGGAATGGAGTCGGATATCATATCCGAACTTGCACGCTGTCAGACATCGGTCGATGAACTTGAGCTTCGAAAGATCCTCTCGGGTCAGGATGACAACCGCAATGCTATCCTGACCATCAACGCCGGTGCCGGCGGAACCGAAGCTCAGGATTGGGCAGAGATGCTCATGCGCATGTACACGCGTTGGGCTGAAAAGCATGGCTTTGAGGTGTACCTTGCCGAAGAGCAGGAGGGTGATACGGCCGGCATCAAGAGCTGCACGCTTGAGATCAGAGGTCGCTACGCTTACGGCTACCTCAAGGCAGAAAATGGCGTTCACCGACTGGTGCGTATCAGTCCTTATGACTCCAACGCCCGACGTCACACGTCCTTCGCATCGGTGTTTGTGTACCCAGAAGTCGAAGACGACGTTGAGATCGTGATCAACCCGGCCGATGTTGAAATGGATACCTTCCGGTCAGGGGGCAAAGGCGGCCAGAACGTGAACAAAGTTGAAACAGCTGTCCGCCTTCGGCACATCCCCTCGGGCGTAGTCGTGGCCTGTCAGCAGGAACGTTCGCAGCTGCTCAATCGCGAGCACGCCATGAAGATGCTCAAGTCGCGCCTCTATCAGATCCGTCGTGAAGAAGAGGAAGCAGCTAAGGCCGCCATTGAGGGGACAAAGAAGAAGATCGAATGGGGCTCGCAGATCCGCAGCTACGTCTTTCAGCCCTACACCATGGTAAATGACCATCGTACGGAGACGAAGATCACGGATGTGCACTCGGTGATGGACGGCGATCTTGACGAGCTTATCAAAGCCTATCTCCTTCTGGAAGACCAACTCAACTCGGCGGCATAGTGGACGGCCAGATCCAACGCGTACGGGATATACTGCAAGGTGCCGCTTCAATCGCTGTGCTGACGGGAGCTGGTGTAAGTGCTGAATCCGGCGTTGCTACCTTTCGCGATCCAGACGGGCTTTGGGCGAAGTTCTCGCCCCGTGAGCTGGCCAGCATGGATGGATTTCTGGCCAACCCGGAGCGTGTGCGCGAGTGGTATGCGCATCGCAAAGCGATCGCCACATCAGTCGAACCCAATCCCGGCCATTACGCACTTGCGGCACTTCAACAGAAGACGACAGGCACCTTTGCACTGGTCACGCAGAATGTGGACCGGCTTCATCAGCGAGCCGGCAGCCGAAATGTGCTCGAGGTCCATGGTAACCTCATTGAGAATCGCTGCAATGACTGTGGACGTATCCGCGAGGATGATCTTCTGACATGTCCCGCATGCTCCGGTGTGATGCGTCCGAATGTGGTGTGGTTTGGTGAAGAGCTTCCGCAAGACGTGTTTGCCGCAGCCGAGCAGGCTGCGATGTCCTGCGATGTGATGATCGTTGCCGGCACGAGTGCCGAAGTCTGGCCCGCCGCCGGCCTGCCATACACGGCAAAGCGATACGGTGGGGTAGTGGTCGAGGTTAACCCTAATCGCACCGAGCTGTCGCTAGAAGCACATTATGTTTTGAATGGAACAAGCGCACAGATCCTACCTCAACTTATCGGAGATGCGTCATGATCATCGGCATTGGTACGGACGTCGTTGACGTTCCGCGAATCAAGGCAGCCTACGATCAGTATGGTGAACACTTCCTGTCCAAGATCTTTACACCAACGGAGATCGCCTACTGTGACCACTTCGGCGATACGCGGTTTCTGCATTACGCAGCCCGCTTTGCCGCAAAGGAAGCCTTCTCCAAGGCCATCAAGACCGGTATGCGCGAGGGAATGTCCTTTAAGCTCGTCGGCATCCTGAATGAGAAATCCGGTGAGCCCCGTCTCGAGCTCTTTGGCGCTATGCTCGAGCGATGGGGCTCCTACACCTGTCATGTTTCCCTTTCCCACACGGGCACCGTTGCCCTAGCTGTGGTGGTGATTGAATAGGTTACAGGTGACAGGTTACAGGTTACAGGTTTAAACCTGTCACCCGTAACCTGTCACCCGCAACCTGCAACCTGCAACCTGTAACCTGTAACCTGTAATGCTTCC
>JBILLF010000139.1:0-3063 GCA_044376225.1 Patescibacteria group bacterium | reverse complement strand
AAACACTCCGCTACCCGACACCAGCACGTTCGCACCAGCGTTGACGACGTCACGGGCATTATCGGTCTTGATGCCGCCATCAACTTCGATCTCCACGTGGGCAAGTCCGTTGGCATCGAGCCACGAGCGCAGGCGCTCACAGCGTCCGAGGAAGGAGGGGATAAAGGCCTGACCGCCGTAGCCGGGGTTGACGCTCATCAGCAAGATGAAGTCGGCATCGCCGGCGGCCTCGAAGGCATACTCAAGGGGCGTGACAGGGTTGAGGACAACGCCCGCCTTGCAGCCATGAGACTTGATGCGGTGGAGCGTGCGGTGCAAATGCGCCGTGACCTCGGCATGGACGCTGATCCAGTGCGCACCGGCGCTGGCGAACTGCTCCACCTGGTGGTCGGGATTGGTCACCATCAGGTGCACGTCAAGGGGCATGGAGGTGATGGTGCGAAGGCGTTCCACAAAGGCCGGACCGAACGTGATCGGCGGCACGAAGTGGCCGTCCATCACATCCACATGCAGAACGTCCGCACCAGCATTCTGGCAGGCCAGCACGTCACGCTCGATGTTCAGAAGGTCCGCTGCAAGCAGGGAAGGGGCGATGCGGATGGGATGTGACGTCATGAGGGTTCCTCTGAAAGTCTTCGAAGTTCATCGGCTACACGCAGCCAGTGTGTGCGGTCGTAGGTGGCAGACTCCAACTCCGTCACGCGCAGCACGTCCTGGACGTACTCAGAGGTCCGCATGCCCACCAAGACGGTCTGCACTCCCGAAGTGCACCGTAGTGCATGGATCGCGATGTGCTGAAGGGGCATCTCAGGGTCCAGAGCGAAGATCGCCGACATGGACTGCCGAAGATCCTCAAGCGAGTCGTTTTCATTGCGTGCATAGAGCGCATCCAAATCGTCCAGCACACGCACAACGTCGCTGATGTAGGCCAGGTGGTCGCTCATGCGTGCGGACTTTTCCGAAAGCATTGCCGCGGCTTCGAGGCGGGGGTCGATATACTGCCGACGCACATCGCGCCAATGGATCAGTCCCTGAAAGGTAGACCACGCCTGACAGAGCGAACCCGCAACGCGATAGGCCTCACTGACAAGTTCGCGCATGCGTTCGTCAGGCCCCTGCGAAGGTGCTGCCTCGGCAAGAAGGGCGTTGGCAAGATCGTGCTCGACAACTTCCAGCTCGTGAATGCGGCGCTCGATATCCGATGGATGAATGATGTGTGCCGGCATCGTGTGCGACACAAGACGGATCAGGTCGTTATCAACGATGGCATTCAGGGGGCGATTGATCACGACATCAATGCCAAGCTCCATGGCCCGCTCCAGCGTTGTACAGCGTCCGCCATCCTGGTTGAGCACTGTGGCCGGAAAATGCTCCACGAGGTTCATCGGCATCTCGGCCACACGGAAGTGGTGGCGTCCATCAATCGCGTCGTGAGCAGCCCGAACGCAGTCTTCGAGCGACATCATGTCGGGAGCATCTATGGGCGAGCCGAAGGTGTTAGACGACACTCCGTAGGCCGTGATGCGCCCCCTTCGGGCAAGACCCTCGAGGTATCCGAAGGCCATGCGCAGGCGGTGATCGAGATAGTGCCGAGCCGTGGCTGTATCTGTGCCCTGCTGATGGGCGTTCTGTAGGAAGTACTCAGGGTTGTGCAGAAGAACGATCAGCTCGGGTGCATCGTTTCCAGCACGACCTGCCGGAAACAGCCGGCTGAGTGATTCCTCGACGACAAGCTCGATGAACTCCGGATGGATGCAGTGCCAGAGCATATCACCGAGTTTGACCACGTCAGGGGGCTCTGTGGACATGGCCTCCATAGCCTTGAGCTGGTCCAGGAGCTGACCCTGCACGTACCCGACCTTGGTGATGATGCGCTTCGGAACAGTTCCCGTGGAGATCACCCGTCCAATGAGCTCTTCACTGGCACCATCAGAATACGTTGAGCTGGTATCGATAAGCGCAATACCGCCATCCAATGCCTCACGCAGCGCCTGCTCGTGGGCGGGTACGCCGGAGGTGACGCGGTAAGAGCCGAAGCCGATCGCTGCCGGCGCGCTCACTGTCCGCCACCCATGGTAAGTCCCAGTTGAATGCCGACCGGCATAGCACCGGCTTCATTGGTGAAGAGCGTATGCGCAACGGCCACCATGGCCGAAATCTCCCGTGTGACCGGGATGGTGCCGCCGAGGCGTGTCAACGTTACCAACCCCGCCGTCAGCGTTGGGTCGTTCAAAATGTTGAAGCCAGCCAGCCCCGTGCGCGAGCCGATGGTAAAGCCGGCGTGCGCCGAAGCAAAGAGTCCGAAGCGATCCGTTCCGAGCAGATAATATCGCACACCACCGAGAGCGGCAAAGATGCCACGCTCGCCCACGCCCGTGGCCAGGATGACGGCCCCAGTGGCGAGCGATGTGGTCTTGGTCGATCCCGTGCTCTCGATGAAGAGGCCCGTGTTGGGCCGATTTGATTCCGTAGGTAGCCAGGCTCGGTGCACGCCGATCACCGAAGAGCCGGATGTGCCATCGCCCTCTATGCCGGCATCGGCCTCTGTCTGGGCGGAAGCCTGCAGGCCCCCTGACAGAAGACCGAGAAGCAGAAGCAGGGGGCTTATGGATATCCAACGTCGCTGCATGACGCAAAAATGCGTCATTGAAAGCTACGGTGGGTATTTTGCCGTCCATGGAAGACGTAAAACCAACGCGCAAGGTGATCCTTTCGGGCATGCAGCCCACCAACGATCTGACGATCGGACAGTACTGCGGAGCACTGCGCAACTGGGTGGAGTTGCAGCATGAGTATGATTCGCTGTTCTGTGTGGTAGATCTGCATGCGATTACAGTGCGGCAGGAGCCGGCCAAGCTTCGGCGACGCACGCTGGACGTTGCGGCCATGTATATGGCCGCCGGCATCGACCCGAATGTCTCGACCCTCTTTGTGCAGTCACATGTTCCAGAACACACACAGTTATCGTGGGTCCTGACGTGCCTGACTGGATTTGGAGAGTGCTCGCGCATGACGCAGTTCAAGGACAAGAGCACAATGCATGCCGACAACGTCAACGTCGGA
>JBILLF010000066.1:0-11512 GCA_044376225.1 Patescibacteria group bacterium | reverse complement strand
CTCGGACGCAATGAAGAGATGATGCCCCGGATTGGCGAGAACCTTCACCGGTGTGATCTTCCACGCCGTGTTGATATCAACTGTTCCGGCCTTCCAGTTCAATCCTCCATTGATCGAGGTCGCAATGCGGACCGCTCCGTTCCCGGTCTTATATAGCATGATCCCGTTCGAGCTGTCGCGGAAGGCGATGGACTGGATGGTAACGCTGCCGAGTCCGGTTGACCCCTGACTCCATGATTGCCCCTTGTTGAGCGAGAAGAAGACGCGTCCTGTGGACGTACCAAACCACATCGCATCTCCGCGAGCAGCCGTGCTGCCGGCAACGATCGACTCTCCGGTGGTAGCAACCGGCGTTCCGGCGATGGCCGACCATGCCGCGCCGCCATTGGTCGTGCGAGCAAGACCAATCTTGCCACTGATCGGATTACCGACCACGACGCCGACCTGCGCGTCAAACAGGTGGATGCCGGCAACGTTAGAGACGAATGCACTGACATCTGCGTTGCTCCATGCCTGACCGCCGTTGAACGAACGAGATACCGTTGCTTTACCTTGGTTGAATCCTCCGATATAGACCGTTGCGCTGGAAACGGCCTGGAGAACATCAGCCGTGTAGGGAATGGCGATGAATCCACCGTTGGCGCCGGCTGCGCGTAGCATGGCTCGCTGACCGAATACCGTGCCGGTTGCGTAGAGCGTTCCGTCGGAGGCGAGGTCGACTTGGCGCCACATGGCCGAGCCCGAATTATAGACCATCTGGAAGGTGTTGGACGTCGGGAGTTCGACCGGGACGAACACAACTTCGTGGTTGACGTACGAGCCACTTGAGATCGTGAGGCTGATACGAACGTTCGCTGAATACCACGGGAAACGGTCTTCTAGCTGAAGGTCGATCGTCCCCGAGGCCTGTCCATCTCGAGCGATCGTTCCCATGGTGACACTTGAGCTGCTCAGCAGCTTGACACCGCCGTCGAGGATCGTTGCCGTCACAAGGACGTTTGATGCGTCGGCAAGAACATTCTTGAGAGTGAATTTGACAGGTGTTCTTTCTGTTGATGTGATGCGTCCAGTTGCCGAGCCATTGATGGCGAGCCCTGTAAGCATCAGACCCGGTGTACGGTCACCGGAGGTGAACGAGGCGTTGGTTGTAACCGCCCGCTGGGCGTTGACGCGTCCCCAGTAGGTTCTGCGGTTGTCAACTGTCACTCCCTGTAGCATATCCACCGTGCCGCGCAGCTGAGCAGCGATCATCTGTGGTGTCCACGTCGGGTGAACGGCCTTGATTAGACCGGCCACGCCTGACGTCAGTGGCGATGAGAATGAGGTGCCTGTTAGGGCACGGTAGGTATTAGGCTGGTAGGTACTTAAGATGTTCTCACCCGGGGCATAGACATCGACGTTCATACCGTAGTTAGAGAAGCCTGAAACGCGGTCTCCGGAGTTACATGATCCGACGCTCAGCACGCCATCGAGGCTTGCCGGGTTCTGCAGATAGGTGTCATTATTCATTCCGTCATTGCCGGAGGCCGCCACCACGAGTGAACCCTTACTTGTGGCGTAGTCGATGACGTCCTGCATGCTGGGGTCGAGACCCTGTCCGCCCCATGAGCAGTTGATGATGTGCGCTCCGAGGTCGGCTGCGTAGGCGATGGCTTCGTAACCACGGAGCAGTCCACGCACCGCGGGATTGTCTGAGCCAACCTTTATCGGGATGATCCGGCAGGCAAAGCCGGTGCTGGCAACTCCCTTGGCGTTATTCGTTGCGGCTCCGGAGCATCCCGCTACAACTGTGCCGTGTCCGTTCTGGTCATTGATGGTTCCGCTGACTTTGGGGTCGTTGTCTGGCTTGAGTGTTCCTGCCTGGGCTTCGGCAGATGAGATGTTGCCGACAAAATCCCAGCCTCGCACGTCATCGATATAGCCGTTTCCGTCATCATCTCTACCGTTATTCGCGATCTCCTTGGTATTGGTCCAGATGTTCGCGGAGAGGTCCTCGTGCGTCCAGTCCGTTCCGGAGTCGATGATGGCGATCACAACCGATGTTGATCCCTTCGTAATGTCCCAGGCGGCCGGAAGTTTCATCTGTCCCATCCACGTCTGGGAACTGTACCGCGTATCATTCGGAGCGTAGGAGAGCTGGTGCACGCGCTCCGGCACGGCGTATTCGACGTCCGGGTTGTCCATAAGGCGGGCGCAGGCATCAAACGGGTCGATCGGCTCGCTGTAGCGGATGCGGTAGATGCGATCAATACCGATCGAGCGGACGACTTCAGCATCACGCATGTTCATGTAGGCTGATGAGACGTCCGCCACCTGGAGTGCCGCAAGATCCCTGTTCAGGGGGCTTGCCTCAATACCCATCTGGTTGCGCATCACGCCCCGGGCGGCACGTGTCTTGACCAGGATAACCCCGGGAACATAGGTTCCAGGCTGTGGACGCTCGATGACGAGGTTCTTTGCCTGGCGGAATGACCCGTCGGACAGGGTGACTGCCTCGCGTCGAAGGACGTAGGCATCCTGGCCCGGCAGTAAGCCGGCCAAAGCCATGTTGGCGGTGACGAAAGCGGCGAGCAGGCAAGCAGTTAGACGCATCATGTCAGGGTCCGAAGAGGTCGGAGGTGGAAAAAGCCCGTAGGTTTGTGTCCTACGACGATTTTGCGGCCTGCATGTTACGCAAGCACCCGGTTATTTTTCAGAGGTCCACAACTTTTTTGCAGAACGACTGTAACCAATTCGGAACGCACGGAATCCTGCACTGTGCTCAACAATGAGCGCTCTTCGATCCGCTAACCAATCATTCACCAACACCACTTTTTTAGGTTATCATCATGAAAAAGCAGAATGTCTTCCAGACACTCGCCATGGTTGCCTTCACCGTCATGGCTCTCGGGCTGGTTGCCTGTTCCGAAATGGGTTCCAACCCAGCCGATCCAATGGCGATGATCAACAACGTTCAGACAACGTTTGACCTCAACGGTCAGCCTCTGGACTTCTCCGATGCGACGCTCGAAACACCAATGGCTGTCAAGGAGCGTCCAGAATCAGGCAAGGATCAAAAGGGTCCAAAGAGCCCATTTGAGCGGCTCCTTGCCGCACTCAACCTTACGCCTGATCAGAAGGCGCTCGTTGAGCGTCTCCAGGCAGCCCACAAGGATTGCGCAACGGCAGCCCTCGAAGCTCTGAAGGCCGCTGAGCGCTCTATCCTCAGGCGCGCTAATGCTAGGTCGGAAGAGATTAAGGCATCAGCCAAGGCCGGGACGATCACCCGCGAAGAAGCCCGGACGCAGCTGCGTGACCTCAACAAGGCAACGCGCGAAGCCATCAAGAGCCTGCCAGAGCGCGAAGCAGCTCGCACAGCCCTGAAGGACTGCGACGATGCATTCCTCGCCCGCCTGGGTCGAATTCTGGACGAAAAGCAAAAGGCTATCCTTGACAACTTTATCAAGGCCCGCGATGCACGTAACAGCGGAGGACCACGCGGTGGTTCTGATGGTAGCGACTCAACGGGCGGACGCGGCGGCGATGGCGGACGCGGTCCTGGCGGTGGTGGTCCTACTGGCGGAGGTGACACGGTTCGCCCTGGCGGCCGCGGTTAAGTTCTGAACTGACAACAGTACATACGTATGATGCCCATCGTTGCTCGCGCGGCGATGGGCATCGTCGTAGATTGCAGGCCATGACGTCATTTCTCTCCGCCTTCGGGCGCATCATGCTGTCGATCTTCGCCGAGGTGGGCCAGATTGCACTGCTGCTCATCGGCATTATCCGGTATTTCCCGCGCGCCCTTAAAGACCGCCGTCTCGTGCTCGAGCAGATGAAGATCGTCGGTTCGGATTCATTGCCCCTCGTTGTGCTTGTCGGCTCATTCACCGGAGCCATTGCAGCGCTTCAGGCCACCAACCTCTTTGCCAAATTCAACCTCATCGGCATTGCTCGCCCCTTTATCGGTGGCTCCATTGCTACCGTGGTCTTTACAGAGCTCACCCCGGTCCTTACGGCCCTGGTGATCGCGGGTCGGGTAGGGGGCGCAATTGCCGCTCAGATCGGCACGATGCAGGTATCCGAGCAGATTGATGCCCTAGATATGATGGCCATCGACAAGAATCGGTATCTCGGCATGCCGCGGGCACTGGCAGCTGTCACGATGATGCCGGTCCTGGCGGTCTTCTCCAACGTGGTCGCACTGGTCGGTGCCTACATCCTTACCAGCATAAAGTTCGATTTCAGTGCGGCGACGTTCTTCGCCTCGATCCAGCAATTCTTTAGCATTGAAGAGATCGTTCGAGGGATCATCAAGTCATTCTTCTTTGGCGGTTTTACGGCCCTTATCGGCTGCCACGTCGGGTTCCACACAACTGGCGGTGCCGAGGGGGTGGGGCACTCAACGGTACGAGCCTTTACGATCTCCGCGGCTAGTATTCTGGTGATCGACGCCATCTTTGGCGTGATTTTCTGATAGTTTTCTCAATCGTTAGACAAATCGGCAGATAATGCGTCATTCTGGCTGACGCCCCTGGGCATGCTGCCATCTTTTCACTTGCCATAGGCCCACGAGCCGTCTATTTTCGCATCCCCGAGACGGGTGTTAGCACTCATACACGAGGAGTGCTAGCTATACGTCATCGGCGTCTCTTTGCTGCGAAATCATTGTTTTTCACACAACACACTGGAGGTTTGTCATGGGTCTCACCCCTCTTCATGACCGGGTTCTTGTAAAGCCCGCTCAGGCAGAAGAAGTCACCAAGGGTGGCATTATCATCCCCGACACGGCAAAGGAAAAGCCGATGCAGGGCACCATTATCGCCGTTGGCGCCGGCAAGCAGTCGGAAGACGGCAAGATCACACCGATGGCCGTTGCAGTTGGCGATACGGTTCTCTACGGCAAGTATGCCGGCACGGAGATCAGTATCGATGGCGATGACTATCTGATCATGCGTGAAGCCGACATCTTCGGCATCATCAAGTAAGCCCCCTATCAGTGAACAACTTTTGAACAGAACCCCGAAAAGGAACATTTACCATGGCAAGTAAGATCATAACCTTTGACGTTGATGCTCGCGCAGCTCTCAAGCGCGGCGTCGACCAGCTGGCTGATGCCGTCAAGGTGACGCTGGGTCCGAAGGGACGCAACGTCGTCATCGACAAGAAGTTTGGCGCACCAACGATCACCAAGGACGGCGTGACCGTAGCCAAGGAGATCGAACTCGAAGATCCAATTGAGAATCTGGGCGCTTCGATGGTTCGCGAAGTTGCGTCGAAGACCAGCGATATCGCCGGTGACGGAACGACCACCGCAACAGTTCTGGCCCAGGCCATCGTGCAGGAAGGTCTGAAGAACGTCACGGCCGGTGCCAATCCGATGGATCTCAAGCGCGGTATTGACATGGCCGTCAGCGCGATTCATAGCGGTCTGCGCGAGCTCTCCCGTCCGGTTCCAGGCAAGAAGGAGATTGCCCAGGTCGGTACGATCTCGGCAAACAACGATGCAACGATCGGCAACCTTATTGCCGATGCAATGGAAAAGGTCGGTAAGGACGGCGTGATCACAGTTGAAGAGGCCAAGGGCACAGATACGTCGGTTGACGTGGTCGAGGGTATGCAGTTCGACCGTGGTTATCTCTCCCCATACTTCGTTACGGATGCCGACACCATGGAATGCGTTCTGGAGAACCCATTCATCCTGATCCACGACAAGAAGATCGGTGCCATCAAGGACCTTCTCCCGGTTCTCGAGAAAACAGCACAGGCTGGACGCGCTCTGTTGATCATCGCCGAAGACATCGAAGGCGAAGCGTTGGCAACCCTCGTCGTCAACCGACTACGCGGAACACTCAAGATCGCAGCCGTAAAGGCTCCGGGCTTTGGTGATCGTCGTAAGGCCATGCTCGAAGACATCGCCATCCTGACCAACGGCATGGTGATCTCGGAAGAAAAGGGATACAAGCTTGATGGTGCTACGCTTCAGCAGCTTGGCACGGCCAAGCGCGTCACGATCGACAAGGACAACACGACGATCGTAGAAGGGGCTGGCAGCTCCGATGAGATCAAGAAGCGCATCAACGAGATCAAGGCGCAGATCGACAAGACCACGAGCGACTACGACCGCGAGAAGCTTCAGGAGCGTCTTGCAAAGCTCTCCGGCGGTGTTGCCGTCCTTAAGATCGGCGCCGCCACGGAAGTCGAGATGAAGGAAAAGAAGGCCCGTGTCGAAGATGCCCTGCACGCTACGCGCGCAGCCGTCGAAGAAGGCATCGTTCCTGGTGGTGGTGTGGCGTATCTGCGCACACTGGGCAAGCTCGAAGGTCTGAAAACCGAGAACAATGACCAGCAGACGGGTATTAACATCATCCGCAAGGCCGTCGAAGCCCCGATCCGTCAGATCCTCGATAACGCCGGTCTTGAAAGCTCCGTGATCGTATCGAAGATCAAGGAAGGCACGGGAACGTTCGGCTTCAATGCGTATTCGGAAACCTTCGAAGATCTGCTCGAAGCCGGTGTGATCGACCCAACAAAGGTCTCCCGCGTGGCTCTCGAGAACGCCGCATCGGTCGCTTCGCTGCTCATCACCACCGAAGCTACGATCGTTGAGAAGCCAGAAAAGAAAGAGGCTGCTCCGCATCAGCACGGCGGTGGAATGGACATGTACTGATCTAACGATCAGTCCCTTCCAAGATTACTCAGCAGCGCCCGGCCCTACACATGGGGCCGGGCGTTTGCTTTTGCAGGAGGGGTCGATTTCGACATTTTTCGTAGTTAGCATCTCAACAATTGCTGGAAGGAGATTTTCCATGAAACAGATACTGCGCAGATGGCTTGCTGTTTTGTCAGGTGTGTTTGCCAGTGGCCTGACGGTGGCTGCGATCGAAATGCTTGGTCACTCGCTGTTTATGAATGGTGCACCTATGCCGAGTACCGCAGATCCCGAAGCCGTCAGGACCTACGCAGAGAGTCTGAGCTTTGGGGCTCTGGCTTCGCTGCTTGTTGCCTGGTGTGCTGGTGCCTACATCGGCACAATGGTCGCTATCATGGTGGCACGTTCACTCGGATCCAATAGCACTGCGGATCGTCTAGTCGGTGGAGTAGAGAAAATGATGTCTCTAGTGATTGGAGGATTTGTACTTGCCTCCACTGCCATGAACTTCTTCCAATTTCCGCATCCGCTCTGGCTCATGGTCAGTGGTATTGTGCTCATCCCCGTGGCCTCATGGCTTGCCATCAGACGGCCTTCTGCAGTGAAGTCATGAACACACCGAGCATCTATAGCCGGTTCGCCAAGGCGGTGGCCCGCTTTGCCGGACGTCCAATCACATTCGCCTGGGCGGTTCTGATCATTCTGATCTGGCTGGCGTCGGGACCCATCTTTGGATTCAGCGACACATGGCAGCTCGTGATAAACACGGCAACGACGATTGTGACCTTCCTGATGGTCTTTTTGATCCAGAACACTCAGAACCGTGACACCGAGGCCCTGCACCTGAAGCTCGACGAGCTGATCCGCGTTACGCAGGGGGCTCATAACCGAATGCTGGACCTAGAGCAGATGGAGGAGAAGAGCCTCGACGAGCTGCGGCTGAAGTATGAGGCGTTGGCCCGTACCGCCCGCCAGGAGTCTGAGCGCGGCGTTTCCGACACCGGCTCACCAGAGCTTTGACGATGTGATGTCACTTTTCTAGATTTACGGCACTTCTTTTCCTCCACGCTTTTGATTGTCGTCGTCGCATCCGCGGCACCTATACACATCTGTGATGAAGTACATCGACGCCCACACGCATCAGAGAGCGTCAGACCCGGACACAACGTCCGTCGTCAGCATTCGAATCAATGCCGACACGGAGGTCTTTGAGACCAACGGCATCTGCACTGTAGGCCTGCATCCATGGGATGTTACAGCCGACTGGCGCGACGTTGCAGACGTCGTTGAAGAGCTGCTAGAAGAGGAACTTGTGGTGGGACTCGGAGAGTGTGGACTCGATCGCTCGAGTAGTTCGCCGTGGCCCCATCAGATCGATGCATTTGAATATCTGGCCGAACTTGCCGAGCGTACTTCTCGCCCCCTGATCATTCATTGCGTCAAAGCGCACGATGAACTTTTGCGTATTCACAAGTTTATCAATCCTTCACAGCCGTGGATCCTTCACGGTTTTGTCAAGGGGGCTGACCTTGCAAAGCAATGCCTTGATGCCGGCATGGTCCTCTCCTTCGGGCCTGCCCTGCTGCGCGAATCTCCAACACTCGTCGAAGCCGTCCGCTTGTGTCCAGCTGATCGCTTTCTTCTTGAGACCGATACCGACGATTCACTGATTTCCGATGTCTATGCTGCAGCCGCGCGGATCCGCGGTGTGAGCCTTGAGGAGTTATGCGCGACCCAGCAGCAGACTTTCGAAACCGTCTTCAAGCGATGACGGATGCGGGATGGACCTCCCGCACGCGCCTGCTCCTGGGTGATGAAGCTGTAGATCGATTCGCGAGTTCGCATGTTCTCGTCGTCGGCCTGGGCGGAGTGGGCTCGTTTGCGGCTGAGTTCATTGCGCGCGCGGGTGTGGGGCGCATGACGATCGTCGATGGAGATGTTGTTGATCCATCCAACCGCAACCGCCAGCTTCCGGCGTTGACCTCCACCGAAGGTCGACTCAAGGTCGAGGTTATGCGTGAGCGCCTGCGTGACGTTAACCCTGAACTTGCCGTTGTGCCGATGCAGAGCTTTGTGACCCCTGGTAGCATGGACCGATTGCTAGCGGCATCGTATGATTACATCGTCGATGCCATCGACTCACTCGCACCCAAGGTAGCCCTTCTCGAACAAGCCCACCGGCGTGGTTTCCGCATTGTGAGTTCCATGGGGGCAGGGGGCAAGATGGACCCGTCGATGATTCGCATCGCTGACATTGCAGAATCCCAGAAATGCCGCCTGGCGCGGTTCGTGCGAAAGCGTCTGCACCGGGTCGGAATCCGCACGGGCATTACGGCCGTGTACTCACTCGAAGAGACGGATAACGAATCCCTGATGTACACCGATGGCACCAACTTCAAACGATCGGCCTTTGGGACAGCCCCCTACCTTCCGGCAGCCTTTGGTGCCGCCTGCGCCAGCGTGGTCATTCGGGGTCTTGCTGGTCGTTCGGTATGAGGTCCGTTCACGTTGTAGGTATGGGGCTTGCTGGAGCCCTTGCCGCATGGGAGTTCATCAAGCGTGGCGTTCACGTGACGGCATGGGATGAATCCGACGGCGACACGTCATCGGCCGTGGCGGCTGGCATGATCACCCCGATAACGGGTCAGCGCCTGAAGCCGACGTGGCGCGGTGAAGAGCTGATGCGACACGCACGGTTGACCTATACAGAGATTGAGCAGCGGTTCGACATACAGATTCAGCGTGACTGGACGCTTCGGCGGGTCTTCCGGGACGCGTCGATGCGCGAGTGGTTTCGAAAGCGCTACGACTCGGGTGAGTTTGATGGGCATGGCGTTGTCGAGATTCCACCTGGTACGACCGGCGGTGTGCGATATCCGTTTGGCGGAATGACGCACGGCAACGTTTTGACGATCGATATCCCACTGCTTCTTCGAACGATTCGATCACACGTTGAGTTCACACCCACGGCGAACACCTCGTCATGCGTCATTAACTGCACCGGATACCGGGCCCTAAGTAATCCGCTCTGGTCGTGGCTCCCCATCGAACCATCGAAGGGCGAGATCCTGGACGTCCAAATCCCGGGGCTGGAGCTTCAAGAGATCCTAACCAACGGTACCTGGATACTACCTGTTGGAGGTGACCACTACCGCATCGGTGCAACGCACGACTGGGATGATCATGACCCTACACCAACAGCCCAGGCACATGAAGAGCTACTTTTGGCAGCACGCCGCATGATCGATCACGAGATCATCGTTGACAGGCAACGTGCCGCGATTCGGCCTTCAACGCAGTTCAAGCGTCCGCTTGTAGGTGCGCACCCATCGCAACCCGGACACTTCACCCTCAACGGCCTCGGCACGAAGGGGGCGTTGCAAGGTCCATGGGCAGCTGCACAGCTCATAGCATGTGTGCTTGATGGCACCGTGCCGGATGAAGAGATTCATATCCAAAGGTGGTGGACGTGAAACGCACAACTGAGAATGCCGTATCGACCGTGCACCGGTTGCTGAGAGATACCATTGGGCCCGGGGACGTCGTGATCGATGCCACCGTTGGCAATGGCTGGGACACGCACATGCTTGCACAGTGCGTGGGCAGCCAGGGCTGTGTCTATGGGTTCGATGTGCAGCAGGTGGCCCTGGATGTAGCCCGCGTTCGCTTACAGGACGAAGCAGACCATGTGAAGCTCATCCTGGCCGGACACGAAACAATGCGTACGCATGTTGAGCCCCATCATCACGGCCAGATTCGAGCCATCAGCTTTAATCTCGGCTATCTGCCAGGGGGCGAGAAGTCCATCACAACCTTGGCCGCTACCACAGTATCGGCCCTGCGTCAGGCCCTCGAGCTCATCATGCCGGGCGGGCTGATCACGATCGTGTGTTACAGCCACGCAGAGGGACGTCTGGAGCTGCAGGCTGTTCAGGACGAGCTTGCTGGGCTGGAACAGGAGCGCTTTAGCTGTCTTCGCATCGAGTTTTTTAATCAGCAGGGGAATCCTCCTGTTGTCTTTGTTGTTTACGCGACCACCCACCTGGAGCATCTTCCATGAAGACCATTATTCTTTCTCTTCTCTGCATGATCACCATGAGCACTTCCCTGCACGACTTCACGGTGCGTTCGATCAACGGCACCAATGTTGACCTTTCCACCTACAAAGGCAAGGTCGTCCTGATCGTCAACGTTGCCTCGTTCTGCGGATACACCAAGCAGTACGCCCCCTTAGAGAAGCTCTATCGGACATACAAGGACAAGGGGCTGGTGATCCTCGGATTCCCGGCCAATGACTTCGGCGCACAGGAGCCAGGCACGGACGAGGAGATCAAGTCCTTTTGTTCGACCAAGTACGATGTGACCTTCCCGATGTTCAGCAAGGTTACCGTCAAAGGTTCGGACAAAGCACCGCTGTTTCAGTATCTCACCTCGGGTGGTGGCAATGCATCACTGGCGCGCGAGATCGACTGGAACTTCGAGAAGTTCCTTGTCGGCAAGGACGGTGTGCTGATTGCCCGCTACACGAGTCGTGTCGATCCGCTCTCAGCGGAACTCACCTCCGCCATTGAAGCAGCGCTCGGTCGCTAAAAGTTAACGGCGATGAATTGAAGGCTCGGGCGGTAAGTTCGCAGGAATATGATCGTCCTGAACGACCTACTTCACCTGCCAGTCCCCCTGGTTCTTGCGTCCCAGTCGCCGCGACGTCAGTCGCTAATGCGTCACGTTGGCTTTGCGTTCACGAGTGTCGTGCCGAGTATCGACGAAGATGCCGTCCCAACGTCACTGGCTCCTGCAGACTACGTTCAGGAGTTAGCATGGCGCAAGGCCATGCGCGGAGCAGAACTGGTCGAGGGCGATGCGATCGTGATCGGGTCCGAT
>JBILLF010000064.1:0-11676 GCA_044376225.1 Patescibacteria group bacterium | reverse complement strand
TCTCAAGAACAGACTGTGCGTTTAGCAACACACCACCACACACGGTGAGTGCAAGAAGCAGAGTTATCTGGAGTCGACCGCGTGGCATAGATCAGAATCCCTGCTTCTGGAGAAAGATGCCCTTATCAACCTTGGCAAAGAAGTCTTGGTAGAACTTTGGATCCTTGATGACATAGACCTCTGCTGGGTTACCCGTGTTGTCGAGGACCTTTGCCTGAAAGTTTGCTCGAACGCGCGTGCGTTTGCCCAACTCTGTAATGTTTACACTCGCTTCAATCTGCTTGAACTTGTTGTAGCGCTGTTCTTGCTGTTGACGGCTGCCTTGATTGTTGCGTCCGGACAGCAGAGCTGCAAATGCTTCACTCCAGTAGGAGTCACTCGCAGTCGGCTGACCCGTGAGTTGGATTTCCTTTGTGGCGGTGAGAAGCCCCAAATCAACGACAGCATTCTTAACAACAAAGCCATCATCCTGCAGAACGTTTAGCAAGGCCTTCATGACCAGCTTCACGTCGTTGGTGTCAAATTCTCGGGTTTGAAATTCACGCGTCTGGAGCTGAGTCTCTGGAGGTTGAAGCCGAGGTGGACGGTTGATAATAGTACACGAGGCAAGCAGAATCGCAAGCACGAGCATCGGAAACCCGACGCGAAGCAGCGGGGTAGGCATGATCAAAACTTGCTCTGGTGATAATTGAAATTCAACACCTTTCCATCCTTATCAAAGGTGATCACTACAGTCAGGGTCCGCTGCGTCGTTGCCGCTGCACCACTCTGATTGGAGATGCCACCAAGGATCAGGAAAATGGCGCTTTGACCTTCAGAGTATGAAGCCTCCGTCGCGATCTTATCATAGACCCATACCTCACGTCCGTCATCTTCGGTCCGCGTGATGTTTGGAGATCCAAGGGCAGACGCCACCTCGGCCACCCCCATGCCCTTTTTGATCTCCCGCCGGACGATGCCGGCTGTGAGTTCACGCTCCTGCGTTGAATGGAGGGCGTTGCGGTGGTCCTGGACCGTGCGGCACGACGGAGCAATGACAATTGCCGACAGAATGGCGGCAAACAAAAAACTCGAGCGTAGGTTCATGCTGATCTCCTTGATTCCTCAGGGAATCTATAAGTGAAAGGTCACACCCAATCGAAACATTACCACGCCCGGGCGCTCGACGCGTACCTCGCGGAACGTGTAGTCAAGGCCGCTATCGTCGATCAAGTCTGCGTAGGAAAATGTCACGGAACTGCCCGTGATATAACGAAAACGAATATCGATTAATGTTCGCTGGAGTGAATTTGGCAATGTTATGACGTCTGCTACCTTCACCGCTGCGCCGATTCCAACCCCGTAGTTCCAGTTGTAATCGCCCCTTCCCTCAGGACTGTCGGTGGTCGTGTCGGCATTGATGATCGTCCGTATTGTAACGTCCGAGGAGTAGAAGGTAATGCCCCCAATTAGCTCGGCATAGGGATACACCCAGTTTTCGATACTTGGCTGAAAACGCACCGTTGTCAGAATCGGCAGCTTGAAATTTGATGTGTTGACGCTGAAGCTGCGGGTAGAGCTCGGGGATATCTGACGGTCTTTAGATGGGTAAAAAACGACCGAGGCTTCTGCCCCGATGAATACCGGAACAGGATCAAAGTACTGTCCGATCTCGAAGCCAAAACCATATCCCGTAGCCGGCGCACCGATCGATTCCATTCCCGTGCGGAAATCTCCCTGGGCAAAGCTCTGCACATACCCCATCGTCCACTGCAGCGGCAATGCCTGATCCTTGATCCTCGCAATCAGAGCAGGATCGATGTCGTCCTCTGGCCCCGCAGCGGGCGGATCCCCCGCAACCTGTGCCGGAAGAAGCCGTACCGTGAGGATGATGAATGTCGCAAGAAAGGCAAGCCGCATGGCGCGAAGTTACCATTGAATAAAAAGCCCCCTGCAAACAGATGGTAACTCGGATGATCAAGATTCAGCAACGAAGTTCGCAACCGTTGATTTCTGGGGGGAACAACGACATGGCGAATCAATCGCGACGCACGTTTGTGCAGACCGCTATCCTTGCATCTGGTGCCATTCTGGCTGGGGGCTTGCCAATGGCCGCCAACCCGGGCTCGATCAGCGAAACGATCCACCGCATCCCGCGCCTAGACCTAGCACAGCAGTGTGCGGTATGGGCCTGCTGGGTTGGACAATCCACGGTTCTCATCAAAGTCGGATCGACATGGGTCCTGACCGACCCCGTGTTTTCCGATGTTGTGGGACTCAACATTCTGGGTCTGCGCATTGGACCTCGCAGGATCACGCCACCAGCCCTTACGGTGGATGAGATACCCCGTCCAGACGTCGTTCTGCTCTCCCACGCCCACATGGACCATTTGGATCTACCGTCGTTGGATAAGCTTACAGCCCGCTGGCCTGGACAGATCGATGTCCTCACGCCACCGAACACGGCAGACCTGATAACGGAGTTTCCGTGGAGATCTGTCGGAGAGATCGACTGGAATGAAAACACCATGCTGGCAGGCATAGGCTTCCGCGCCCTGCAGGTTAAGCACAATGGCTGGAGACTGCCGGGAGAACCATGCCGATCGCACGGCGATCGCCGTCACGGCCGTAGTTACAACGGCTATCTACTCGACTGTAACGGTGCTCGCGTGGTATTCGGCGGAGATACGGCCTACACACGGAGTTTCGGACAGATCACCGGCGGTGTGGACCTTGCGATCATGCCGATTGGATCTTACGAGGGTTACGAGAATGATCACTGTACCCCGGAGCAGGCTCTGGAGATGTCTGCAATGATGGGGGCGCGATCGCTGATGCCTGTTCATCACCTCACCTTCAAGCAAAGTGCGGAGCCGATATCGGAGCCCCTTAAGCGTCTGCATCAGAAATCCCGAGAGTACGACATGGTGCTGGCAGCCCGTTTACCCGGAAGCACCTACTCAATGCTCGGTTGATAGCGGGTTCGCCGGCGGTCGTTATGCTATCTCGGGAAATCCGCTATGTTGGCCCTCGCCTATGGATAGCCTTTTTCCCGATCATGATTCGGCCGCATCAGCTGAGCAAACACCCCGCCCCCTATCTGAGCGTATCCGTCCGCTTACGATCGATGATGTAGCTGGGCAGGAGCACCTACTTGGAAATGGTGCTCCACTGCGCCGGTTCATCGAGCGCGGCGAGCTTCCATCGATCATCCTGTGGGGTCCACCCGGCACCGGAAAGACGACACTCGCCGGCATACTCGCCTCATCGATCGATGCCCGGCTAGAGCGTCTTTCGGCCGTGAATTCCGGTGTCAAGGAGCTGCGCGAAGCGATGCATCGCGCTGAACAGCAGAGGGGCAAGGGGCGTCGAACCGTTGTGTTCATAGACGAGATTCACCGTTTCAACAAGGCCCAACAGGATGCGCTGCTGCACGCCGTCGAGGATGGGGTGATCACGCTGATCGGCGCCACAACCGAGAACCCTTCGTTTGAAGTGAACGCGGCTCTGATATCACGATGTCATGTGTATGTACTGAGTGTGCTGCCCGATGATCAGATCGCCCGGATAATTGAGCGAGCCGTAGAGGATTTCCGCGCATCGGGACTCGACATCGTTGTCGATGATATGCCATCACTGCTGCGCCTGAGTGGCGGCGACGCCCGCAAAGCCCTGAACGCTCTGGAGGCTGCGGTGATGACACGACCAGCTTCTTCGGAGACGTTTCACATCACGGCGGACGTTCTTGCCCAGGCTGTCCAGCGCCGCGTGCTTCGCTACGACAAGCACGGAGATAACCACTACGACACAGTCTCGGCTTTCATTAAGTCCATGCGTGGAAGTGACCCCGATGCAGCCCTCCTCTACTTGGCGGTGATGATCGATGCCGGTGAGGACGCAACGTTCATCGCGCGCCGTATGATCATCTTTGCCAGTGAAGACATCGGAAACGCAGACCCCCATGCTCTCGGCGTTGCCCTTAACGTCTTCCAGGCCATCGAACGCATCGGCATGCCCGAGGGACGTATCGTTCTTGCGCAGGGGGTTACCTATCTGGCAACGGCGCCCAAGTCCAATGCGAGCTACGTAGCCATCGACGCAGCGCTTGCAGCTCTGCACACCGGCGCGCCGATACGCATTCCCAATCACCTCCGTAATGCCCCTACCTCACTGATGAAGGGCCAGGGCTTTGGTAAAGGGTACGACTATCCCCATTCCCACCCCGACCACTTTGTCCGGGCAGAGTATCTGCCTGAAGAATGGCGGGATACCACATTCTATAAACCCACTTCTCAGGGGGCTGAGAATGAGGTCCGCGAGCGCCATTACGGGCGCTGGCCGGACCGGCGAGATCGGTCCTAGGCCTATTTCTTTGGCTGAGCGGCCTTCATCTCGGCGGCGCGTTTAGCAGCTGCCTTCTTCGCCCGGCGTTCATTGTAGTCAATGCTCTCCAGCAGCTTGACGTGAGGACGAATGATCCCCCGCTCGCGAAGTACACTGTCGGCCGTCAGGTAGCGCTTGTAATTCCGGAGTGACCCCCGGCTCGCCTTGGGAACCTGTGAGATTGGGATCAGGGCCTCTTCAACCGACATTGGGTCTGCCGGAAGATCGATCGTAACCGGTGCATTCGATGCGAGTTCAAGCCACGGGCCGCCTCGTCGTCGGGAAAAGTTGAAGATGTCCAAGATGATCACCGGCGTACCAGACATCGGGATATAGGTGTGCCGGATAGTGTCCTTCCGGGCAACGCGTACCCAACGAAAGAGCCACTCCGCATCTTCGATGAATTGGCGGACGCAGGAATGGGACACCGGACGTCCTGGCATATCAAACTGATGGAAGGCACTTCCGGCCTGTAGGTGGAAGTTGACCGTGAACGGCAGCTTCCATTCGTCGTTCAGCGAGCTGATGCGCAGCCGCTGACGCCAATTCACGGCGTAGCGTCCCGGGAAAGAAGGCTTGCGTTCCTCACCCGAATTGCAGGCCGCAAAGCGGACCAGTTCACCGTATTCATAGCACGCATAGGCCTGCCAGGCGTTACTCACCAGAACGACCTTCGGTAACGAGTCGCCCCCTTCCCAGTATTGAGGGAAGATCGAATACGCCCGCAGGTCGTTCACAATTGTGTCAGGCATGACCAGAGTGTCGCCGAGGCGCACATACTGGATGTCTTTCCGGTTAAGTAGGCGCATCGCGTGATACGCATCACTGGTCTCGGCTGAACGGCCGCAAACACGACGGATGCTGTCTAGGATGCCTTTGGAGCTGATGGCAACCCGGTGATAGGCGATGTTGGGGAATCTCTTTACGAGACTATCGCGCCGTTGCCGGCGACGCTCAGCATCGCTGATGCTCTTGACGGACTCATCTGACCGTGACGAAACGCCAAACAGGCGACGCTGTCCGTCGGTGTAGATAAAGAGCATGGTTGAAACGAAGATGATCCCGGATACACCGAGAACCACCGTCGGAAGCAGACGTCGTCTGGGCATGGAGCTTTTGATAATCGGGCAGCCACAAATCTCGCTAGTTTCGCCATCAGCTATGCTAACCCGTCCAATTTACTGTAGCATAATCTGTGCCATGCTTCTGAGTTGCACAACTGAGAAGCCGGCAGAACAGCAAGCGCCTGCGCAACGCCCACAACCGGCCAATGTAGGAGCTGTTCGGCATGGTTACCGTGTGCTGCAAACCCTTCCCCACGACCCCGGAGCCTTCACCCAGGGTCTGGTTGTTCACGACGGTCATTTTCTCGAGAGCACCGGACAGTACGGGTTCTCAAGTCTACGCCGTGTTGCCATCCGCAACGGGGTCGTCAAACAAAAGGAAACCGTTGACGCCCGATACTTTGGCGAGGGTATCGCCGTCCTACAGGGCCGGGTGTATATGCTGACGTGGCTCAACCAGAAGGGTTTTGTTTTTGATGCCAAGACCCTGAAGCAGGTTGATGAGTTTGCCTACTCCGGGGAAGGCTGGGGGGTGACCACCGATGGCAGCAGTCTTTACATGAGCAACGGTACGAGTACGATCACTGTGCATGACCCGGTAGGATTCCGACGCGTGCGATCGATCGATGTGACATTAGACGGAAGCCCCCTGGGGAATCTCAATGAGCTGGAATGGATTCGCGGTGAGATCTGGGCCAACGTCTGGCAAACGGAGAAGATTGTCTGTATTGACCCGTCAAGCGGTCGGGTTACATCTGTGATCGACATGGAGGGCATCCTTCCCCAGAGCGACCGCACGCCTTCTACCGATGTGATGAATGGCATAGCCTGGGACTCAGTTAGTAACGCCATTTACGTTACGGGCAAGCACTGGCCCTCGGTCTATAAAATCGACGTTTTATAGCGTCACGTTTTTGACGGTAAACGCACTACAACCGATAGGTACATCACGATGATGTACATGAATACTCATTCATCTATCGGAGGTTTGTATGCTGTTCCGTTCTTCTCTCATTGCGTTGTGTTTATCAGTAGTAGCATCATGGGCTCAGATTGACGCGGTCTCAACAGTGCCCTACGATGGCCAGACAGATGTTTCTCCCTCCTCTTCCGTGAGAGTGCGAGCCCCCTCGCCGATTCTGCCCGCATCGGTTTCTGGACGATACCCGCGAACAACCCGCCGAATGGAGCTAACGGAGCCAACCGTGCTTGTAATCCGAAAGGCGGTTCAGGAAACCGTCGATCGTAAGGACTGGGCTCGGTTTTGCATCGTCGGAACGACGACCCTCACGGACGAACAGACAGTGGAGTGGCGGCCGCGGCGCTTATTGCCGGGTACCCCGTATCACTGTGTTGTGCAGGGATTGCAGATACAATCGGCTACGGGAACATCTTCGATACCGACGATAGAGTTCGACTTTACAACAATCGACAACGTTCCACGGGTTCTCGCTTCGACGATCGACACGCTATCGATAATCTCATGTAAGAGCCCCATCTGGGTGAAACTGAGCTCCTTCACTGGCGATGATGTTTCCTTCCATGACCTGATCAAGGTAGAGCAGCCCAGTGCAGATGGCTCATGGACAACGTCGGATCAAGCCCATATACAACGTGTGGGGCGGGATTTGGTCGCGGTGGTACCGCTTCAGGGGTGGCGAACCGGGGTTGCCCTGAGAACCTCAGTTGCGATGTCCAAGATTACAGGTAATCCTGCCGACGATCGCCGTCTTGAGGCGATTGTCCGCGGAGGATCCCGCATCAATGTAGTGGCGGTATCCGATAGTGACACGACACTGCCGGAAAGTATTGTCAATGTAGCCGAGGCGCACAGCGCCGTTGTTACCGAAGAGGATCGAATTGTGGCCGCCATGCCGGTATATGCTGACGAGCGATGGCGCTTTGTTCGCTGGGAGTGTGAGGAGCTGCAGAGCGTTCACAACACAACAACCTCAGACCTTAATGTACCCGTGTCCTGCTGGCAGCTGCGTGAGCGGTTCGATCTGCGCGCTGTGTATGAGTTTGTCGATACTGTTGAGGTATCTGTTACAACGGATACCCTCGGTACTGTTGAGGTATCTGATCAGGATGGACGACACCTGGCAACCGTAAATGATTCGGCGACGATCGCGGTAGGACCAGACGTCTCGCGACTTCTTCTAGTTGCCCGTAGCGCGTCCGGTGCAACGTTCTCGTCATGGTCGAGTTCAATTAGTGGGATAGGGGGCGGACTGGCTTCAACGGTGAGCATCCCGGTTTCGGCCATAGTTGCGTCAGCACCACCATCATCTATCCAACAATTAGGTGGAACTGGAGCTACGTCAAACAGGCCCCATGTCTTCGTCAATCCAAAGTTCCAGAAGCTAACACCCGTTGTTGGTGAACGGTATCGACTCAGGGCCCGGTTGATGAACGCTCAACCGGAAGAGCTGCACCCGATCGATCAGCATATCCAATTCACAACACCGCAGGAGTTTGAGGAACCGCGACGTGAAACGCGAAGCGTCTGCGTGGTTGCAGATGATTGTTGGGAAATCACCGGATATCATGATGCTGCCGTGGGGCCGCCAGTATGGTTCACCAAAGGTCGACGTGATCTCTGTGTGGAGTCAGAACTTCTCGATCCAGAGAACACGCTGGTGATCTTTGGTCGACGCATTCCGATCGATCTGCGTATCGAGCGAGTGCTGTTGAGTTCGGAGAATGACAACGACGTGATACGAAACCGACATCCAAATCAGGAGACACGAATCGACGTTGACAGGCAGGTCTTCATCAACAACGTTGAGCTCTGGCTACCAGTGATGGGGACCAACTGCGTTGTTGACGGGATTGCACAGAGTCGCGTTGGACTGCGTTGCGGCGATAAGGTGCGCATCACGGTTCGGCCGAGTACGAAGCGTGGCGAACAGTGGCGCTGGTGGTCATTTAGATCCAAATATGTTCAGCCACGGTCAGCCGAACCGATTAGCGGCGCGCAGGTGTTTACACTCACAATTGCAGACAACCTTGCCCAGTTTGATGCAACTAGCTGTGACGGCGTGCCCCTGGGTCACCGTGAGATCGCGATGCGGGCTGCGTTCCGACAACAGTTCGTTATCGATTCGATCGCTCTCCGCATTCGAGTCAATGCGCGCGGTGAACGATACACGGCTGAATTCAAACAGCGATGGTTCGATCCATTCATCTACTACGACCGCCTTGAAGATGAGCCAACCGGTTGCCGACAGCTTGAATACGTCGCTGCCCGGGGAACAACGGTCCGTCTTCTCTTCTCTCGTCCCCTCGAGGTCCCAACCGTCTATGCCGGAGGAATCACGGCGAGCTGCCTGTCCAGTATTCTCCACACGGATCCACAGGCAAAGGATCTTGACTTTTCGACGGCTAGCGGTGATCGTGGAAACACCACGTTCTTCTCTTCCACCGGACAGTTTCTCGACATAGTTGAGTTCGCTGTCTTCGAACCAGGGACGCGGCCTATCAAGCAGGCGCTGCACATGGGCATTATTGATCTTCGCTGTCTGACCTCAATCCGATCTGCGGATGACGAGCCCCTTGCCACAACCAGCCAATTCACACTCAACCGCATGGAGATACCGGGCTTTGGTCTACGCATGTCCACGGCGACATTTGAGTTTGATGGTGATACGGACTGGACACCATGGGAGAACAGCGGCGAGCTCTATCATGCGCTCTACGGAATGAACATCGCGCGGTCGGGTCCAGCGAACAAAGCGGACGGCTTTGTACGATATCCCGATTGCTCTCTGCAGCAGACAGGGACTGGCGACTGCACCGCAGACTACGGTGATAGCGAGTGCGTCCCGTTTTCGTTCGGAGATCGGGAGATCTGGGCGCAAACGGCGTGGATGGATGCCGATGATATTGCCTTTGCACGGATCGGCTCGTGGGACGAGGATTGCAAGAACAACGATCGCTGCCTCGTGAATCGGATCCAGGATGTTTTGGGTGAGCTACGAAATCGCGCTGACCAGTTCAAACGGGATCAAGGACCCGACATATCGAAGACTATTCCGGCAGATCTCGTTGGTCTTTCTTCCTCTTTGATCAGTGCCTTGCTCCCAATTCAAGAACAGGACGATCACATCGGCGAGGCGACATATCTAGAAGGCCTGTCAACACTCTGGGGAATGTCAGGCCCTACGGCCCCACGAATTCAAATCGCAACGGAAAACGCGGACTATCGCTTGCGTGGAGTCTGGTTCACGAGTCGTGCCGTTGTGCGCTGACGCATCGATGTTTCATCATTTGAACCGGCACGATGCCATGAAACTCTACAGATGCATTCCACTCGTCCTGGCAGTTGCAGCCACATCGTTGCTTTCTCAACCCCTCGGCAAGTACACAATGTGTCTTGAAAGCTCCATCCTCATTCCCAGATCCACGGGATGGAGCGGCTACATCTCCCCTTGTATGGACACCCTTCGCATAGGGCGCTATGCGCCGGCCGCACCAGCCGGTACGATGCCAATCGGAAGCTGTGCCAAGCTGCTTGAAAAGTATCGGTACCCCGACACCACCATCTATCGGCAGGTCCCGGCCACGATGGTATGTGAAAACAGCGACAAGCTGCTGATCATACCACAGGAAAAGCTCCTGGCAGAGTATGAACCCGACAAGCAGAAGATCTATGTGGTCCGGTTGTTCTGCGAGTACTGGATTGGAAAGGAACGAACCGACAGCACGGAATTCGAGTTTCAGGTGGCACCGGCGTTCACGGCCTATGCACGGGCGATCGATGTTGCCACGGGCGAGGAAATCAAAGAGGACTTTATGGTGGAACCCGATCATCGGAATCGGGGACACTTGAACAACCGGCCCTTGTATCTCCAAGCACACCAGAACCCACAGTACGAGTTCAGATACTGGACGTGTAGCCACCCAGAGGTGCCGTTCGACCGCACAGCATTCCGTCAGGCGATCGACTATCGGTGCTGGCCGACCGGATCAACCGTGATCTTCGACGCCATGTATTCGAAGGTCGCTACTGGGGTTGATGCCGGTATGGCTTCGAGGGGGCTAACAATTCATCGGTCCCCGACGACCGTAGAGGTAGAGAACCCCCAAGCGCACCCTATTCGAATCATCCTTGTGGACATCACCGGTCGTGTTGTGTATGAGCAGCAGGGAACATCAGAGCGCCACACCATATCGCTGCAAAGTCTTACACCGGGATTGTATCACTGTCAGGTACAGAGCACAGAACATAGTCTTCATACTTCCATTCACCACTACTAGGAAAACACATGAACACCTCATTCAATCAACGCACACAGATATCCCGTCTAAAGCAGATCAGCAAATTCAACATCCTTGTTACGGGGCTTCTCGTTGTCTCAGCAATCCAAGCCCACGCAGAAGTCTTCGTGATCACACCAGATCCCTCTTCGACTACTACGTCGGGAACGCCAATGGTGATTCGCTGGAGCGACGAACTAGAAACGCCCCTTGTCAATGTTGAGCTATGGGACGGCGTGCGCGGAACCACCACCGTATTGGCGCGCAACATTGCTGTGCCGCAACGCGAGATCTCATGGACCGTACCGGAGGACGTCGAGAACGGAGACCGCTACCGCTTCGTTGTCCGCGATGCCCGCAAGGCAACACGTGCGATCTACAGCGTCGGCTTTACCGGTCTCGTGCGCAGGGCTGCATCGCCGACCGGAATCACAGAACCGACATCACGGGCCTTATCCGTAGATGTAGCGCCAATGCCGGCAACGGATCGCATTCGTGTTTCCTGGACGGAGCCCATGCGGCGGATCGAGATCGTTGACCTGACCGGTGCAGTTGTCATCCGGCTGGACCCAGCCCCGGGTTCCCACGCCTGTTCTGTGAACATTGACACGTTGAGTTCTGCCACGTACAGCCTCGTTGCCTACGCGGGTTCGGGAAACGTCACTCGACGTTCGCTGCTCGTGCAGCGCTAATCATGCCAGCGTATAGGCTGCCCCATGACGTGGGATGATGATCCGCGTCCCGGGCAGGCGTTCATGAATTCCGGCCGCAAGAGACTCGCATGCATCGGAGTCCCCATGTGCGACTACCACAGTCTTTGGCCGCACATCTACGGCGAGTTCTAACAAATGCTCACGGGAGGCGTGGCCGCTGAATCGAAACCGTTCGACATCACAAACACGGGTGCTCCGTGTGTTGCCGAAGTCGAACGGTTTCTTCTTTTCCGAATGCAACAAACCATGACCCGGCGTTGATGGGTCCTGATAGCCAA
>JBILLF010000138.1:0-3163 GCA_044376225.1 Patescibacteria group bacterium | reverse complement strand
GGAAGCTCTCGCCCTTGGCCTTCTCACCGAAGAGCAGTATCATGAATGGGTGCGCCCTGAAGACATGCTGGGGCCGAGCTTGTAAGGGGGCGTGGCACAGACGTCCGAATCATCATGAGTCATCACTTCGCAGTCAACATCGAGTGGACCGGTAACACCGGCAGTGGTACATCGACCTACACGGCCTACGAGCGCAGTCATGTACTTTCGGCTGACGGTAAGGAGCCACTCTCCTGCTCATCGGCGCCGGTGTTCCGGGGCGATGGCACCAAGTACAACCCGGAGGACATGCTGCTGTACTCTGTCGCTGCGTGCCACATGCTCTGGTTCTTGCATTGCTGTGCCGATGCCGGAATTGTTGTAACGAGCTATTCAGACAAGCCCGAGGGCACGCTGGAGTCGGATGCCCACGGCATTGGACGCTTCACCGAGATCATTCTTCATCCGTGCGTGCAGATCGCTGACGTCTCCCGCCAGGCGGAGCTTGCCGATCTGCACCGCAAGGCACATGCACACTGCTTCATTGCGAACTCGTTGAACACGCCGGTCAAGATCCAGTAATCGGCTGGGGCAGGGCGCCCCGACAATTGTATGAGGTTCCGCCTCGAACGTCATGCCCGCGCAATGGCGTAGTTTCGCTTACGGATGACCTCCTTACAACGAATCTGAAGCGGCTATGAACCGATTGATCACGCTACTCCTTGCTGCTGCATTGGTCAGTGCAGGTGACCTCGCGGCGCAGCAGGCCCGACGTCTCGAGGCTGCGCCGATGGAGCAGTCAGTGAGGCGCATCGCTTCAGAGCGTCCATCGCGGATTGAGGTGACCTTGCCTCGCCTTGATGGCACGAGGGTGCCGATGATTCTTGAGCGTGTTGCTTGGACCACCGAATGGGCCAAGTGTGTGGTGGAAACAGAGCAAGGGAGCGTCACAACGCCACTTGCCAATGACGTGCTGATGTATCGCACAAGGCAAACATCGCCGGCGGGGGAGTGGACGATCCTGGCATTGGATCGGGATGGGTCGATCATGGGGCTTACCCAGCAGGCGGGACGCCGCGCAACGATTGTGCGCGATGCGGCAAACACGCTGCAGGTTCGCCAGCAGACGTCGGCAAAATCCCGCGAATGCATGACGTCGCCCGATAAGATCAGTCGCGCGGCACTGTCAGCTCTGCGTCAGGTTGGAGCCAAAACCATCGAGGCACCCAATGCCAACGACACGCTCACGCTGGAACTTGCTCTCGAGGTTGATAACGATGCCGTGCGTGCAGCTGGGAACGTCAATGAAGCGCGACTTCTCGTGTCGTTGAACATGGCGGCCGTATCGGCGGTGTACGAGGCCGAACTGCGAACGCGCGTTGTGGTCTCGAACATACGCCTCTGGGAATGGTCCAACGATCCGTATCCGGCATACCAGGACGTGTTCAGTCTGCTCGGTACGTTCGTTGAGGTCTATACGACGACGATGACGTGGCTGCAGCGTGATGCCGCCGTGTTCATTACTTCTCGTCAAGCTGCCGGAGGTATTGCTGCAACGATCGGGGGACTCTGTGAGCCGGATGGTGCCTATTGTGCGGTGGACATAGAAACTCAAGCCGTTGCCTATCCTACGTGGTCGTGGAATGTCTCGGTGATCGCTCATGAGCTTGGACACATCTGTGGCGGTATTCATACGCACAGCTGCTACTGGCCGAATGGGGCCTTGGACAGTTGTGTAGCCGCCGAATCTGGCTCCTGCTTTTGGGGTGACGACATTAAGCCGAGCCGTGGTACCATCATGTCCTACTGCTCGGCAAATGGTGACCCGGCGTTCGAGGATGTGCTGGAGTTTCATCCGATGCATCGACTTGTACTTCGCGAGTATCTTCAGTCAAGTACATGCGTCGGTAATCAGCCACGGAGCAGAGATTGCGCGCTGCAGGGAACTATTCGCGACGTTGAGACCGGTAAGCCCCTTTCCGGTGTCTCGCTTAAGATCAGGCCCGTTATCGATGATGCCTACCGTGGAACGCCGCAGCCAACGGGAGACACGGTGGTTTCCTCGAAGGCCGATGGAACGTGGATGTTCACGGGACTTGGCAGGGGGCTCTATGCGATTGATATCGACGGACCGTATACGATCTACCCGGCGCAGGTTGGAGAGGATGCCTTTTCCTTTGGCGTTGCTGTTGCGGACTCATTCGAACGGAAGGACATTTGGGTAACGCGCGGACAGATTATTGACATCACCATCGAGAATGATGGAGATACAACTCCGACGGTGTTGAATGTCTTCAGCGAGAAGATCCCAGGCGTTTTCTCGCTGGTGCCGGTGCCATTCCCGGAGGGCAACGAAACATCCGTCCGTGTGCGCCGCGTGATGCCGCTGGGCCGCCTGGTGATTGTACCGAGCGCTGTTGGACGGAAGTTCACGCCAACAACACTGCGCCTTGACGTTAGTTCTGACACGCCACAGCAGTCTGCCACCATCGTGTCTGCGTCGGTTCTGCCAAAGCTTACGTCAACCATCGCCCTAGCGGTGGCCGAGTACACGCGCTCGCCGGTACCGAGCGTGCGATTTGCAAAGGGAGTCTCGACAGAGATTGCCGAGTATGGCACGTCGACGCGCTTCAAGAGCGTTACGGATGCTGATGGGATAGTGGTCGTTGAGGATGTGGATGCCTCTAGCTCCTATGATTGCATCGCCATTACCGACACCAACACGATGGCACCGGCATCAGACGTCGGCTACATGCTACCGATGTATGACGAGACCGGTGCAGTGATCTTGATCCAGCCGCGTCGGCGTCCGCTCATTGCGAGACAGTATCGCTATCGAACCGAAGCCGGTGCGTTTCGATCGCTTGATGCGCCAACAATCCTACGCGACAGCAGGCAATACGGACGAATTGTGACGCCGGTTGCATTGCCGTTTCCGATACGCGTGCTCGATCGCACACTTGATACCATGTACGTTCACACGAACGGCTTTGTGAGCTTCTCTGCTCGCCCCTTTCCAGCATGGGCACAGACGCCTGTGTCGATGTGGAATGATGCGGATCTGGTGATCGCCGCTCTTGGTCATGACATGACTCTCGACACGAACGCCCCGAATGGTCCGAGGATCTGCTGGGCAGTGGAAGGTGTTGCACCGAACCGCACAGTAGTTGTTGAATGGCGGAGT
>JBILLF010000137.1:0-3199 GCA_044376225.1 Patescibacteria group bacterium | reverse complement strand
ACAAAGAACGGCTCGGTGACGCGGATGAGCCAGCCCTGCTGTGGCGTGTGACGCAGGATGGCGGTGCTCATCATGGGAGTCAGTGTGAGCGATACCAACGCTGAGATCAACACCGAGGAGGCCACCACCAGACCGAACTCGCGGAAGAGTCGGCCCGTAATACCCTGCAGAAAGATCACCGGCAGGAATACCATTGCCAGCGTGATCGTTGTGGAGATGATGGCAAAGGTGATCTCGCTTGCCCCCTTCTCGCCGGCCGAGCGAGGGTCTTCGCCATTCTCGATCCGCTTGAAGATGTTCTCCATCATCACAATGGCGTCGTCCACCACAAGCCCCGTTGCCAGAACGATGCCGAGCAACGTCAACAAGTTTATCGAGAAGCCAGCCGTCCAGAGGAAGAAGAATGAGGCAATCAATGACACTGGTATGGCCACCACCGGAATGATCGTAGCACGCCATGTTCGCAGGAAGAGGAAGATGATCAGCACCACCAGAGAGAAGGCAATGACCAGTGTTTCCTGCACCTCCGAGATAGCGCCGCGAATGAATCGCGTATTATCAAAGGCAACCTTGAGCTCGATGCCCTTTGGCGTGGTTGCAAGGAGCTGCTTATAGCGTCGGTAGAACTCGTCGGCGATCTCGATCTGATTTGCGCCCGGCTGCGGAGAGATGGCCAGTGCCACCATCGGCACACCATCGCGCTTGAGCACCGTGCGCTCGTTCTCTGCCCCGAGGTACACGCGGGCAACATCGCCAAGGCGCACCACGCCCCCTTGCTCATCGCGCAGGATGAGATTGAGAAACTCTTCTGCGGTGGAGAGACGCCCCAGCGTGCGCAGCGACAGTTCCATTGTCGCCCCCTCCAGACGTCCTGACGGAAGCTCGACGTTTTCGCGGGCTAGCACCTGGCGCACATCGGATGGTGTCAGAGCGTACGAGCTCAGCTTCTGCGGATCCATCACGATGCGCATGGCGTATTTCCGCTCGCCCCATATCGTGATCGAGCCAACGCCAGTGATGGTCTGCAGACGCTCTTTGAGGACGTTTGCGGCAAAGGCGCTGAGCTCGTTCAGGGAGCGATCTCGGCCCTGCACCGTCATCACCACAACATTATTGCTGTTCGACTCGGCCTTGGCCACCACGGGAGGGTCAACGTCGGCCGGGAGCTGACGTTTGGACCGTTCAACGCGGTCGCGCACGTCGTTGGCAGCCTGCTCAAGGTCGCGCTCCAGTTCAAACTCCACCGTGATCGTCGAACGTCCATCGGCACTGGTCGAGGTGAGCGACCGGATCCCGTCGATCCCGTTGATCGACTCTTCAAGGGGCTCGGTGATCTGTGACTCCACCACGTCGGCATTGGCGCCGGCATAGGTGGTGGTGACCGAGATGTTTGGTGGATCGACGTTTGGGAACTGCCGGATACCGAGGAACGACGCGCCAACAAGCCCCATGACCACCAGCAAAATGCTGATGACCACGGCCGTGACCGGACGTCGGATGGAAAAGACGCTGATGTTCATCGCACCGTTGCCTTGACCGGCTTGCCGGGTTTCACGAACAAGATGCCGGAAGTGACGATCGTGTCACCCGCTGCAAGACCCGAGGTGATCTGCACATGCGTCATCGTGCGTGCGCCAATGGTCACCAATGCCGCTTCGGCTCGACCCGAGCGCACGCTGTAGACCGTTGCGCCGTTCATGTCCTGCACAACCGACTCGGCCGGAACGAGGATCGCATCGCCCATTGTGGCCCGGCGCAGCAGTACGTCGGCAAACATCCCTACCGATACACCATTGCTCGAGGCAAGGCGCGCCCGCAGACGTTGCGTGCGTGTGCGCTCGTCGAGCACCGGCTCGATAGCGCTGACGGTGGCAAGACGCTCAGCAGTATCGGCGCTGCGAAGGCGCAGGCGCAGTTGACTCCCCACGCCCACCGTGCCAACGTAGCGCTCAGGTACAGCAACATCCACATTCAACGAACCCAGCGAGGTCAGCGTCGTTATCGGCGTGGATGGACCGACGATCGCACCAACGCTGATCTGCCGCAGTCCCACACGTCCACGGAAAGGGGCTCGCACTTCCGTCTTGGCGATCTGCGCATCCAGCTCGGCGATCTCCGCCGCGCGCATCGCGGCTTGCGCTTGGGCCGTCTCGAGATCTTCCTGCGAGACGCCGTCAACCGACTTCATGGCCTTGAGACGTTCGGCACGTTTGACCTCCAACTGACGCTGCTGCTCCAGCTTTGAGCGTCGGGCCACGAGGTCATCGTCGACGAGTTTCACGAGAAGCTGTCCGGCGTTCACATCGCCCCCTTCGCGGAAGCTGATGGACTTTACACGTCCGGAAACCTCCGTGCGCACGTCAATCGACTCATCGGCCGTGATCTGTCCGGTCAGCTTCACCTCGTCGGTAAAGGCCTGCGGGCAAACGACCATGGCCTCCACCATCGGTACCGGCATCGCCGCCGGACCGCCCCCCGGGGCTGCCGGACCCTTGGCGTCCGGGCCAGCACCTCCGGCCCCAGAGCGCCACTTCCACACCCCTGCCGCGAGCAGAACGAGCAGTCCCGCGACCAGGGCAATTTTGCGAGTATTCATTCGGCAAACTTCGGGAATTTTTCCCATGCTATTTTTGCGGCTGCTTCGTCGTAGGCATGCGCTCTCGAACAGCACTTCATCACACCGATTTCTCAGGATATCGCCATGCGCTTCCTCACCACGCTTCTCCTCGCAGTTATGCTTCCTTTGGCCCTCATCGCCGCCGACCAGAAGATCACCCTAAAGGTCTCCGGGAACTGTGGATCATGCAAAAAGCGTATCGTCAAAGCCGCCGAATCCATCGACGGCGTCACCGATGCCGCTTGGGACAAAAAGACCAAGGTCTTCACCGCTGTTTATGATGATTCAAAGGTCAAACCAGACGCCATCAAGAATGCCATTGCTGCCGCCGGCTACGATGCCGACGACATCAAGGGCAACGACGAAGTCTACAGTAAACTCCCCGACTGCTGTCGCTATCGCGATGGCGAGCATGACTGATTACTGATTACTGATGACTGATTACTGATGACTGACGACTGATGACGCGTTCGCGCTTTCGCAAGGATGACGAATTCAACTTGGAACCTGGAACCTGTAACCCGTAACCTGTAACCCGATGCACTCTGACATCTTCGAACACCGACATCACGGACTTTCCCA
>JBILLF010000069.1:0-10843 GCA_044376225.1 Patescibacteria group bacterium | reverse complement strand
TTGATCTCATCGATGGTGCGCTGTTCGTCACTGGCGTCTTTGTGCTCTACGATGGCCTGCAGAGCCCCCTCTCCACTGCGCAGAATACGTCCGTATCCCGCGGGGATCGGCACGCGGGCCGACAGTACCGTTGCAACAGCACCTGAGGCATGGTGCTGATCGACAAGTTGCTGGAGAGTCGATGCGCGAACCAGAGGCACGTCGCCGCTCAGGATCAGCACATGACCTTCAAATCCGTCAAGAGCCGGTTGTGTCTGCATCACAGCATGCCCTGTGCCCAGTTGGTCGAGCTGTTCGGCGCAGACGGCCGCTGGAGAGTAGTCGGAAACAAAGCTTCGCACGGCCTCACGCTGGTGTCCGATGATCACCACAATGCGGGCAGGCTGAAGTGACGAGGCCTGATCGAGCACGTAGCCGAGAAGTGGCTTGTTGAACAGCGGCGTCAGGACCTTGGCACGCTCGGGATCACCCATGCGCTTACCCTTGCCGGCAGCAAGGATAACGACTGCAAGGGGCGCTGTCGAAGGGGACTGATCGATCACGACAGAGGCGGGTAATGCGTGTAGGCCTCAACGCTACTGGTAACGCTGACAGGGATGTTGTCTGAATCAACAAGGACAACTGTGGGCTGCCACTGGCGCGCAGCTTCATCTGGCATGGTCGTGTAGCTAATGATGATGATCTCATCGCCAACATGCCCCTTACGCGCAGCCGCACCGTTGAGGCAGATGTCGCGGCTGCCGCGCGTACCCGGAATGACGTAGGTCTCGAAGCGCTCGCCATTGTTGATGTTCACCACCGAAACCTTCTCGTAGGCCAGAAGGTCGGCCTGCTCCATCAGGTCCACGTCGATCGTCAGACTGCCTTCATAGTATAGGTCGGCCTGCGTGATGCGGGCTCTGTGGATCTTCGATTTGAACATGATCCGGTTCATGGCGGCCTCCGGTTTCGAAGTGTTGGTGTTGCGTGGTGATGAGGGGCAAAATTACTGGATTCTGCCTGATTCCGGCCCAGAAGACGAACAATCGGCCCCCTTCGTACATTTGTCCCATGAAGATCCGACTATCCCAGATTGCCCATGCGCGCAGCGGAGACAAAGGTGATGCTGCCAACTGCGGCGTGATCGCGTTCAAGCCCGAGTGGTATCCCATCCTGCGTGACCATCTGACGGCCGAGCGGGTACAGGAGTACTTTGCTGGTATGTGCCATGGTACCGTGGAACGCTACGAGCTGCCCAACCTCTGGGCCGTGAATTTCCTTCTCCCAAACATTCTGGGAGGGGGCGGCACGGTGTCCCTCAAACTTGATGCTCAGGGCAAGACCGTGGCCTCGGCCATGCTGATGATGGAGCTGGAAGTTCCGGACGGAACACTAGCGGCGGTCTGACGGACCCAGTGGAGTGGATGTGCTGCAGCCAGCTTCGAGCTGCGACAGAATTGGGCGCATCCAGGATTTGACCTCTTCGCCCGACCACTTTCGGTCCCAGGTCTGTGTGACGTCGCTACCATCCAGTCGCGTCGATATGGAGTAGACGTCAACGAAAGCTGAGTCTCCGGTATGCTGAATGCGGAAGGTCCGCACCAGAAGCGTATATCGGTACTCGACATCGGTGACCGAATCCTGGGCGATGATGACGTTGGCATCGGTGTCTCGGTCGACAATCGTGTAGCCGTTCTGACCCAGAATCGTCTCGCACTCTGCCATCCATTTTTTGGAGTCACGACGGCATGGCAGCTTCATCGTGCGCTTACGATCCATAAAGTGAATCGCATCGCACCCGATGATGGCCAGCGCTCCGGCAAGGGCGGCCAGAGCCACAATTGTGCGCATCCGTGACATGAAATGGTCCCCGTTGAAAAACAAAACCGCAAATTAGCATCATAAACCCGCAACCACACGAAGAGTAACAGACACGAAATGACGTTTCATCACACCACATGGTCCGACCAGGCAGCGCAGCATGATGCTGAGGATGCACTGGCTTCTTATCGCGAGCTCTTCGCCTTTCCTCAACGGGGTGGCCATGACGTGGCCTATTTCTGCGGTAACTCGCTGGGCTTGCAGCCCTCTACAGCCGAAACTCTGGTCCGGGAAGAACTCGAAGATTGGCGTCGATACGGCGTCGAAGGTCATTTCCAGTCCCGCCGCCCCTGGTACTCCTACCACCGCTGGTTTGCCGAGCCTCTGGCCCGTCTTGTCGGGGCACGTCCGCACGAAGTGGCTGCCATGAACACTCTGACGGTGAACCTTCATCTGATGATGACCTCGTTCTATCGTCCGACCGCAGAACGCCATGCGATTCTTCTGGCTGGGGGCGAGTTCCCATCGGACCGCTATGCTATTGAGAGTCAGATCCGCCTGCACGGATTCGATCCCGCCACATCCATGATCGAGATAGCCCCTCAAGAGGGTGCTTCAACGCTCACCACGGAAGATATTCTCGAGGCCATCAGATCTCGGGGGCACGAGACGGCATTGGTGCTCTTTAGCGGGGTCCACTTTTACACGGGACAGTTCTTCGATATCGCAGCCATCACGCGAGCAGCCCATGAGGCCGGCGCGATAGCCGGTTTTGACCTTGCTCATGCCGTTGGAAACGTGGAGCTTTCCCTCCACGACTGGGACGCTGACTTTGCCGTGTGGTGCTCATACAAGTACCTCAATGCCGGACCCGGCGCCGTGGCCGGATTGTATGTGCACGAGCGCTATGCCGATCGTGCCGATCTGCCGAGACTGGCCGGCTGGTGGGGCAATGACGAGGCCACGCGATTCTCCATGGCACATTCGTTTGACCCCACATACGGGGCCGATGGGTGGCAGCTCTCCAACGCACAGGTCCTACCGTTGGCTCTGCTTATGTCTTCTCTGGAGATTTTCGACCGAGCCGGCTTGGGGCGTATCTCTTCAAAGCGCGATCAGCTGACGGGATTTTTGGAGCGCCTTCTTCTCGAGGTGATTGGCCAGCGTGACTGGATTCGCATCATCACGCCGTCGGATCCTCAGCACCGTGGCGCTCAGTTGAGCGTGCACTTCGACCGTCACGGACGCGAGATCTTCGAAGCTCTCATTGCCCATGGCGTGATCGTTGACTGGCGCACGCCCAGCGTTATTCGCATGGCACCGGCCCCGCTCTACACGTCCTTTGCCGACGTCGTCCGTCTAGCCACAACACTCGAGACCATTCTGGCGGCATTCGCATGAGCCAGGAATCAACAACGCAGACCAGTTACGTCGTCGGACGTCGAGCCGTGGCCGAAGCATTTGCTGCCGGCACGAGCATCCAGAAGATTCTAGTGGCCTATGGCATTGATGAGGCCACCATGCAGTGGCTACGCGGTGAAGCCCGCAAGCGTGACATTGTCTGTTCGACCATGGACCGGCGCAAGTTCAACGAACTCGAACGCTCGCTGGGTCTGGCTGTGAACGACGCCCAGGGCGTGATCGCCCTCCGGGCGGCACGCGAGCCCCTAGCCCTTGACGAACTTCTTACGCAGGCCAAGGAGCACGAATCCGAGCCGTTGATCGTGGTGCTCGACGGCATCACGGACCCGCACAACCTTGGAGCCATTGCGCGAAGTGCGCAGGGGGCTGGTGTGTTTGGGATGATCCTGCCGACGAAGTTCAGTGCGCCGATCACGCCAACGGCAATCAAGGCCTCGGCCGGTGCGCTCGAAACACTTCCCGTGTCCAAGGTGGCCCGCGTATCGGAAACACTGAAGCAGTGCAAGGCGCTCGGATGGAACGTTGTCGGTACGGCACTTCCTTCCACGAGCGAGTATTCGGAGGACGTCTATGGTGGCCCCACACTGATCGTCATCGGTAGCGAGGGCGAGGGTCTTCATCCGAGTGTGCGGGCGCTGTGCGACCATGTGGTGCAGATCCCAATGCACGGGGCTGTCTCTTCGCTCAATGCTTCAGTGGCGGCAGCCATCGTGATGTTCGAAGCTCGAAAGCAGCGGCATCAGCGTCAGTAGGCCTCATCGGCTATTTTTGTGATTCTCTTTTCCACCTGTCAACGGGACCCCTGACGATGTCCACCCATCAACGCAACGAACAGGAGCTGATCCGCATCGATAAGCTGCGCGAGCTCCGTGAACTCGGAATCAACCCCTATCCCGAGTCGTTCGATAAAACACATAGCACGGCCGAGATACTCTCGACGTTTGTCGATGACGCCCCGGAGCCCCTTGCTAATGTGCGCATTGCCGGACGCATCATGTCGATGCGCAAGATGGGAAAGGCCTCATTCTGTCACATCCAGGATATGCACGGCCGCCTGCAGATCTACCTCAAGCAGGACGAGCTGGGTTCGATGTACGAGAACCTTCGTCTATTCGACATCGGCGACATCATCGGTGTGGAGGGCTTCGTCTTCCGCACACGCATGGGCGAAGTGAGCGTGCATGCCAAGGTCGTAACGATGTTGACGAAGTCGATCACTCCTATCCCGGTCGGCAAGGAAGAGGTCCACGAGGATGGCTCCGTGACCCGTTACGATGCCATTGCCGACAAGGAGCAGCGTTACCGCAAGCGCTATCTGGATCTGATCGCCAATCATGACATCAAGGACACGTTCGTCAAGCGCTCGCTCATCATTCGAGCCATGCGCCGGTTCTTTGACGATCGTGGCTATCTCGAGGTGGAGACGCCTATTCTGCAGCCTATCTACGGGGGTGCTACTGCGCGTCCGTTCGTGACGCATCATAACGCTCTTGACATTCCTCTCTACCTGCGCATTGCCGATGAGCTCTACCTCAAGCGTCTGATCGTAGGGGGCTTTGAAGGTGTGTATGAGATCTCCAAGAACTTCCGTAACGAGGGGATGGACAAGACCCATAATCCCGAGTTCACGGCCATGGAGATCTACGTGGCCTACAAGGACTACTGGTGGATGATGGATATGACTGAGGAGCTTCTGAGCACCATCGTCGGCGAAGCCTGCGGCACGCAGACGGTTGAGTTTCAAGGGACCGCGTTGAGCTTTGCCCGCCCCTTCCACCGGGCAAAGATGTTTGACCTCTTCCTCGAGCACACCGGTTTGAACCTCCGTGGTCTTACGCGCGAGGAGCTGCTTGCGGCTGCAAGGTCGCTGCAGGTTGACGTCGATCCGAAGTCGAGTGCTATGAAGATTCTTGACGAGATCTTTAGCGTCAAGGTGCAGCCGCACCTCATCCAGCCCACCTTCGTCATTGACTATCCGGTTGAGATGTCGCCCCTTGCCAAGGCTCATCGGTCTGAAAAGGGGCTTGTGGAGCGTTTCGAACTCTTCGTTATGGGCAAGGAAGTGGCAAACGCCTTCTCCGAGCTTAACGATCCGCTCGACCAGCGTGAGCGACTCGAAGACCAGTCGCGCATTCGCGCTGCTGGCGATGATGAGGCTATGGTGGTGGACGAAGACTTCCTCAATGCGATAGACGTGGGCCTGCCACCCACGGCCGGTATGGGCATGGGTATTGATCGTTTGGTAATGCTACTCACCAACAACGATTCCATCCGCGACGTGCTCTTCTTCCCGCAGATGCGGCCTGAGAAGGCCGATGCAGCGGCCTCGCAGGACTAGGCCGTGGGATATCAACGGTTCGATCAAGCCTCAGCCGGTGCAACGCGGCACTGGCAACCCCCTACAATGCGCGAGGTGCTCACGCATCTTGCCCTGATCATGCTAACGCTGATCACCTGCACCATGGCCGGTACAGCCTGGGCCATGCAGAACCCACTGGAGATCGCCAACTGGTCGGCCGGGCTCTCCTATGCAGTCCTTGCGATGTCGTTTCTTTTGGCCCATGAGTATGGCCACTACATCGCTGCCATGCGTCATGGCATTGCCTCGTCGCTGCCGTACCTCATCCCGGTGCCGCCCACACTGATGCCTTTCGGGACCTTCGGGGCCGTTATCCGCACGAGATCGCCAATGATGACGCGCAACGAACTGTTTGACGTTGGTGTGGCCGGACCTCTTGCCGGTTTTGCGGCATGTTTGGTCATCCTGATAACGGGATTTATGACCCTGCCTTCACAAGACTACCTGATGTCGATTCACCCCGAGTATGCCGTCACAGGCATACCCACCGGCGGACTTACCTTTGACAACACGCTGCTCTTTGAGCTGTTGCGCCAGATCTTCGCCAACCGGGCCTTTGTGCCGCCGATGAACGAGATCTACCACTACCCGTTCCTCTGTGTGGGATGGTTCGGTCTGTTTGTGACTTCCCTGAACATGCTACCCTTCGGTCAGCTCGATGGCGGACACGTCCTCTATGCTCTGATCGGCAAGCGTCAGCATACCATCGCACGCTTCCTCTGGTGGAGCATGTTTGCGCTGGCTATCCTGTGGCTCATTGGCCTTATCCACCAGCTGCTCTCAGGCACATCCGATGCCGATGCCACCAGCTGGCTGCTGTGGCTGAAGCATTCCATCGACCCGTCGATCGCCGGAGCAGTGAAGAGTTTTCCGTGGCTGTTTCAGCTGGGTGACGTGTGGGTGTTCTGGCTAGTGATGATCCGCTTTGTGATCAAGATCGACCACCCGGATGTTCCGTCGGATGAGCCCCTTAGCAGGGGGCGAACCATTCTTGGCTGGACGGCGATGATCGTGCTTCTGCTGTGCTTTGCTCCACGTGCCGTGTACATGGCCCCATGACCGAACGTCAGCATACCGCCGCGGCCGTGATCCTGGTGATCATGGGTCTCTACCTGATGCGACTCAGTGCCGTGGAGATCCAGCCGTGGCCCGAGGCCGACGTTGCTCTGCGTGCCGATGCCATGGTGAGTTCGCACGAGTGGCTGGATGTTTCGTCGCATGCTGTGGGCGGACTCTCAAGTGCAGCAACGCCTCCGCTGCCGTCATGGATCGTTGCCGTCGGCATCACGGCATTTGGCCAGACGGCCATTGCAGTGCGCTTCGGGGCGCTCCTTGCTATGGGAGGACTTCTTCTGTTGACGCTGGTGATCGCACGTCGAGTGCTTCCGCATCCACAGGCCCTGATGGCCACCGCCGTGGTTGGTTTGAGCATGCCGATGATCACTGTGGGACGTCAGATGACTCCCGAACTGATCGCCACGGTACTTCTTCTGCTGTCATGGTGGAGTATCCTGCGTCTGCTCGAGTCCAGAACTTCATCGCAGCGTATGCTCGCGATGGCAACCTATGCCATGGGCCTCGGTGGAGCGCTGCTAACGCATCTGCCGCTATCGGTGATCGCATTGTTGCTCGCCGTTCCGGCCATTGTGCGCCGCGATACGCTCATCTGGAGCGTGGGTGCCGTGCTGCTTGGACTTCTGATCGGCCTACCTTGGACCGTTATGATGGTCGGCCGCCATGGCTCTGACTTTTTTCTTGCTCTGTCCGCCGTTGCCTCTGCATCCCGGGATCTGTCAGGGGGCTTCTCCTCCGGCCCGCTCGATGTGGTCGTCCTGCTTGTGCTGGCAAGCCCCGTTCTCGCTGCCGCCGTGGTGTGGGTGCTTATGGGAATCCGGCACAGAGAGATCCTGCCGGAGAGCTCCGACATGGTCATGATGACGGCCGGACTCTGGTTCGTGGTGATGATGATCGTCGTAGCACTCTCCCGTCATCACACCATGATGGCCATGATGCCAGTGATCCCCGTGACAAGCATCATCAGCTTTACCATGTTGCAGACCTCTATGCGGCGTTCCACCCCCGGCATGCTCCTCATCGCGCTATCGGGCATGGTCCTCTCGGCAGTTGCTGCCCTTGTTGTTCACCTTCGCCTTGTGCGCAGCGGCCTCGTGGTCATGACCCTCGTCGGTCTTGTAGCAATGGTCTTACTTCTGCTTCTTGCCACCTCGGCGGCCCGACGTCAGCGTCTGGCTGTGCGCCTGACGAATCCCGTCATCAATGCGTCGATCGCAATTACAGGTCTGGCGGCACTGGCAACCATTCTCCTCGGTACCCCTTCTAACATCAGCGGCGCGCGCACCATCGGCCTGCGGATGCTTGAAGACACTGCCGTGGCGCGGTCCTTTGCGTATCTGTATCACAGTCACGCTCCCACCGACAATATGAATCACCAGCTCGCATGGTACACACGCGGCTGGATGTCGGGACGCAATCCACGCTACTCCTATCAGCCACTTGCCATGCCTGCCGGTATGATCGACGCCGGCGTCGTACGCGCTGCCGTGGGAGCGCCGTGGATCGTGTACTTCCACGCGGGCACCAGCAAAGATGTCCGCTCGGGGATCTTCGAACTACTCGACAATTCCTACTCCGTTGCCGAAGAAAGCGGGGAGTATGTGTTGTTTGAGAAGAGGCTGAAGATCAGGGACTAGAGACGAGAGACGAGAGACGAGTGACGAGAGACGAGAGACGAGTGACGAGAGACGAGAGACGAGACGCGAGAGACGAGCACTCTTAGCTGTTATGCAATGCCAGTAATCAGTAATCAGTCCTCAGTCATCAGTAATCAGTCCTCAGTAATCAGTCCTCAGTAATCAGTCCTCAGTAATCAGTCCTCAGTCCTCAGTCATCAGTCCTCAGTGGTCATCGAATGCAGCCTCTTATACACCCCGCCTTTGGCCAGTAGCTCTGCATGCGAGCCTTCTTCGACGATGCGGCCGTTATCGAAGACGAGGATACGGTCGGCGTTGACGATGGTGGAGAGGCGGTGGGCCACGATGATGGCCGTACGACCGACGAGGGCATCATCAATAGCCCCTTGAACAAGGCGTTCTGATTCGGTATCGAGCGCGGAGGTCGCTTCGTCGAAGAGTAGGATCTGGGGCTGACGATAGAGGGCGCGGGCGATAGCGATGCGTTGACGCTGTCCGCCCGAGATGCGCATACCGCGATCGCCAATGATGGTATCATAGCCGTTCGGGGTTTCACGTATAAAACCATCGGCATGGGCTATACGAGATACTGCCTCGATGCGGGCTATGTCCGGATTGTCATCGCCGAGGGCGATGTTTCGGGCGATGGTATCGTTGAAGAGCAACGTCTCCTGCGACACCACGCCGAAGAGGCGTCGGTACGAACCCAGCTCGAGTGTGCGTACGTCGGTACCGTTGATGCGGATAGCCCCCGACTTCGGATCGTAGAATCGCATGATCACGTCAAGTGCTGTGGACTTGCCGCTACCTGATGCTCCTACGAAGGCGATCTTCTCACCCGGGTGGATCGTAAATGTCACGTTGTTGAGCACTTCACGATCTCCGTAAGAGAAGCTGACATCCGCTGCTTCCAGCACAGGCATCTCCTCAGGGGGCTTGCCGTTCCCACTCCGGATGGTTGGCGCGGTGTCCAGGGCGGCAGCAACGTTAGCGCCGGCTGCGATGCCGCGCTGCATGGCCGCGATCGTGTTAACGATAGCACTGATCGGCTGCATCAGGCCGAAGAGCAGGAACAGAAACGTCATCAGGCTCGAAGGGGCGATGACGCCCGAGGCGCTGTCGATGCTGCCGATGTAGAACACCGTGACCAGGGCCATGATGCCGAAGGTATCGTTGACCATCGGGATGAGCCCCATGACGCGGGCATTGCGCGTTGCGCGGCGCACAAATGCCGCCGTCTGATCGGCAAAGCGCTTCGTGACGAAGCGTTCGATGTTCATGCCCTTGACCACGCGGATTCCGAAGACCGTTTCCTGCAGCGTGGATGTGTAATCTGCCTGGGCTGCCTGCAGACGTGCACCGTAGGAGCGCAGTAGCCGCGTGGCGGTGCGGATGAGCAGCAGTCCGATCATCGAAACGCCGATTGAGATCACCGTCAGCTTTAGACTGATCAGCCCGAGCAACGTCAGATAGATCACTACCGTTGATACCTCACGCCACATCACCGTGATAGAGTTGATGGTGGCATGATTCAGGACGTTGACGTCATTGGTCAGCAGCGAAATGATCTCGCCCGCCTTTCGCTTCGAGAAGAAGTCGAGCGACTGATCCGAGACATGATTGAAGAGCGCATCGCGCACGCGCTTCATGATGCCTTCTTCCAGGCGCGTCGAGATGACGGCGCCAACGTACTTGGTCAGCCCCCTTACAACAAACAATCCAACGATCACCAGACTGATCGAGCGGAGCGATTCACTCCGGTCACCGGAGGCGATGAAGGCCCCTAGTGTATCGTTGAACATCTTCATAAAGCCCGAAGCCGGCGTAGAGCCCGGCGAAACGGGGCTCGCATTTGCGCCGAAGAGCGTACGGAAGACCGGTTCCACAACGGCAAGGATCAGAGCGTTAGCCGCAGAGAACAGCAGGTTGGCCAAGGTGGAGAACACCACGAGCTTCCATGCCGGACGCACAAAGGGCAACATGGTACGAGCTAGGCGTCGGACCGTGAAATCAGCAGCATTCGTGGGTGATGACATGAAGATCAGCGATTGAGCGTGCGTTGGTACTCACGAGCGTAGCGCGAAATGGCGCGTGCCAGCGATGTGGCCATAGCTGCCTGGCCCCTTGCCGAGGCAAGATACTGCGCATCGCCCGTGTTTGAGAGGAAGCCAGTTTCGACCAGCACATTGGGCATGCTGGCACCGACGAGAACAAAGAAGCCTGCCTGACTCACGCCGCGGTCTGCCAAGGGGCATGTTGAGGTGACCTCGCCTTGGATCGATGAGGCTAGTAGTTCACTGAAGCGCACAAAGGACCGCTGGGCCATTGTTGCCACAATGATCTGATCCTCGGTCATGGACTTGTATCGCGTCGAACGGTCTTCAAACCGTACCGACGCATTCTCGCGCTGGGCCACCCGGGCTGCGTCGTCGTTACGTCCCGGACGCAGAATGTAGGTTTCACAGCCATGCGCTGGATGGGGCTTTATGGGCATGCTGTTACAATGGATGCTCATGAAGAGCTTACCACCGGCTTCATTGGCGATCTCCGT
>JBILLF010000136.1:0-3270 GCA_044376225.1 Patescibacteria group bacterium | reverse complement strand
ACGCCGCCCGATCGCAGATCACCGAACCGCGTCAGGGTCAGTGATGTGTGTGAACCCACAGTGCCCCAGGAGAGATCGGCCTCGGCGTGGGCGGTGCGCTCCTGAGCTGCAGAGGCATACCGCACAAAGCCCTCGCCCCCTGCCCGAAACGTCCCGCTGGATTCTGTGAAAAGGGGCTCCCTGGTGCGAAACACCATCACTCCGCCCAGCGCATCGGAGCCATACTGCACAGAGCCCGGACCAAACAGCACTTCGGCAGCGTCGAGAATGTTTGCATCAACCTGGATGAGATTCTGAAGATTGCCGGTGCGGTAGATGAGGTTGTTCAGGCGCACTCCATCGACCACCATCAGAACGTTGTTGGCGGCGAAGCCGCGAATGCGCGGGCTTCCGCCCCCTGCCTGACTGCGCTGCATGTAAACTTCGCCCGTACCCTCGAGCATCTCGGCAGCAGTGCCGGGGTTTCGATCGCGGACGTCTTGCGAGCTGATGACGGTGATCTGTCGCGAGACGGTGGAGGCGCGTTCGGCCCAGCGGCTGGCGCTGACCACGACAGCCCTGGATCGTACTGTTCGAATGGAATCCGTCGCAGCGAGCGTATCGATTGCCGCATTCAGTGAGACGGCATGTAACGAAAGCGTCAATACAATTGCAAGTAGTGTTCTAGTCAAACCGTGCTCAGTGGTTATAAGGAATCTGAATCTACGAAACGAGCCCACTTGGCTACCTATATTGCCCACGGTTCGGCACGTAGAGACCCAGTATCATCATTGCATTTATGGCACAGAAGCAACGCAGTCAGCGGCAGCAATCATCCGGTAAATCGATCTTTGATCAGCTTTCCGGTAATGGAGGCGCTCTTCTATCGATCATCATCGTCACGCTTTGCATCTACAGTCAGGACCTGTCATTTACTATTGGCAAGTTCGACGAAGACGTCATCATCACCTTCAACGAGAAGATCTTGAAGGATCGGTCGAATGTGATTGAGGTCTTGAAACGTGATGCATTTTTCAACAATCCCGGACGAAACTTCTACCGCCCGGTACAGAACCTCTCCTTCTTTATTGACTGGCATTTGGGCAAAGGGAAAGGTTGGGCATTCTATCTGACCAACATCCTCATTCATGCTGCCACATGCTGGCTCCTATTCCGAACACTCAAAGATTTTGGATTCAGTCCGGGCGCTTCGTGGGCATCGACGATTCTCTATGCATCAAGTCCTTTGTTTGTTCATGCCATAGCGTGGGCTCCTGGAAGGGGCGATCTGCTTATTGCCATGTTTGCTCTGATTTGTTTGCGTCTCACCTTCCGGTATCTGGATACACGCAAGACGTCAACGCTGCTTGCCTTGCATGTCTGCTTCTTCCTTTCGATGTTCTCGAAAGAAACCTCTGCGCTCATTCCCTTGATGATCGTTGGTGCTTGGTGGCTTTTCTATCCTCGGCGTTCAGAAACAGGGAAGACCATTCTCACCTGCCTATTGCCATGTGTGATTCCGATTGGCCTGTTCTTTGTTGCGCGCAGCATCGTCATACCAAAGTTCCCAGCACCCTCGGTGTTTGGCATCGGGCCTTTCCTCAACAACCTCCGCGTCATTCCGGAGACCATTGGGAAGTTCTTCATCCCAGTGGGTCTTGCCCCCTTGCCGGAGTTCACAACCCTCGTCACGATTCTGGGACTGGGCGTTGCCACTCTGCTGATTGTCGCCTCACTGTGGCGTTCATCATCAAATCAGCGAAGACTAGTTCTGTTCGGATTTGGCTGGTTTCTGCTCTTCACCATTCCGGGCACAGCATACACAAACGAGCTTGGAACTATTGCCTACGATTACCTCGAGCATCGTAGTTACCTACCCATGATCGGTATCGCCTTTGTATTGGCGACGATATTGTCAAAGGCCTTCGAAGGAGGACGCCGTGAATCAGCCCTGATGGTCGTCAGCGGCCTCGCCGTCCTTTTTGCCGTTCTGTCGTACATCCACGCACAGAACTACAAGAATGCTGAGCTCTTTTACGATATGGCCATAGATGGGAATCCCAACTCCGGAATGTCGCTTCTAAATCGTGGCTATCTGCGGGCAATGAAGAATGACGTCAATGGGGCGATGAGAGACTACACCCAGGCTACCATCGTTACTCCGACGTATGCGGAGGCCTTTGTTAATCGTGGAGTCTTGTATCAAAACATGAACCGCATGCAGGATGCAGGCAACGACTTCAAAAAGGCCGTTGAGTTGAACCCTAAGCTCTTCGCTGCCACGTACAATCTTGCCAACTGGTATGGCCGGCATGATGATATTCGTAAGGCCCTGCGCTGGTATCAGCAGTCGATGGAGTTAAAGCCGACTCACGCTGAGGGGTGGGCAATGATTGGATCCATTAAGGCCAAGCTTGGCGACATCAATGGTGCTCTTCCCAATTTCGAACGAGCATTGTCGGTCAACCCAAATCTGACGATTGCCTTCGTCAACCGCGGGAAAGCACTCTACAACGTGGGCCGAACGAGTGAAGCTTGTGCAGACTGGAGTCGTGGAGCGGCACTCGGTGATTCCGAAGCTGCAAGTCTTCAGAAGAGTCTCTGCAAGTAGATTACAGAGATAGCCGTATTCCCAGGAAGAAGCTCCTCGGCTCTGCGGGGATCAATCCTGGTCCCGGATACGATTCTGCACGCCGCGTTGCATACCGTGTATCAAACACGTTGTTCATCGTTGCCTCAATCGTCACGGGGCTCATCGAATACGACACTGTCAGGTCAGCCACCGTATAGGCACCGAGGACGCCGCTAACGGCTGACGAGGAGAACTCAGCATTGGTTGCATCGGTGAACTGTTTACCTGTCGTCGAGACAAGAAACGATCCGCGAAGCATTCCTGCACGCACGATAAGTCCGGAGCGAAGTACCACATCGGGCACATACTCAACCGTCTTACCATCGATGGTTGGGTCATTGGGTGAGAGGTATCGCCCCCTGGTCACAGATCCGTTCAACAGTACGTGTACATCCGCAATCGCCGTTTCAACAGATGCACCGGCAAGGCGCGTTAGACTGATCTCCGTCATGGCTTCGATACCGGCGGTATAGGCGTCGCCTACGTTCGTACGATAGCGATATGGTAGGTAGAGCGGGGCCTGATCGCTTCGAAGGACCTCACCGATCTTGTTGTTGTATCGCAGGTAGAAGATGGACGCATCCAATGTCATGATGTCTTCAACCGTTCCCCGCAGTCCAAGATCAACGGTTGCTCCACGCTCGTCGCTGATGTTGGGA
>JBILLF010000135.1:0-3275 GCA_044376225.1 Patescibacteria group bacterium | reverse complement strand
TGCAGCCGATCGGATTGCTCGGTTTCGACGTTGGATATGGATTCGACGACGACCCTTCGACACCTGGCGTTCGATCGGGCTGGCAGTTCCACTTCCAGTTCGGCCGATAAACTTTGTTCACAAACACACTAACGGAACCCTTTATCATGTTCGTTCGCTTGAGCATCCTACTTGCCCTCGTGGTAGCCGTTGCGCCCGTTTCGGCCCAGACATTCAAGATCGGTGTTGTCAATGCCGATGTCATTCTCAAGGAATTGCCTGACGCGATCAAGGCCGGCAAGACCATTGAAGAGGCCGGTATGAAGATTCGTGATACACTCCAGATGATGCAGAAGGACTTTGAAACACGCATCGAAAGCTATCGCAAGCAGGAAGCCATGATGACGGCTGATGCAAAGCGCAAAGAAGAAGAATCTCTCGGTGCGCTGCGTCAGCGGTTCCTACAGTACCAGGAAGAAAAGCTCGGTCAGACTGGCGAGATCGCCCGGATGCGCGAGGAACTGCTAACTCCGATCCGAGCCAAGGTCAGCGAGGCCATCGGCGCGGTTGCTAAAGAAGAAAAGCTCAACCTCGTTCTCGACAAAATGGGCGGCAGCATCCTTTACAGCGAAGACAAGGCCGACATCACCTATAAGGTGCTAGACCGCATGAAGCGCGGCAACTGATCATCGTCTGACACTCATCACCACGACACTTCTGCCCATGATCCATTGATCCTTTTCGTAACTCGGAGACTTGCCACATGACGAAGCGGATCATTTCATCACTGGCTGGCCTTGTGCTTTTCTGCACTGTGGGCTCAGCCCAGAAGATCGGGTATGTATCAACAGATTTCATACGCTCACAGTATGAATCTGCGCGTCAGGCCGAAGAGCGCCTTTCCGCCTACGTCGATGAGTGGAAAGCCGATATGGCTCAGAAACAACGCGACATTGATGAGCTTGAGATTGAGATCAAGAAGAATAGGTTGATCTGGAGCGAGCCGGAACGCCAGGCTAAGGAAAAAGAGATCGAAGAAAAGCGTCGTGAGCGCGATCAATTCGCCAGGTTGAAGTTTGAGCCAGGGGGCGAGTACGACCAGAATGCTGAACAGCTCATGCAGGCTGTCTGGAAGAAGATCTATACGGCGATCCAAAAGGTTGCCGCAACCGATGCCTATGACATCGTCTGGGATAAGAGCGTTCAGCCCCTTGTCTATGTGAATGCCAAGTATGACATCACGGCCAAGGTGATGAAAGAGCTCGGCATTGATGCCGGTGACCTTGAAGCAAAGCAGAAAGAGGCCATTGAGGGTGACCCACGTAACAAGCGCATTGAAGAGCCTCGCAAGCGTAAGTCGCGCAAAACATCGGTAACTCCGGATTCCACAGCCGCGCCGGTGCCTCCTCCAGTTCCATCGTCGACTCCAGGACTGTCAACTCCAACAGGCATGCCAGAAACGACACGCACCCCTGTTGTGATGCCTGACGGAACAATGCCCAATGGACTGCCGCCGACGGGACAGGTGCCCGGGGGCGGTCCTGCTCGATCTATGCCACCTCCTGCCGACACCACCAAGAAGCCCGGTGGCGGACGATGAGTAATCCGTTCCCATGTAGGGCGGCTGACATCGCGGATTTGCTCGGGCGAAGTATCTGCGGTGACGGTAGCACGGTGATCACAGGGCTGAATACCATCGAATCGGCCACGGCCGAGCAGCTGACATTTTGCGGCTCCGACACATTTACCAAACACCTGTCTACGACCAGCGCCGGGTGCGTGATCATCCGTGAAAAGGACAGTGCAACTGTCACCGCTCCGAGCTGGTTCGTCAGTCCGGACCCTTATGCGGACATCGTCAGACTCATACGTCTGGTGAGCCCCGTGTATGGGCTTACTGCCGGGTATCGTGATCCAAGTGCTAGCATCGATCCCTCGGCTGCGATCGGTCCCGGATGTGTCATCGGGTCCGGATGTATCATCGGCGAAGAAACGCAGCTTCTGGCCAATGTCGTACTCTATCCGAATGCGCGCATTGGCAATGCCTGCGTGCTTCATGCCAATACAACGTTCTATCAGGACACGGTTCTCGGTGACCGTTGTGTGGTGCATGCAGGCAGTGTGATCGGGTCCGATGGTTTCGGATACAGGGAACAGGGTGATAAACAATTTGAGAAGATACCGCAGGTCGGAAACGTCACCATCGGAAATGATGTTGAGATCGGCGCAAATGTCGCGATTGACCGTGCAGCTCTTGGCAGCACAGTGATCGAGGACGGAGTAAAGATCGACAACCTTGTGCAGTTGGCTCATGGCGTCCGAATTGGTGAGCATACGGCCATTGCCGCGCAGGTTGCGATAGCAGGCGGGACCGTGGTCGGGCGACGTAATCGCATCGCCGGTCAGGCCGGTATCGTTGGTCACATAGTAACAACTGACGACGTCGTGGTTTATGCGCAGGCCGGTGTGGCGAAGACTATTAGTAAGCCCGGTGCTTACTTCGGCTCTCCGGCGAAGGAACATGCGTTGGCTCTTCGGATGGAGATGGCTGCTCGTCAGTTGCCTGAGTTGCTGCAGCAGATCCGTGCGATGGCGGCAGAGATCGATGAATTGAAAAGGGGGCGAGAGGAATGAGTTCCAAACAACGAACGATCGGTGATTCGGTTTCCATGTCAGGCGTTGGACTGCATACCGGTAGCCTGACGACAATGACATTTCATCCGGCAGCAGAGAACACGGGCTACCGGTTTCGCCGGATCGATATGGCTGGATCGCCCGAGATTCCTGCCCTGGTGGACAACGTCGTTGAGATCGCCCGTGGGACCACCATCGCCGTAGGAGAGGCTCGCGTTCATACCGTCGAACACGTTCTAGCCGCCCTCGTTGGGATGGGGGTTGATAACTGCATCATCGATCTGACGAACAACGAGCCCCCTGTCGGGGATGGTTCGTCGATGCCGTACGTTGAGATGATCAACCGTGTTGGCGTGGTCGAGCAACAGGCCACGCGACACGAAATCGTTCTTGACCAACCGATTCGATACGTTGATGAGGCTCGTGGCACTGAGATCGCCGCCTTGCCCAATGACACCTATCGCGTCACGGTCATGGTAGACTACAAGAACCCCGCGCTCGGCAGCCAGCACACGGGGCTCTTCGATTTAGATAATGAGTTTGTAACTGAGTTTGCGCCGGCCCGAACATTCTGCTTCCTGCACGAGGTTGAAGCACTTTACAAGCAAGGTCTGATCCAAGGGGGCAATCTTGACAATGCCATTGTGATTGTTGACAAGGAA
>JBILLF010000001.1:0-114593 GCA_044376225.1 Patescibacteria group bacterium | reverse complement strand
CGACGTTGAGTGCACCTGCGCTGAAAGTTACAGTGTGCGTGCCTGCATCAACACTCTCATTGACCAGCGCCGCGATCTCACGACCGGTGACATCACTCAGCACAACGCGCACGGTAGAGGCCGTTGGAAGGGTGTATCCGATCACCGAGGCGTCGACTGTTGGATTTGGCTTTGCAGTGCTAAGAACATAGCCGCCGGCAACCACGTCATCTTTAACACCCATGACCGCAGATGCCGTTGCAACGCGGGACTTGACTGATCCGCACAGGTTCGACACTTCACAGTAGTACTGGCCTTCATCACTGCGCTTGGCGTTTGCAACGGTAAGCGTGGCTTCAGTTGCACCGGTGATGGCAACTCCATTAAGGAACCACTGATAGCTGTAGATATTACGACCCTTGGCAAGCACCGAGAAGTTGACAGGAGCACCTTCTGTAAAGGCTACGTCCTTCGGCTGTCCTTCAATTCCAGGAAGTGCTTCAACCTTGATCTCTGCGATGCGGGAGGTCTTAACACCACATTCGTTCGTTACGACGACGGTATAGAAACCAGCATCATCGGCGGTGGCCAGACGCGATAGCGTCGAACCAGTCTCATTCTTAAGAACTTCTGAACCCTTCATCCATTGGAACGTCAAGGCTTCACCCGTTGCAACCGTCGAAAGTACCGCTGGCTGACCTTCGCATGCTGTGATCGTTTCCGGGCTGCGAACGATGGTGGGCTCATTGGCAACGGCAACCATGACAGGATTCGAAGCGAACGTAAGGTTACGCGCGCCGAACGAAACAACACAGTGGTATTCGCCTGCTGTCGTTGATGATGCGTTGGCGATCGAAAGCACGCTGCTCGTTGCGCCAGTCACACCGGAACCGTTAGCAAGACGAGTGCTTCCCTTGAACCACTGGAATGAGGCATTTCCTTCAGGAAGCGTCATAACGCTTGAGGCGCAGGAGACAGACATTGTGCCACCGACGCAAAGCTTCGGCGTCATGTTCGAGGCAAGCATGGATGGTGCAAAAAGACGAGCAGCACGCGTTGTCACAGCACCCTTACAGAAGCCCGTAACTTGGCAGACATACATGCCTGCGGTATCAGAGGCTCCAACGTTTGTGATCGTCAGGATTGACGACTGTGATCCGTAAACACGGCCATTGTCGTTGATCGGTGAATCATTGTAGCTGAGCGTCGAACCGTTCCAGGTGCGCTTCATCCACTGGTAGCTCGGTACATAATTCTGCGGAGCACCAACGACTTCAACTGACACTGTAAGATTGGCCGTGCTGCCCATCGCGACGGGCATTGACGACGGGTGGTTGGTGATCTGCGATTCCCGCACGACCATCACCGATGCACCATTTGACATTAGGCTCGATGTGCCGGTGAACGTCACGGTATCGGTGGCCGTAACCATGCAACTGTAGACGCCCCCCGAGCCATAATCCGAGATCGTGAGATCAAGGAAGTTGCCCGTGCGTCCGCTCAGCTGCACGCCGTCACGGAACCACTGGTACACGGTCCGAGCCGTAGCAGGGGTGTTGGCGATGCATGTGAGTCGGTACTGGGTGCCAAAGCACACATAACCACTTTCAGGGTGAGAAACGAATGAGATCGAAGGTTGCGCCATCAACGATGACGAACCAAGGACCAGTGCCGCAAACAGGGCGACGAACGCTGTAGATGTACGAAACATGGCTCCTCCTGGAGTTGAAAAGATTTTTCTTCGATTTTTTTACGGTTTGGCGTGTATGCGCGCTGCCGCTTTTGGCAACGACGTCGCATACAAGTGCGGAAAATATACAAGTCAGTCGTTGAAAACAATCACGAACGCACGATTGCCTTCAACAGCCGCAGTCTAGGATGCAAAAATCGAACCAACTTTTCCACATTACTTGAGAATCGGCGCTAAGAGATCCTTCTGAGCCTGGTCAAGTTGTTTTACATCAATAGCTTGACGGAACACAGCCTTGAGCTTTGGTTGCTCGCATAGTGTTGATATCAAACCGCTAGCGACCGAACTAAGACGGTTGTTGGTACTCAAGACCGCGGATGTCATCGCCGAAGCAGCACGGGGCGTTACGGTGCCCAACCGACGGAACGCCCCCATGGCATTCTGACGGGTAATGAACTCCCAACCAGAACCGCAGAGGTCCGACAATTCGTCCAAAGCTGACGTTGAGCCCCCTTCTGCTTCAAGTTCGAGCCTCGCGATGCGAACGCGTTCATGCATACCTCGAACGGAGGCAACTCGCGATGTGAACCGCTTGGTGTCCTTCGGAAAGGAACGAGCTAGCTTCGTCAATGCTGTCTGGATGATCTGGTACGAGGAGTCTGCGAGCATCTTTTCGACATCAGACCGAAGTGCCTCGGGAACCTCAGTGAGAGCGTTGATGGCTGCCTTTCGGACGTCTGCGCTCCGATCCGACAATCCCTGTCGGACAATTGCCCATGCATCAGTGTAGCCGTTCGACGCCATCTCAGCGGCTTGTGAGACGGCTTCGGAACGCATCGCGTGGAAAGACTCTTTCGCCATCACCTCGCCCAGAAGGACATTACGCTCTTCATTGCGATCATTGACTGCACGCATTGATTCAAGGGCATCGTATCGATCGATCATGTTAGCAGCACCTTTGAGCTGGGCACGACGCTCCTCCCACGGCTTTTCAAAGGAGATCTTCTTAAGAACGTACGACCCCGGATCGAAGAGCACAAACGAGACCGGCTTTGATTCAGGATTTGGAACAGGCACGGTGGTTATCTGCTTGGAGATGTCCGTGCGAACCCGACGGGATGTACCGTCGGAGTAGTACACATCCACGTCGATTGGCATCCGGAATAGCCCCGTCAAAGCATCCGTTGAATGGATCTGTTCAACGGTGACAAATGTCGCCGGCGTAACTGTTCCGGCAAAGAGTGCACTACCCGGGGAGTGGCTGACCTTGTAGTGGGGCTCTCCGCCTTTGTAGAGCCACTGGTCAAAGAACCACTCTGGTGAGACTCCAAGCGTATCCTGAAATGACTGGTAGAGGTCGTTGGTCTCGACGTTTTGATACATATGCCGCATTGTGTAATGGCGCACTACACGGCGAAGTGCCGAGTCGCCAAAGACGTAGGCCATCATGTCCAGCACGCAGGCCCCCTTCGGATAGATGCGAGCCGATCCAGATGACGGATGTACGATAGGTAGTCGGTCTTTCTCGCCAGCTGCAAGTGCGCTGCGGTGCATACCACGACGTCCCCACTGGTACGCGTCCTCCCCACCGAGCGCCGGCACACGACGGGTGAACAAATGCGGATAGAACGTCGCAAAGCTCTCCTGCAGCCAGACGGACTTCTGACTGCGCGCAGTCACAAGGTCACCAAACCACTGATGGGTGAGCTCATGGACGTTTGTCCCCACGTACGAACGGTCAAGCCATCCTCGGCGATCGGTCTGAGAAAAATCACCAAAGACAGTGGCCGTGGTGTTCTCCATTGCTCCGAAGATGTAATCAGCCACCGGCACCTGACTATAGGACTCCCACGGATACGGCACACCGATCTCATTCTCAAGAAAGTCCATCGACTCCACGCTGTACATGTACGTCGGATCGATTCGTTCCGGGTACTCGGGATAGGAATACAGGTAGATCGGCACTCCACTGGCCGAGCGTCGCTCCGTAATCGAGTAGTTACCGACAGCAAGCATTAGGAGATATGAAGCATGAGGCCTGGTCATGCGGTAATGCCATGTTTTGGTCCCATCAGCGTTTTTGGCAACACCAAGACGCGTCCCGTTCGAAAGCACCTCGTAGGTATCGTCAAATGTCGTGAAGGTCTCGGTGATCATCTTGTCGTTCATCTCATCGTACATGGGTATCCAGTGGCGATTATCGATGCCCTGACCCTGCGTCCAGATCTGCTTGCGCATCCGATTTGACGGGTCATTCCAGCCAATAAAGTAGATGCCCTTACGCGGTGTTGCCTCGTAGGTGAATGTCAGGGAATCAGCGGTATCCCAGCGCAGAGCCGGAGTAAAGTAGGCGATGACAGACGTGTCCGTGGAACGGAAACGGACCTGTCTGGAGCCGAGCTGTGCCGAAGAGATACGGATCTTGATCGCATCCAGCTCCACGGAGTCAACCATTGGCTGAAGCACCCTAAAGACATGGGTCACCGTTCCATACACGATGCCCTTGGGGGCGTCAAATCGCACCCACAGGGTCATGCGCTCAACATCCAGTGGATGCTCTCGCGGCTCAGAGCCGGGAGCATCGACAACTGAACTAGTGTGAATGAAGGGGGCTTGTGCACGCAGGATCAGTGCGCCAAGCAGGATCGAGAAGAGTACAGATACGGCTTTCATGACCGCAAAGATATCCGAACTCCGGCGTATGTTTCGGCATGGCAGAGCTGTTATATGTCATTCTCGGCGGTGCCGTTGGTAGCGGAATTCGATATGGCATCGGAATTCTCCTACCGGTCGGCACGGGAATCCCTTGGGCGACACTTACCGTGAATCTGATCGGTTCATTTCTGCTCGGCGTGCTAACCGCTGCGAACCTTGACACCGGGCCCGTGCGACGTCCTTTGTTGATGTTTCTTGGTCCGGGACTTTGTGGTGGCTTTACGACGTACTCCGCCTTTGCGGTTGAAACAACCGCTATGCTGGAACGTCACGACCACACCACGGTGTTTGCCTACTTGCTTCTCACCGTTGTCGGTGGCATCCTGATGGCCCTTCTTGGCTTCACCGTTGTCCGTACATGATCATGTTCAGAACATCCACGATAAGACTTTGGAGTGCGTTGCTGCTTGCCGCTTTGGCAAGCGTCAGCTGCGCCGATGCACAAAACAAGCCCCCTTCCATGAATTCAATCAAATCGAACCCTATGGAATCACAACAGCAGCGCGAGGTGGCCATACTTGCCGGAGGATGCTTCTGGTGCGTGGAGGCCGTGTACGAGCTTGTCGAGGGCGTTATCTCCGTCGAGAGCGGCTACATCGGTGGCACAGTCGTGAACCCTACGTACAAAGAGGTCTGCGAGGGAACCACCGGCCATGCTGAGGCATGCCGAGTGACCTTTGATCCGTCGGTGATCACGTTTGCCGATGTTCTGCAGGTGTTCTTTGCAGCGCACGACCCAACCACGCTGAATCGTCAGGGTAACGACGTCGGTACACAATACCGTAGCGCGATCTTTACTCTGAATGCAGAGCAGGAAGTAACGAGTCGTGCATATGTCAAGCAGCTTGCCGCTTCCGGAACATGGGCGGACCCGATCGTGACCGAGATCACACCAGCTGAGACGTTTTACAAAGCCGAGGACTACCATCAGAACTATTACGAACGCAACGGTGCACAGCCCTACTGCGCCTTTGTCGTGCGCCCCAAAGTGGAGAAGTTCCGTAAGCAGTTCAAGGACAGACTGCGCAATGATGCACGATAGATGATATCGAGGACGATCGATATCGCCGGCATGCACTGCGCTGCTTGTACAGCCGCAGTCGAGCAGGCTCTCAGCAATGTGAGAGGTGTGCAAACGGCAACGGTCAATCTCGTTACGAATCGCGCGGTTGTGAATCTATCGGAGAATGTCAATGACGCCGTCCTGGCATCGGCGATTGAATCCGCAGGATATAGCGTGGAGGCGATCTACACGGAGCGTCTACAGACAGACGATGTGGAATTGATCCGTCGCTTGGAGGCACCAGCCCATGTCTATCGTCAAGGACTATTACTCTCAGCCCCTTTCAGTCTTGCCACACTCATCATCGCGATGGCTTCGATGTCGGGCTGGCAACCTGACCGCGTCAATTCCCTGCTGTTCGTGCTGTCCCTTCCGGTGCTGTGGGCCGGCCGCATGTTCTTTTCGGGAGCGCTTATAGCACTGCGGCACGGAACATCCACCATGGATACCCTTGTAGCTCTTGGGACCGGTTCGGCATTTCTGATAAGCGTGCTGATGACGTTTCTGCCCCACGTCTTGGCCGAGCACGTTCATGCAGGGGCCTATTACGACTCAACCACCACGGTCATCACGCTCGTACTCCTCGGAAAATGGCTGGAGGCACGTGCAAAGCAGTCAACGGCGGATACGCTCTCTACACTCCTTCGCCAGCATCCACAGATGGCGTGTGTCATTCGAGAGGGACGCGAGCAGCATGTATCGGCCGGCAGCGTCCTAGTTGGTGAGAACTTTATTGTCCGCCCAGGCGAGCAGATCCCGGTCGATGGAGTTATCATGACCGGTGCATCGGCCATTGACGAGTCGATGATCACCGGAGAGAGCCTACCGGTTGAACGTCAGCCGTCAGATCGCGTTATTGGTGGGTCGGTCAATACTCTTGGCTCATTCACTGCGAGAGCTACGGCCGTTGGCTCAGACACTGTCCTTGCCGGTATCATCCGCTCCGTCGAGTCTGCCCAGTCGAGCAAAGCCCCTATCCAGCGCCTCGCCGATAAGATCAGTGCAATCTTCGTTCCCATCGTCGTGATCCTCGCCATCGTGACATTTGTTGCATGGATGGTGTTCGACGACCAGACCACGGCAGTAAACCATGCGCTTGTATCGGCCATTTCGGTGCTGGTGATCGCATGTCCGTGTGCGCTGGGACTAGCAACGCCCACAGCGATCATCGTCGGAACTGGGTCAGCGGCACGGCGCGGAATCCTTTTTCGAACTGCCGCGAGCCTTGAGAGACTGCATTCGGCAGACACTTTCGTGCTCGACAAAACCGGAACCCTGACGCTTGGCATGCCGCGGGTTGTGCACGCCTACTTTTCACCACACCCCAAGCACGATGCAGAGCGGATGCTCACCCTTATCGCCAGTATCGAACATCGATCGGAGCACCCCCTTGCCAGAGCCATCGTTGACTGGTGCCGTGATCAAGGGGCTGAGCTGATCGAACCCACGTCCGTGAAGACGTCACCTGGTCGCGGGACCACCGGTGTTGTTGACGGACATCGACTGCGGATCGGCAATTCAGCGATGATGGATGAGTCCCTTCTGATCATTCCGCAGACACACCAGCAGCACGCTGACGACCAGTCCGTCGATGGGTGCACTTCTGTGTTTGTCAGTATCGATGGCGTCGTCTGCGCAACGCTCGGCATATCCGATGAGCTGCGGCCAGAATCGAAAGGTGTCGCGACCGAACTCCGTCGCATTGGTGCTAGGGTTATTCTGCTTACCGGCGATCGGGAATCGGCGGCCCGCGCCGCGGCTACCCGCGTCGGCATCGACGAGGTCATTCATTCCGTCACCCCGGAAGGCAAACGCGAAGCTATCGCAACCCTACAACGTCGGGGTTCCGTCGTGGCCATGGTCGGTGATGGCATCAATGACGCCCCCTGTCTGGCCCAGTCAGACGTCGGTATTGCGATGAGCACGGCAACTGATCTTGCAAAGACCTCTGCCGACGTAACTCTTATGCGCAGTGACTTGCGTTCGATCGTGAATGCCCTTAATATCTCCCGCGCAACAATGCGCGTCATACGCCAAAACTTCGTTCTGGCGTTTGTCTATAACGTCTTGGGGATTCCCCTTGCTGCGGGGGCGATGCTGCCCCTTCTTGGCATTCAGCTGACGCCGATGTATGCAGCCTTCGCCATGGCGATGAGCTCCGTAACGGTTGTCAGCAATTCGCTGCGATTACGCTCGCTCAGGTAGGTGTGGATTGTTCCTAGCAAGAATCGTGCTAAATTTTCTACGGTATGATTCTGCTTGACCATCTACTGCTCCAAGAGCAGGTTCTGACATCGGCGTTTTCGTGTGATCTGAAGCGATGCAAGGGTGCGTGCTGCACCTTGCAAGGGGGCGCTGGGGCTCCGCTACTTGACGAGGAAGTGGCTGAATTGCGACGCGAAATGGCATCGGCGTTACCGTATCTCGCCGAACGATCGCGCGCCTGGTTACACGAGCATGATCCGGTAGAGGGTGATGCAGGCGATCACTCCGTTGCGTGCCTGGATGAGGCCGACTGTGTCTTTGTTTACTACGAAGCAGACGTTGCCAAATGCGCACTTGAGCGGGCATGGCTCAACGGCGAATCCACATTTCGTAAGCCCCTTTCCTGTCATCTTTTCCCGATACGCGTCGCCAACTTTGGCGGTCCGTACTTGCACTATGAAAAGATCGACGAGTGCGACCCGGGACGTGCCCTGGGTGAACGACTGGGTGTGCCGCTGGTTGAATCCCTTAAAGACGCCCTGGTGCGCGCATATGGCGTGAACCTCTACGACCGGATCTTGAAGGCTGCTCGAGGCGAGGACGAGGGTGACGCATGAAGGTTGGCCTGAATCTTCAGACGGGACTAAGCCAGTCACTTACACCGCAGCAGATCCAGTATCTCAAGATGCTGCAACTGCCGCTTCTTCAGCTAGAGCAGCACGTACGCATTGAGCTGGAGAACAACCCCATGCTCGAAGAAGCGTCGGAGCATGAACTGACGCCCGAAGAAGCCGAGCGCGTAACGGGAGATCAGGAGGGCTCTGCCGAGTCCACGGCGTATACGATGCCGGCCCCCGAAGTTGCCGCACTGCGACTTGACGACCAGGTGTCTGGCGACGCACCCCAACCTGCTTCTGAAGCCCCCGAGTTTGACATGCAGGAGGCACTGGAGTTTCAGAAGCTTCTCATGGGCGATGATTCAGCTACGAGCTCTGCCGACGGTGCAGGGGGCGAAGACTACGACGAAGACTTCGGACTGCAGATCAGTGAAGGCAGCACGCTTGAAGAAGATCTCCTTGATCAGTTGCGCTACCTTTCCCTCTCAGATGAAGAGCGCGAATTCGGACAGTACGTCATCGGAAGCATCGATGATGACGGCTACCTTCGACGTCCCCTTGATGAGCTGCTGGACGAGGTGAACAATCGCTTCAGTGAGCACAATCTTGCATTGCTTCAGATTCGCAACGGGGTTCGTGTCGTACTGTACCAGCGCGACCTGCTGGATGGGGTTGAACGACAGGTAGTGCCGCTTTCCATGAAGCAGGCCGAATCTGTCCTCAAGAAGGTTCAGTCACTTGATCCGCCGGGAATCGCTTCTCGGAGCGTCCAGGAGTGCCTCACTGCCCAGCTACGGGCCATCGGCAAGCCGAACGCGGCACAAAAGCTGGCGCTTATGGTTCTGACCAACGCCTACGAACCGTTCTCAATGAAGCACTATCATATCATTGAGAGGCAGCTTGGCGTAACTGAAGACTACCTTCGCGAGGCTATTGACGTCATCCGTCATCTCACACCGAGACCGGGTGGGGGGACGATCAACGCTGAGTTTAACACGGTAGTGCCGGACTTTACTGTAGAGGTAACCGAAGACGGAACAGACTTCCTTATCACGGTCAACGACTCCCGTCTCCCGATCCTTCGCGTCAGCACAGCCTACGAGCGTTTGAAAAAGGAAGCACGATTCCTGAAGTTCAATCGGGAGACCCGCGAATTTCTCCGCAAAAAGTACGAAGACGCCAAGTTCATTATGCAGGCACTTCGTCAGCGTAAAAACACGATGCTTCGTGTGATGACATCGATTGTCGGGCTTCAACAGGACTTTTTTAGAAGCGGTCCTGAGCACCTGAAGCCGCTGATCTACAAGGATGTGTCAGAGATCACTGGACTTGATATCTCGACGGTCTGTCGTATTGTGAACAGTAAATATGTTCAGACAGTATTCGGCACATTCGAGCTCAAATACTTCTTCAGTGAATCGCTAACAACAGATGATGGCGAGGAGGTTTCTACTCGGATCATCAAGCAGAAGATAAAAGAACTTGTTGATGTGGAATCGAAGAACAAACCGCTAAGTGATGAGAAGCTTTGCAAAGACCTGAAGAAGCTTGGCTTCAACGTGGCACGCAGAACGGTAGCCAAGTACCGGGAACAACTTCGCATACCTGTTGCCCGGCTTCGCAAAGAGCTATAAGATCGAGACGTCACGCTGCATTCGCGGAATGACTCATTCCATGCGGCTAACAAGAGCCTAAGTCGACACGCCGGATGTGAGGCTCGTGGTAGATGTATCAGCACCGCGTCACTATGACAATAAATGACATAGTGCGTATCGTAGCATTGTATAGAATTCTTTGTCATTAATCGTCCCAATGAGATCCACGTCGCGCCCTATGCTCGTCCGTATTCGGACTATTCTACAGCACCTGGTTGAAGGACAGCGTGTCACAGCCGCAGGTATGGCACGAACGTTGGATGTGAGCCAGCGCACTGTTGCACGTGATTTCGATTACATGATGAACGGACTGGATCTTCCGATCCGCTACGAACACAGTCAGCGCACATACATCCTGGCTGGCCCCCTGCCATCGATCTTTGCTGTGAAATCGGGCGACGGCATCCTGGGGAGGAAATCGGGTCGGTCTTCGTCTGGCCAGGGCAGCACTGGCAATGGATCAGCACGCAAGAACAAATAGAAGTTCTGGTTGGCTATCGGGTCGCCCTCTTTCCTTATCGGGGCGAGAATTTCATGGAGATGTCGAGAGCCACAGCACTGTGGGTGATGGCTCCAACGCTGATGTAGTCTACACCGCTGAGCGCATAGTCGCGAACATTGGCGTAGGTAATGCCTCCGCTGGCCTCGGTTTCAAGCCTCTGTGCCACGAGTTTGACTCCCTGGGCTACGAGTTCCGGCGTGAAGTTATCAAACATCACCCGGTGAACACCAGAGCAGTCGAGTACCTGCTGCACCTGATCAAGATTCTGGGCTTCCACCTCAATACGCATCGCTTTGTGCGACCGGATCTCACGAACTACACGATCAACGGCCTGCTGGATTCCCCCGCAGGCGGTGATGTGGTTGTCCTTGATCATGACCATGTCATGAAGTCCGAACCGATGGTTCAGAGCTCCGCCGACAAGTGTTGCATACTTATCGAGCAAACGCCAGCCGGGAATCGTCTTGCGTGTGTCAAGGATGTAGGATCGTGTACCGGCGATTCGCTCAACGTAACTATGGGTCTTGCTAGCCACTCCACTCATACGCTGAATAAAGTTTAGGGCCGTGCGCTCGCCGGAAAGCAAAGCATGGGAGGGACCTGAGACCGTGGCGACAACGGTTCCCGGCGTGCAATACGAACCCTCCTCAACCAAGAGCTCAACGTCAATGTGATCGGAGAGCTGTCGGAAGACAATTGGTAGGATAGGCAACCCACAGATAACACCTGTCTCTTTTACGATGAAACGCGCCGCACTCTGTTCCGTTAAAGGGATGCACAGATCGCTAGTGATGTCACCAACGCCGATGTCTTCACGCAAGGCAAACTGAATGAGCCTCAGCACGGAAGAATCTACCGGGAACTGCGCCCGCTGGTGCATCATGTTCATGTGGCAAATCTACGAGACCGTGACGCTCGTAAAGGCAAACCGCTCCCCGTCGAAAAGCCCCTTATCACTGAGCTTCAGCTGCGGGATGACCAGCAGAGCCATAAACGATAGCGTCATGAAAGGGGCTCGAAGTGGCGAACCCATCTGCTTTGCCATTGAGTCAAGATCGGTGTAGACCCGAGCCACAGCGTAGCCATCTTCCGCGCTCATGAGTCCAGCAACGGGTAGCTCAAGTACACGGATCGTGCCTTGATCGACCGCGCTGACACCTCCCTGTGAGTGGATAACCGCATTAACAGACTCGACGATGTCTCGATCACTGCATCCTACGGCAATGATGTTGTGCGAATCGTGCGCAACCGAACTGGCAATGGCGCCGTGGCGAAGTCCGAATCCGCTGACGTAGGCCACGGCGACTGGTGCATCGGCATAGCGATTGACGACGACCAGCTTCAGAACGTCATCATCTGGTATGACCGCATGTCGTTCTGTTGTGACGAGCTGTCCATCTCGCGCCACGATCGCCCGCACGGTTGAACCTTCCGGCACTCCCCCGATGTCCGAGACATTGATCGGCGACCGTGAAAATCTGTTTACCGGCTGCTCACGCACATGTGGGATGAGTGACACTCCGTCACGGGCAACACAGTTGCCGGCGATCCATGTTTCCCGAACCTGCAGAGACGTTAGATCGTCAACTAGAATAAAATCGGCGCGATCACCGACACGCAAGAGCCCCACGTCCAAACCGTAATGCTCCACTGGATTGTGGCTAGCCGCACGAAGAACGTCGAAGAGGTCATAACCGTGAGAGAGTGACCGCCGTACCAGCGAATCGATATGACCAATGACCAGTTCATCAGGATGCATGTCGTCCGTGCAGAACATCACCCGCTCCGGATGCAGCCCGAGCAGAGGATGCAGTGCATCGTAGTTGCGGGCGGCCGATCCTTCTCGGATCAAGATCTTCATCCCCACGGCCACCTTGTCGAGGGCTTCTTCCAGTGTGAAGCATTCATGATCAGTACTGATTCCATGCTCAGCGTATCGGCGTGCATCCTCACCCCGCAGACCAGGAGCATGACCGTCTATGACGCGACCGCAACTGCGAGCGATGGCGAGCTTCTCCATGACAACCGCGTCAGCATGGAGCACGCCGGGCCAGTTCATCATCTCGCTCAGGTACCTGACGCGCGGATCCTCGAACAGTTGGCGGATATCCTCGGCTGTGATCTCCGCACCAGCCGTTTCGAACGCCGTTGCCGGCACACACGACGGCGCACCAAAGGCTACTGTAAATGGCACGCGCGCGGCGTTGTCGATCATGTATCTGACGCCGTCGATACCGCAGACATTGCCGATCTCATGCGGGTCACTGACGGTAGCTACGGTCCCATGGACCACAGCCAGGCGGGCGAACTCCGACGGGATGAGCATCGACGATTCGATATGAACATGAGCATCGACCAGGCCCGGCATGATGTACTGCTCGGAAGGGGCTTCGGGGACCTCCTCAATGGCCACAATGCGCTCACCTTCTACCGTCACGACGCCCGGATATGTCCGCCGGGCATTAATGTCAACGATCATTCCACCAATGTGCTTGGTTTTCATGAATGATCTCCAGATGTGACTGATTCTTCTGAAAGTGTAAAAGGCCAGCGATGGCGACCTCTGGCAAGGACTAGAAAGATCAGGATGCCGACGACGGGGGCGACAACACCCACAATCTGCTTCTGTGGTGCTGCAGCAGAGAAGATCCAAAGCCAGGCGATAATGGCCAACAGCGCCGGCACGGGATAGAGCCACATCCTCCACGGCATGGTATCGGCTCCGACACGATGCCGAAGGATCAACAACCCGATGGCCTGACTGATGAACTGTGTGAACACGCGCATAGTAATGATCGACTTGATCGCATCACCCAGCGTCAGAGTCAGACTAAACACCACACCGATAGTGGCCAGCACAAGCAGAGACACATGAGGGAAGTTCTTCGTCGGATGAAGCTTAGCAAATGCTGCAAAGAAGTTGCCATCCTGAGCCGCTGCATAGGGAATGCGGGAGTACCCTAGCATCAGACTGAACAATGAGGACGCCGCAACGACGAGTACCATAGCGGTCACCACCATCGCGGTCGTATGCCCATACAGATGCTCGATGAAAAGGCTCACAACGAAGTCTGACGAGGCAACATCAACAGACGGAAGAACTCCAAACACCGCGAGCTGATAGGACAGATACAATGCCCCGATTCCTAGGATCGAGAGGAACATGCTCCGTGGAATCGTCCGCTCCGGATCCCGGACCTCAGCCCCAAGATGACAAACATTGTAATAGCCAAGGAATGAATACATCGTCGGAATACTCGCTATCCCCAACGCTGCCCATAGTGCGTCGTCATTCATGGGCGTCTGACCCTGGAACGAAAAGGCCTTGGTCACATCGCCGAAAAGCAATCCCGAAATGATGATCCAGAGGAAGGTGCCGACCACACAGAACCACAGGACAACAGAGATTCGGCCCACGTCACCGATGCGCCGATAGAGCAGGAACGTAACCAACATCACAAGCAGAGCTGAGCAGATCCGGCTCAGCCACGGGTCCAATGGACCGGTAAGAAAGGCCGCATACTTCATAAACCCCAGTGAAGCCGAGGCAACGACCAGCGGCGCCTGAAACGAGGTCTGCCAGACAAACAGAAACGACATCAGTCGACCCCAGCGTCGCTCCCCGTACGACCCGAGGAGAAAAGCATAGGAGCCCCCTGCCTGCGGCATTGCTGCTCCTAGCTCACTCCATACGGTGGCATCAACGAGACAGATGATCATGCCGACCGTCCAGGCCAGAAGGGCCATTGGAGCCGAACCCATCGTGGCAGCTACGAGCGACGTTGTCACGAACGGCCCGATACCAACCATGTCGATCATATTGATCGCCGTGGCCTGGAAGAGCGACAGTTCGCGTTTGAGCACCGCCGAGACCCTTACTTAGAGGTCGCGTCTGCGGCCCACAGGAGCTTCTGGCGGAGCAGGTCGTAATACGTGCTGCCGATACGCTTGACGAGCTTCACAAGATGCGGACCCTTACGGATTGTAATTGGCTCAGCACTCGAAATGGTTCCGAGGATGAGGCCATCAGCCACAACCTGACCCTGTGTGGCATCTGAAAGAAGGTGCATTCGCACCTCTGAGGTATCGTTGATGATCAGGGGGCGAAGCGTGAGTGTATGAGGAGCGATCGGAGTGATGCAAAGTGAATTTGTCGACGGCGCAATGATCGGTCCGCCGGCAGCCAGAGAATACGCCGTCGAGCCGGTCGGTGTGGCAACGATCACCCCATCGGCACGATAATCAGCCACGTGGTGATCATCGACCCATGTTCGTACTGAAATCATCTTGGCCTTCGAGGACCGCTCGAGTAGGATCTCGTTCAGAGCTGTACTGCGTACACCATTGAGCTCAACTTCGATGGTTGTACGATCGACAACGCGATACGAGCCTGTCATGACGCTGTCGATGGCCTCGTCCAGCTCCGCCGTCGAGAACTCAGCAAGGAAACCAAGTTTGCCGACGTTAACACCCATGATTGGGATATCGGCACCCATCAGCAAGCGGGCTGCAGCCAGAAGCGTGCCATCGCCACCAAAGGTCATGACCATATCAGCCAGCTTCTCGAAATCCTCATGGCTACGAACGTTGCATCGAGAGACAAGGTCAGCTTCGAGAAGATTCGCAGCTTCCTGACCAAGTATGACCTCAATACCCGCAGACGTAAGCCGCTCGATCGCACGACGCACGCCGGTGACGGCGTCTGGGCGTGCCAGGTAGCCGATGATCGCAATGCGACGCATCAGGCCAGGGACTCTGTGGTGGAGGGGGCGTCCGGGTTGCCCATTTCATCGACGTAATTCAGTTTGAGCGAGCTCAGTGTCTGATCGAGAAGTCTGCTTTCTTCGGAATCTAGATTGCCTCGTGTCTTCTCCTTGAGCACTTCCAGAATATCAATGACGTACTTGGCGTGCTCGAGGCTCTTCGACAGCTGATTCGTTGCGGGGTTGAGCACCTTACCAAGGGCTACCATCCCCTCGAAGTTGTACATCTGAATCAGCAGGAGAAATGTGGGCTTCATACGAGTATCGTTGCTAGTTCAATAAGGTAGCCCGGCACGGGCTTGCGGGTGGTCCATGTTTCTTCAAGGGGCACCATTCGGACGCTGCCGGCTACCTCGCCGATCATCACATCGGAAATGCCCGAGATCAATGCATCAACGGCAGCGGCACCTAGTCGCGAAGCAAGCACACGATCGCGCACGGTCGGTGAGCCCCCTCTCTGGATGTGTCCAAGGATCGAGACCTTTGATTCCAGGCCATAGCGACGGTTGATCTCCTTGCTGATGCCAAGTGCACCGCCGAGTTCATCTCCTTCCCCGACAATCACGACAGTTCGTTTGTCCCGTCCCTGCATGATAATGCGCCTGTAGAGCTCATCGATGTCGGTCATGGTCTCTGGAACGGCTACATATTCAGCGCCACAAGCGATGCCGACATCCATAGCGATGAACCCGGCGTGACGCCCCATCACCTCGATAAAAAACAGACGTCCATGCGAATCAGCCGTGTCGCGAATCTTGTCGATCGCCTGAGCAGCCGTATTGATGGCCGTATCAAAGCCGATGGTATAGTCAGTTCCAGCAAGGTCATTGTCGATCGTGCCCGGAGTACCAATGATCGGGATCCCATGCTCCGTCCAAAGCGCGTGCGCCCCATGAAATGTACCGTCGCCGCCGCAGGCGATCACGCCTTCAATGCCGTGTCGGCGCAGCTGATCGGCTGCTCTGGATCGGCCCTCACCTTCGAAAAACTCTTCGCAGCGCGAAGTTTTAAGGATCGTGCCGCCACGGTCGATAATATTCGCGGTCCGAATTCGGTCTAGGGGCTCAAAGTGACCCGCTATCATTCCCGAGTATCCGCCGATGATGCCGATGACCTCGACGCCGCGTTTTTCGCCAACGCGCTCCACTGCCCGGATATGGGCATTCATGCCGGGAGCGTCGCCTCCACTGGTGAATAGTGCAATTCGTTTCATGGCCTGCGAAGATACGGGGCATACTGAAACTGTGCTTGACGGCATTTATTACGTGCATTACGCTAATGTTACGGATTGGTTACTCTACATTACCGAAGCATTACCATACGTTTGCGCCGTAACAATTCTCTAACCTTTTCGTAACACAGCGGAGTCGTCATGACCGGTATTCGACCGCTTATTCTTTGCACTCTCGGACTCCTTGGCATACTCAGCCTAACGCCAGATGCCGCTCCGGCGCAGGCATCGACGCAGTCCCATGGGAGTTTCGACTTCAACTCTGATGGAGTTGTGTTCCAGTCGGCAGACAGTAACACACGTGTTACGATGCGTTTTCGCATGCAGAACTGGGCGACTTACACCACAAAAACCATGGACGAAGACGATGCATTCGACCTCTCAGCTGGTTCGACCGACCTGGTCACGCGCCGACTTCGGATGCGATTTGGTGGTGCGCTCATAGATCCGCGCCTAACGTTTAATCTCCAACTGTCATTTTCTCGGTCAGACATGGACTGGAACGACACGCAGTTTCCGAATGTCATCCGGGATGCGATGGTATTCTGGAACTTCTCGCGGGACCTGCAGGTGGGGTTTGGTCAGACAAAGCTGCCCGGCAATCGCCAGCGTGTCATCTCCTCTGCGGATCTTGAGATACCTGATCGCTCAATCGTCAACCGCGACTTTAATCTCGACCGTGACTTTGGGTTCCAGGGCTTCTGGCGTCCTATCACGGGCGATGTTGTAGTGAACCTGCGTGCCGCGATCTCCTCGGGCGACGGACGCAACCAGCCAATCATCCCGGGCGGCGGCCTCGCCTACACCGGCCGTATCGAAGTTTTGCCATTTGGAGCCTTCACTGGAGGGGGCGATTACTTTGAGGGTGACGTACTCCGGGAACAGACTCCGAAATTGAGCGTTGGTCTGTCATACCAGCGCAACGATCGTCAGACAAAGACCCGCGGCACCCTCGGCAAGGCGCTCTTTGCTCAGCGCTCATCGGACATTCTGTATGCTGATGCTCTATTCAAGTACAGCGGACTATCGTTCTACACGGAGTACGCCTCGCGTACATCGAACAACCCTGTAACGTATCGTGATTCTGCGCGAAAAGAAGCCTCGGCGATCTTCGTTGGCACCGGATACATGACACAGCTATCATATGTATTCCCCTCCATGTGGAACATCGCAGCACGCTATGCCGTCGTTGATGCCGGCTCACAACTGGCCGGACTTACGGAGTACACAAAACAGACGAACATCGCCGGAGTCGTTGGATACTACTTCAACCGTCACCGTGTGAAGGCCAACTTCGAGCTTGGCACAAACCAGACAACGCTCTACAACAAGGCCAACCTCGAGGAGGCGAACTACTACGCACGCTTCAATGTGGAGCTCGGCATCTAAACGTGTGGATGCTTTACCATCTGGTAACACATAGCGTCCGGACGTAACATAAGAGGGTATCCTCTCGAATTTTGACCGTTCTGTTCACAAACACACTCTTATACCGATGAAGCTCTTTCGCTTTCTAGCCCCCTTTACGGCAACTTTTCTCATCCTCACCTTCGTCGTCCTTGCCATGCCCAAGGATCGCGTTACAATCAAGGGGTCCGACACCATGGTGATCCTCGTCCAGCGCTGGACGGAGGTCTATCCGGATAAGACCAACGTCGAGTTTCAGGTTACCGGTGGTGGTTCCGGCACAGGCATCGCAGCACTAATCAATGGCACAACCGACATATGCTCATCATCGCGTCCTATCAAGAAGGACGAAGTAGCCCAGCTTGAGAAGAAGTTCGGCTATAAGGGTCTTGAGATCCGTGTCGCAATGGACGGTCTGGCGATCTACGTCCACAAGAGCAATCCCGTGAAGCAGCTGACGATGGAACAGGTCAAGAATATCTTTACCGGCAAGGTCACAAACTGGAAGGATGTTGGCGGGCCAAACAAGCCAATACTGCTGTATTCGCGCGAGAACAACTCCGGGACGTATGAGTTCTTTAAGGAGCACGTGCTGAACAAGCAGGACTTTGCGGCGTCGGCCCAGCACATGGCCGGCACGGCTGCCTTGATCAACGCCGTGTCAAAGGATCCGAACGGCATTGGCTTCGGTGGTGCGGCGTATGCGAAGAACATTAAGGCGCTGCCTATTGCAAAGGATGCATCGTCCAAGGCCATCGCCGCAAACGTTGCTTCGATCCATACCGGGGAGTATCCGATCAGCCGATTCCTCTACTTTTATTTGAATCGTAAACCAGATGGTAACGTGAAGAAATTCATCGACTGGGTAATTTCGGCCTCAGGTCAGAAAGTTGTCTCCGAAGTCGGGTACTATCCGATCAGGAAGAAGTAAAGGAACGAGTGTCGAATCCGTTTCAACAAACACGTAAACGTCCGGGCGAATGGATCATGGAATGGTCCATTCGCCTCGTCGCATCCGCCTCGATCATCGTCATCTTCCTGATCCTGCTTTTCGTGATGCGGGAGGCGGCAACGTTGTTCGTTGCGGCATCGCAAGTGAACTCCCAATCGGCTCCTGCCGAAACATCTGGAGGAGATCTGGCCCCGGAATCCTATAACCCGGACCAGAGTTCTGACGCACCGTCGACCGAGCCAGACGTTTACAACCCCGAAGCCGAGGAGCCGCAGGCTGAGCAGGCTCAGGGGGAACCCGGAGCCCCAGGGCAATTCATCTATGCCTCAAAGAACCCCAAGTATCCAGAGATCTATAATCCTGATACGGGGCTTCTGCCTGCCGACATCGACAACGTAGCGGAAGAGACAGCGCCGGCTGATACGCTGGCAAAGCAAAGCGTGCTCGCTAAGCTTAGCGGCGATGCATGGCAACCTGTCGGCGAAGTCCCCAAGTTCGGCGTCACACCACTGCTGATCGGCACCTTCAAAACGACCACCATAGCCATCCTAATCGGTGCGCCCCTTGGAATCCTCTCTGCACTCTATGTCGCATTCTTTGCCCGACGTCGCGTGCGGGAAATCGTAAAGCCGGCCATCGAGTTGCTCGCTGGCTTTCCCTCGGTTGTTATCGGCTTCTTCTGTCTGGTGACCGTGGCCTCCTTCATTCAGGACGTTACCGGAGCCCCCTATCGACTCAATGCCGTCGTCGGTGGGATCGGCCTTGCCCTTGCCGTTATTCCGATCGTCTTCTCGATCGCCGAAGACTCCCTGAGCGCCGTTCCAAAGTCGCTACGGGAGGCATCGCTTGCCCTCGGTTCAACAGAATGGCAGACGGCCTACCGTGTGATGCTACCGGCCGCAGCCCCGGGCGTTTTTGCAGCCGTACTGCTGGGAATTGGCCGGGCATTTGGCGAGACGATGATCGCTATCATGGCCACCGGCAACGCCCCCTTATCGAGTCTATCTCCGCTTGAACCTGCGCGCACCGTTGCTGCTACGATCGGCAGCGAGATGGGCGAAGTGGTCTGGGGTTCGGAACACTACGGCGTTTTATTCTTCATGGGCGTGATGCTGTTCGTGTTCTCGTTCAGCCTCAATGCCGTTACTGAGCTCTACGTGAAAAAACGTCTCATCAAGAAGTTCCAGGGACAATGATGCAGACGCCTTCGCAGTCCGTTCCCCTACCAAAGCGCCTGATCGGATTCTTCGCCGTAGCCCTGGCACTGACGGCTGCCGTAGCCGTTCTGGGAGTCGTCCTAGGCATGGTTGGATCCTTTGTAGCAAATGGAGGAGGGGGCGTCACATGGACCTTTCTGAGCGAGTTCCCTCGGAACAACAACACTGAAGGGGGCATCTGGCCCGCTCTGGCCGGCACCACCCTGTTGGTGCTTCTTATGACCATTCTCGGCGTTCCTGTCGGCACGGCAACAGCGATTTACTTGACGGAGTTTGCCAAGCAGGATTCGTGGTTCGCCCGCTCGGTTCGCTTTGCCGTCAACACGTTGGCAGGCGTCCCGTCGATCGTGTTCGGACTCTTTGGGGTTGGATTCTTTATTCAATTCATGGGCAACGGTCTTGATGGTTGGTTGGGCACGTCATCCTTCGGCGACGGGTCATTGCTGTGGTCGGCGGCCACACTCGCTGTACTCACACTGCCAGTTGTGATCGTTGCCGTCGAGGAGGCCCTACGAGCCGTTCCACGCGATCTTCGAGAGGCCTCGCTGGCACTTGGCGCAACACGCTGGCAGACCATCGTCAAGGTCGTCATCCCCAATGCCGTTACCGGCATCCTCACTGGATCGATCCTAGCCGTTGGTCGGGGCGCTGGCGAGGTTGCCGCGATCCTCTTCGTCGGGGTTACCTACAGTTCAGAGTCCATCCCGACAGCCGTCACCGAAAAGTTCATGCATCTCGGATACCACCTTTTTGTGCTCTCAACACAGTCGCCCGATGTGGACCTGACGCTTCCGCTGCAGTATGCCACGACGCTAGTGCTGCTTGGACTGACCTTCCTTCTGAATCTGACGGCCATTCTCATCCGCTCCCGACTGCGGAAGCGATAAGGAGCCCCCTTCAATGGCAAAAGACCTTCCACTCAAGATCGAGACGCATGACTTCAGCTTCTTCTACGGGGCGAAGCAGGCACTCTACAACATCACGATCGGCATCCCTGAACGCCGGGTGACGGCCTTTATCGGTCCGTCCGGATGCGGCAAGTCAACCTTTCTTCGCTCGATCAATCGAATGAATGATTTGATCGACGGAACCCGAACTGACGGGCACATGGTGGTTGACAGCGTCGATGTGTACTCGAAAGATGTAGACGTCGTCACCCTGCGGCGACGAATCGGCATGGTGTTCCAAAAGTCTATCCCGTTTCCAAAGTCGATCTACGAGAATATCACGTACGGACTCACTCTGAACGAACGTCCATCGAAATCTGACTTAGATTCGATCGTCGAATCCTGCCTCCGCAAGGCTGCACTCTGGGATGAAGTCAAGGATCGACTCCACAATTCGGCATTGGGTCTTTCCGGGGGACAGCAGCAACGGTTGTGTATCGCTCGTGCCGTTGCGATCAATCCGGAGATCTTGTTGATGGACGAGCCATGCTCGGCTCTCGACCCGATCTCTACAGGAAAAGTCGAAGAGCTGATAACAGAACTCAAGGACACCTACACGATAGTGCTTGTGACGCATAACATGCAGCAGGCCGCCCGTGTGTCGGATTTGACCGGTTTCTTCCTCATGGGTTCGCTGATCGAGTTCGACAGAACGCGAACGATCTTCACCAGCCCGTCCAAGAAAGAGACCGAAGATTACATCACTGGACGATTCGGATAAGCCCCATGAACAGAACCTTTGAAGAAGACCTCGATAAACTCCGCACCCGGCTCATCCGCATGGGCTCGTTGGTCGAAGAACAAGTGGAGTTTGCCCTGCGCTCTCTGCGTGAAGGCAACCAGGAGCTTGCCAAGATAGTTGTCGAGCGTGATGATAAGGTTGACAAGCTGGACCTCAAGATCGACAAGCAGTGCCAACGCATCTTTGCCTTGAACCAGCCGGTTGCTACGGACCTGCGCCTACTGCTTGCCGCAATCAAGATCAACAATGAGCTCGAGCGTATCGGCGACATGGCCACCAACATCGCCTCGATTGTCATTGAATCTCCAGACGCCGTAAAGCTGGCCAATCAGATCGATCTGCACCGCATTGCCAATGCTGCCTATACGATGCTAAAGTCGAGCCTTGATGCCTTCATCAATAACGATCCAGAACTAGCGGCCCATATCCTGCCGTCAGACTCGAACGTGGACCATCTCTACGACGTGATACGGGGCGAGCTGATCGACATCATGAAGGAAGACAGCTCGCTTGTGCCCGACGGAGCAACTGTTCTGGTAGGCCTGTACAACCTTGAGCGCATGGCCGACCACGCCACGAACATCGCTGAGAATGTCATTTTTCTCTCCGAGGCCAAGCTGGTGCGTCACCGCGCTGTGAATGAAGACGGTGTGGATGTGATCAAGGCCATCCACGAGCGGGATCACGACTAGCCATTTCTGTTTCTCAGACCCCTGAGCCAGAAAGGGCAGAATGCCGGTGAGCCGTAACTTCGCCGCATGAAAACACGTGGTATCATCCTCGCCGGAGGAAGTGGTTCGCGGCTCTATCCGCTCACAGCCGCCTTCTCCAAGCAACTTCAGCCTGTGTATGATAAGCCGATGATCTTCTACCCGCTGTCAACGATGATGATGGCGGGTATCCGCGACATTCTGATCATCTCCACACCGCAGGACACACCGACGTTCGAGCGCCTTCTGGGCGACGGATCCCGCTATGGGATCTCGCTGCAGTATGTGGTACAAGATGCCCCCAGAGGGCTTGCCGATGCCTTCCGCGTCGGACGGGAGTTCGTGGGCAGGGACAATGTGTCTCTGATCCTCGGCGACAATATCTTCTACGGCAAACTCGACTTCTATCGTCGCGCCATTGCAAACAACACTGGCGCAACGGTCTTCGGTTACCCTGTTACAGACCCTGAGCGATACGGCGTCGTTGAGATGGGTCCGGGCGGCAAGGTCCTCTCCATCGAAGAAAAACCTGCCGCTCCGAAGTCGAATCTGGCCATTCCTGGCCTCTATGTCTACAACAACGACGTTGTTGAGATTGCCGCCAATCTTCAGCCGGGCAAGCGCGGAGAGCTTGAGATCACGGACGTCCATCGCATCTACCTCGAACGAGGACAGCTCAACGTCGAAATGATCGGAAGGGGCGTGGCGTGGCTTGATACGGGCACGCCAGAGAGTCTGATCGAGGCAAGCACCTTCATCCACGCGATCGAAAAGCGCCAGGGCCTGAAGATCGGATGCCCGGAAGAAGTAGCTCTGCAGCAGGGCTTCCTCACTCACGATGAGTACATGGCAAGCATCGCCCAACTGCCAAACTCGAGCTACCGGACCTACTGCGAGTCGCTCATCCGCTCATGACTCCAGCCGCACGCTTTCAGCGTCTTTCGACGACCGTTCAGAGCTCGTTCAACGAGTTCGTGCAGCGAACCACATCGACCGGCATCACGATCCTGTTCGTGACAGCAATTGCACTGGTGTGGACCAATTCTCCATTTCACGGTTCCTACGAGGCGTTCCTCCATACTCCGGTTCAGTTCGTCGTCGGACCTCTCAATATCAGTTTTACACTCGAGCACTTCGTCAACGACGGCCTGATGGTGCTCTTCTTTCTGGTGGTCGGTCTCGAGATCAAACGCGAGCTGCTGGTTGGCGAGTTGTCATCCCGACAGAAGGCTCTCCTTCCGATGATCGCCGCCGTCTTCGGCATGGTGGGTCCGGCTGTGACCTACCTGCTCTTCAACTCGGGAACTGATGCTGTGCGGGGGTGGGGCGTACCAGTAGCCACCGACATTGCCTTTGCCTTAGGCGTGCTGGCTCTGCTGGGTGATCGCATCCCATCGGGACTGCGAGTGTTTCTTGCAGCCTTGGCGATTGTGGACGACCTCCTTGCCGTTGTGGTGATTGCACTCTTTTACACGGCTGCCCTGAACGTGCCAATGCTTCTGCTTGCCGTGGCTATTGTGGTTGTCCTCTACTGTGGGAATCGACTGGGTATCCACTCGCTATGGTTCTACGGTACGCTGGGCTTCGTGCTCTGGTTGGTGGTGCTCGCCAGTGGGGTCCATGCGACCATTGCCGGTGTGGCGTTGGCAATGTGCATCCCGGCACAATCGCGTCTTGATCGGCTGTCGTTCTTTACACGGTCTCGTGACCTGATCGACCAGATTAGTCGCCGAGTCGACTCGGACGAAGACGAGGGTAAACAGCTGGATGCTGTGCATGCTCTCGAAGAGATGTGTGAGCACGTACAGACCCCATTGCATCGCATAGAACACGGACTAAGCAAGGTGGTCTCGTTTGGCATCATGCCCCTGTTTGCACTCGTCAATGCCGGTGTGGTTATCACTCCAACGATGGTAAGCGGACTCACTAGCCCCGTTGCCCTTGGCATCGCCCTCGGACTGTTCCTCGGCAAGCAGATTGGTATAAGCGCCTCGGTATGGCTCTCGGTGCGAGTGGGTCTTACGAAGCTGCCGACGGGAGTAACAATGGCGCAGATGTACGGCGTGTCGCTCTTGTGCGGAATCGGTTTTACGATGGCATTGTTTGTCGCACACTTGGCATTCGTTGATCCGCAGCACCTTGAAATGGCCAAGCTCAGCATTCTCATCGGTTCCACACTTTCGGCCATCATCGGCGCAATTGTTCTGCGCAGGATGCTGCCACCAGTTATCAAACCGCAATGATCATCTACCAAGTCGAGGTCACGGTTCCCGCAGACCTGGTCGAGCAGTGGCTCGACTACATGACATCCCACCACATCGATGATGTGGTCAATACCGGAATGTTCACGAGCTCGGAGCTGGTCCGCGTCGTCGATCCGTCCTCAGCCGAGCATGCCGTCTTTCGCGTCCGCTATAGCTGCGAGAGTCACGAGAAGCTAACCCGATACCGCTCGGAGTTTGCACCGGAGTTGATGGCCGACCATACCCGCATCTTCGGCGACCGCGTCAGCGCCGTGCGCACGGTTACCGAACAGGTCTGGTCAACGCGCCGATAACACCGACCGTTTTAGTCAATCGCGTCAGGGGGCTGGGCATGGTCCAGCCGGTACTCTTCGACCGGTGCGCCGCCGATGAGATGCTCCTGGATGATGCGCTCAAGGACCTTCGGCGTGCAGGAATGATACCAGATGTTGTCCGGGTGTACCACGGCGATCGGACCCTTTAGGCATACGCGAAGGCAATCTGCCTTGGTCCGGTATACGCCCCCTTGCTCATCGAGACTGAGCTCCTTGAGTCGACGCTTAAGATAGTCCCAGCTTTCGGCTCCCCTTTCGGGCGAACAGCACTTTGCCTTGGTTGGCGTTGCGCACAGAAAAATGTGTCGCCTGTGCGTACCAAGTGCCCGTTCTTCTGCCTTCTTCGCAAGGTGTTGCTTCGTTGTCATGCAGAAACCTTCGCAAGTGCAAGTGACTCTTCCGCTGCTGATCGAAGCATAAACACATGCAGACGATGCAGAATTGCCGGACCCTCAGCAAGACGTGATGCGCGAATGTGGAACGTGACAGTAATGGTGATACCCTGGGGAGTGACAGCACTCAAAGCCACATTCATCGGGGCATCATCCAATACATCGGCTGACTCCGTAATGTGCGTGCGCAGATTGACGACAAACTTCTCGATCGCCTCAAGGGGCGAAACTGCGTCAAGCGTGAGGGAGGTTGACAGCAAGTGCTTACGCTTGACGCCAATATTATCGATCACGGCATCGGCCAGTTTACCATTGGATAGGGTTATCAGGCTTCCGGTCGGGGTAACGATCCTAGTGCTGCGAAAACCGATCTCTTTTACCACGCCTTCAGCACCCGGCGTCGAGATCCAATCCCCCACAACAAAGGGCCGGTCAGTGATGATCACCAGAGAACCGAAGAGATTCTTAACCGTATCCTGCGAAGCTAGAGCAAGCGCTGCACCACCAATTGACAGACCAGTGATGATAGCCGCAACGTTTACTCCAAGGTAGCCCAGTACCCACATACCACCGATCACCGCAACCAGAACCTTGATCGTCGAGGCCACTAAGGGGGCAAGCGTCTCAGCGATCTCATGCCCGTCCGTGCGAGTGCGCAATACATACAGCACAGCCCGGGTACAAACCAGATCGACAAATCGATACAAGGCGATGGTCAGAAATGCCAATGCGAGCGCATCGAGTAGCGTTGATACACGACCAGACACAGCATCCGACAGATGGATCAGAGATAGCAGTAGTGAGTCCATCTCAGAGACGATCATGAATGCCAGACTGCGCGAGACCGACCGAATCACACCGGCATTGGGCTCATCTGGTGTGAACCGACGGATCGAACGTTTTAGAAGGCTGCCAATGATGCGACGCAGGATCCATGCAACCACGATACTCGCAGTGAGCATCGTGACGATCATGACCCATTGCGTCGTCGTCAGCACCATGGCGTCATCCATCAAGGCTTGTTTAAGCTTGTGAATAGCGCCTTGACGTCGGCTACCTTCATCTGACCCTTATCGCCTTCTCCGTGAATGCGAACCGAGACGGAGTCGTTCTCGATCTCCTTGGATCCAATCACAAGAGCATATGGGATCTTCTTCTGCTCGCTCTCGGCCACCTTTCGGTTGATCTTCTCATTGCGCAGGTCGCAGTGTACGCGAAGCCCCATAGCCTCGAACTCTGCAGCAAGATCGCTGGCAAATGTGTGATGCGCATCAGCGATCGGAAGAATGGTCACCTGCGTCGGAGCGATCCAGAACGGGAAGTTGCCGGCATAGTGTTCGATGAGGATGGAGATGAACCGCTCCATCGAACCGAAAGGGGCTCGGTGGATGATCACCGGACGGTGCTTTTGATTGTCGGCGCCAACGTACTCGAGCTTGAATCGCTCGGGCATAACGTAGTCCACCTGCACCGTACCCAACTGCCACTTGCGTCCGATGGCATCGCGCACGATGAAGTCGATCTTCGGACCATAGAATGCCGCTTCACCAAGACCGATAAAGTACTCCAGACCCATTTCGTCGGCTACTTCCTTAAGCTCGCGCTCCGAGCGTTCCCAGTACTCAAGGTCACCGCCATACTTGGCTGCGTTGTCGTCACGGAAGGAAAGGCGCGTCGATACGTCCATACCGAATGTCCGGAAGACATGCTGCGTGAGCTCAACAACATTCTTGATCTCGTCCTTGAGCTGATCGTGTGTGCAGTAGATGTGGGCATCATCCTGTGTAAACCCTCGCACACGAGACAGACCGTTGAGCTCTCCAGACTGTTCGTAGCGATAAACCGTTCCGAACTCGGAGAACCTCAATGGTAAATCTCTGTATGAACGGGGCTTATTGGCGTAAATCTGGTGGTGGTGCGGACAGTTCATCGGCTTGAGAAGGTACTGCTCGTCTTCCACCGTGATCGGGTCGTACTGAGAATCGGCATAGTACGGGTAGTGTCCGCTGGTCTTGTACAGCTCCAGATTTCCAATGTGCGGCGTGATCACTTCCTGATACCCCCGACGCACCTGCTCGTCGCGCAAGAACGCTTCGAGTCGACGTCGAAGTGTGGTGCCGTTTGGGAGCCAAACCGGCAAGCCCCCTCCCACCATCGGGGTGATCATGTAGAGTTCGAGTTCCTTGCCAAGCTTTCGGTGATCGCGGCGTTCGGCTTCCTCGCGCTGCATGATGTACTCATCGAGCTGCGCTTTCTTTGGGAAGGAGATACCGTAGATGCGCGTCAACTGCTTGCGCTTCTCGTCGCCGCGCCAGTAGGCACCGGCAACGCTGAGGAGCTTTGGATACTTGATATGTCCGGTCGACGGAACGTGCGTGCCCCGGCAGAGGTCTGTGAACTCGCCTTGCTGATAGAAGGTTATCTCAGAGTCCTTCAGGCCCTCAAGAAGCTCGAGCTTGTACTCGTCACCCTTTGCCGTGAAGTAGGAAACAGCATCTTCCCACGACTTCTCGATTCGCTGATAGGGCACGTCACGCTTGGCCAGCTCAGTCATCTTGGCTTCAATCTTTGGCAGGTCATCAACGCTCAGCTTCGTATCGCCCGGCAGGTCCACGTCGTAGTAGAACCCTGCTTCGATCGGAGGTCCGATACCAAACTTGACCCCCGGATAGAGAGCCTCCAGCGCCTCCGCCATCAAGTGGGCCGTCGAATGCCAAAAGATCTCTTTGCCTTCGTCATTGTCAAACGTTACGATGCGAATAGAGGCATCCTGCTGGATCGGCCGCGAGAGGTCATAAGGCTTTTCATTCACGACTATGCCGACAGCAACGCGGGCAAGTCCGTCGGAGATGCTTTTGGCAATGTCCATTCCCGTTGTTCCAACAGGGTATTGGCGCACATCGCCATTGGGTAAGGTGATGTTGATCATGGGTCAAAGTTACGGAGTTACGAAGGGACGGAGTGACAAGTGACAGTAGTAGCCCCGGGCCTTGGCCCGGGGACAAGTGACGAGTGACAGTAATAGCCCCGGGCCTTGGCCCGGGGACGAGTGACAAGTGACGTTGAAGGGGCACCGTCATCCCGGCCTAGGCCGGGATCTATACGTTCAAACATCATCCCGAGGTCCCTCGGCGCTGCGCGCCTCGGGATGACGCACCGCCCATGGATCCCGCACCCTGGGCTAAGGCCCGGGCTCGTAAATCGATGGCTCGTCTCTCGTCACTCCGTCCCCGGGCCAAGGCCCGGGGCTACTACTGTCTCTCGTCTCTTGTCACTTGTCTCTTGTCACTTGTCTCTCGTCTCTCGTCTCTGCCATCCTGTCAGCCCCTTTCACCGTACAACTGCCGTACTGACATCTACTTACGACGGCGATCTGCCATTGCGGCAGTTTTTCGTGTTTGGCACGATTTTCCAAGATGATCGTCAGAAGCGATGTTCCACCAATGGCCATTGGGAGACGAAAAATGTCATTCCTCATCACCACTAGGAGACCGACAATGTCCCTGATCAAAGTTGATCCGTTTCGCGGAGTCGATACGGTGTTCCGTCGCATGAACGAAATGTTTGATGGCTTCAATGATGGAGGCCTTCAGTTCGAAATCGGCGAATATTCTCCACGCGTTGACATCTGTGACGAAGCAGAGGGCGTTTCCTTCAATGCCGAGCTTCCGGGCCTAGACCGGAAGGACGTCAAGATCACCGTGACCGACGATCGCGTGCTGACGATCCGCGGCGAGAAGAAGCGCGAAGAAAAGCAGCAGAACAAGAACTATACGCGCATCGAGCGTAAATACGGTTCGTTCTCTCGTTCATTCACACTACCGAGCGACCTCAAGCTCGACTCAGTGAAGGCATCATTCGACAAAGGAGTTCTGACGGTATGGGTGGCCAAAAAGGAGCCGGCCATGCATAAGGAACAAGAGATCAAGATCTCGTAAGCAACCCACATTCACACACGTTTAGGTTCAAGGATTCCCAATGGGAAAGATCATCGGAATTGACCTCGGAACGACGAATTCCTGCGTCGCCGTCATGGAAGGCACCACGCCTGTTGTGATAGCTAACGTCGAGGGAATGCGTACCACGCCGTCGGTCGTCGCATTTACGAAGAGCGGAGAGCGCCTTGTGGGCCAATCAGCAAAGCGCCAGTCTGTAACCAACCCGAAGAACACGATCTACTCGATCAAGCGCTTCATGGGACGGCAGATGAGTGAAGTCTCCGACGAGGCAAAGGGCGTGCCTTATGCCATCGTCGCGGGCGACAACAACACCGCGCGCGTGGATATCGACGGGCGACTCTACTCGCCCCCTGAGATCTCGGCCATGGTGCTTCAGAAGATGAAGCAAACAGCCGAGGATTATCTGGGCGAGAAGATCACCGAGGCAGTCATTACCGTACCTGCCTATTTCAACGACGCACAGCGTCAGGCCACCAAGGATGCCGGCGAGATCGCGGGTCTCACGGTGCGCCGTATCATCAACGAGCCAACGGCGGCGGCACTGGCATACGGACTCGACAAGAAGGGTCAGAATCAGGTAGTTGCCGTTTACGACCTCGGAGGTGGGACGTTTGACGTGTCGATCCTTGAAATCGGCGACGGTGTGTTTGAGGTCAAGTCAACCAACGGTGACACACACCTAGGCGGCGACAACTTCGACCAGCGATTGATCGACTTCCTGGCTGACGAGTTCAACAAGACCGAAGGCATCGATCTGCGCAAGGATCCTATGGCCCTTCAGCGTCTGCGCGAGGCAGCCGAGAAGGCCAAAATCGAACTCTCGCAAATGTTGCAGACGGATGTGAACCTGCCGTTCATCACGGCGACAGCCGAAGGTCCGAAGCACCTAAATGTGAACATCACCCGCGCCCGTTTCGAGCAGCTATGTGCGGATCTCTTTGATCGCTCGCTCAAGCCGTGCGAAGGGGCTCTTCGTGACGCCAAGCTCACGCCATCGCAGATCGACGAAGTGATCCTGGTAGGGGGCTCGACACGCATCCCGAAGATCCAGGAGCTCGTAAAGAACTTCTTTGGCAAGGAGCCATCGAAGGGTGTTAACCCGGATGAAGTTGTGGCCGTCGGCGCAGCCATTCAGGGTGGCGTTCTCTCGGGCGACGTCAAAGATGTTCTTCTGCTTGACGTTACACCGCTGTCTCTTGGTATCGAGACAATGGGTGGTGTGATGACGCCGATGATTCCGGCCAACACAACCATTCCACATCGCAAGACGGAGACGTTCTCGACGGCTTCGGATAGTCAGCCCTCGGTGGAGATTCACATCCTCCAGGGTGAACGCTCGATGGCTGCCGACAACAAGACGCTCGGCAAGTTCCACCTCGACGGCATTCCTCCGGCCCCTCGTGGTGTTCCGCAGGTCGAGGTCACCTTTGACATCGACGCCAACGGAATCCTAAGCGTCACAGCAAAGGACAAGGCCACGAACAAGGAGCAGAACATCCGCATCACCGGCTCGTCGGGTCTGGACAAGACCGAGGTCGAAAAGATGAAGCGTGATGCTCAAGATCATGCCACCGAAGACAAGAAACGCAAGGAAGAGATCGAACTCCGCAATCAGGCCGATCAGCTGGTTTACAGCACTGAGAAGCAGCTTAAGGAGTTTGATGAGAAGCTCGACGCCGACACGAAGGATCGCATCAGCAAGGCCAAGGATCGGCTCGCGGATGCTGCCAAGAACAATGCCGCAGACATCCGTCCGGCAATGGATGCTCTAAATCAGCTCTGGAGCGAAGCCTCCACGAAGATGTACGAGCAGGCATCGACGGCATCAGCCCAGCAAGCCCCTTCCGAAGAGGGTCCTGCCCCAGGGAGCGATGCGAACAAGGTCGAAGACGCCGACTATACGATCGTAGACGAAAAGTAAGTACGCCCGTGCCGATCACGCTTGTGACCGGTGCTGACATCACCACTAGCGCCCGCACTGACTCACCACCAGTGCGGGCGTTTTTTTGTTGAGCACCACCCGACACACGGGAAGAGACGGAACACGTAATTTCCGCGTATGAAACGATCTATTCTTGCTGTCATGCTCCTGCTGACCATCAGCGCGTTACCGCCAACGATGGCTGGACAGGAGAACATCCACGAACGTCATATGGAGCGGGCTCATCCGACACCGGTATTATACCCCGAGGCGGAGATCATGATGGTGCCGTTCATCGAGGAGGAGGCTCTGCCTACACTCTTCACCAATGTGAATATGATCGCAGCGGCAGAGAACGACCAGCTTCCGACTCAGAATGAGTCATCGATCGCCATCAGTCCCCTGAATCCTAACCTCTTGATCGGCTCTGCCGTTGATTATCGTGGTTCGTCCTCAACATGGGCATACTTTTCAACCGATGCCGGGGGTACATGGAGCAATGTGAGTCTTGGCACGGCGCGTCCCGGATGGGCCTCCTCGAACGATCCTTCGGTATGCTTTGATCATCGCGGGAAGGGCTATCTCTGTTACGGGGGATTCAGGCGCACCGGCAATGCCCAGTTCGGCGAAAATGGCATCTTCATCAGCTCAACGACCGATGCCGGTAAGACGTGGTCGATGAAGCACACTGCTGTGATCATCCATACCGGTACGCAAACTGCCGACTCGGCCTTCGAGGACAAGTACTACGTACATGCCGATACAGCCGGCTCATCCCCGCATCGCGGCACGCTCTACATCCCGTGGAAGCGCGTGATCAATCGCGACTCCTCAACGCAGATCATGATCGCCAAGAGCACCGATCAGGGGGCTTCTTGGTCCGCTCCGGTTGCCGTGAGCGAGCGGTTTCCGCAGACAAGCGAGGCAACCACATTCGGCCAGAGTTTCCCGCTGGCGCGCACCGGGCCCGACGGCTCGGTTCATGTGGTCTGGAACAGCGGCACGGAGTCGGCAATTCGCTATGCCCGTTCCACGGATGGAGGCATGACGTGGACAGCGCCCCGGATCATCCACCGGTACAACCCGTTCGGCATCAAGAGCGTCGTGTCCGGTCAGTCCAACTCCCGCGTCAAGGGTGTTGTGCGTGCCGAGTGCTATCCGACACTAACCATTGACAACACCCGTGGGCCTCGTAACGGTTGGCTGTACATGTGCTGGGCTGCTGATAACTATCCGAACGTCTATGCCTCGCGCTCGACAGACAATGGCACCACATGGTCCTCTCCAAAGATCGTCCACTCGGACACCACTAACGATCAGTTCTGGTCATGGATCACCCTGGACCCCACAAATGGTGACGTGGCCGTGATGTACTCGGACAGTCGTGATGATACTGCCAACATCCTCGTAAGAACCTATGTGAGTCTCTCTACCGATGGAGGTTCGACATGGGTGGATCGCAGAGCCGGTGATGGAAACAGTGATCTGCGGAACAATCCGTTCAGCGGCAACACCTTTGCGGGTGACTACTCTGGCTGTGATTTCCGCAATGGTATCGTGTATCCTTCTTGGGTGGATATGCGTAATACAACGACGGCGAACAAGGCCGACAACGATGTGTACACGGCTATCGTCAACACCCGTGCACCGTCATCACCGCAGCGATTCACCGCAACGACGCTTCCGGATGCACCAACCGAGATCGATCTGTCATGGGATGCCATCACGTCACGGGCCTTCGGTCAGCCCCTTGCTGCTGGTGACTTCTCGTACGTACTCATGCGAGATCGTGCGCCTATCGCAGTCCTCGCCTCGAACGAGAGGTCATTTCGCGACCGCGGTCTAACGAAGTACCAGAAGTACGAATACACGCTTGTTGCCGTAGCTGGGACCGATTCCAGTGCCCCGCAGCAGGCGTCTGCGTGGGCGGGTGGTTCGCGTCAACCAGGAGTACCTAAACTCATCAAAGCCGAGGGCTCAAGTTCTCTACCAATCTCCTGCACTGTTGAGCTCCCAAGTAAACGTCTAGACGGCATCACACCGCTGGTAAACATCTCAAAACTGGTCCTCACAGCAACGGACATTGATCAACAGAATGCGCTGGTCGTGAGCGATTCAGGTCGCATAGTTATGCGTGACATTACAGTAGACGAACGCGGATGGTACCGCATGCAGGCCCGTGTGGTGGATGCCGACGGAAATGAGAGTCCATTGAGTGATTCGATCTGGATCTATACGGGAGATGCCGGCTATCGTTCTGAAGACTTTACTAGAGAGCCTCGCTATCGCAAGCTTCAGGGGGCTTGGGGTACCACGACGAACTTCTATCGCTCGTGGCCAGCATCGTATTCACATGCTCGTGCTGGATCGTATCAACCGAACAGACGGGACACATTGCAATTGATGCCAATTGTGCCGGGCCCGATGATTCCGGAAGCATCACTGGTCTTGGAAATGCACGTGGCAGCCTTCATCGATGCCACCGATACAATGTTTATGGAAGCCTCGACACGGGGCGTTGATGGCCCATATGATGTCTTGGAATGGTGGAACGCATCCAAGGATGCACGGTGGTCCGACACCACCAAGGCTGATGATGCATGGCGGACGGCTCGCGTGAGACTACCGATTGGACGAGACACAACGCATCTGCGCCTTCGCTTCCGCAGTAATGCTTCCCGGCAGTCCGACGGGTTCTACATGGACGATATTGATCTTCTCACCACCTCGGTATCGGAGCAGCAGACGCATCACGTGCTTTCAGTTTTCCCCTCTCCGTCATCATCACACTGCAATGTTACCCTTCCGACAGACCTGATGGTTGATGACGCATGGCTAACGGATATGACCGGCCTGCGTTGCATGGCACCTTGGTATCAGCGAGGCACGACGCTCATCGTCGACACACAAGCTCTGGCCTCAGGTCGTTACGTACTTTCGGTTCGGTCCGGATCGACGATCTCAAGTGTATCAGTGATGATCGTCCGGTAGAAAGCCACCTGGCAATGGTGCTGGATCTAGACGGCCTCGCCCGAGCGGAGAGTGAAACCGATGTGCGTACCTTCGCCGGCCTTTGACGAGACATCAATGTGGGCGTCATGGGCTTCAAGGATGTGCTTGACAATGGCCAGTCCAAGTCCGGTTCCACCAACGGCACGCGAGCGATCCTTGTCAACCCGGTAGAACCGCTCGAAGATGCGAGACAAGTGCTGTTCGGGGATACCGATACCAGTGTCACTGATCTCGATGTGCACACCACCTTCGACGGCCCGCGTGATGACATTGACGCGACCACCATCGACGTTGTATTTGATGGCATTATCCAGAAGGTTTGTCAGCACCTGCGACAGACGTTCCTTGTCGCCGTAAACCGAGTGCGCATCATCATGCGTATAACTGACCGTAACGTTGGCCTGACGAGCTCGTATCTCAGAAGTGTGAACTAACTCCGTGATCAGGTCGACGATGTCGAAGTACCGAAATGAGAATTTGAGCTCTCCGCTTTCGATCCGGGAAATGTCGATGAGATCGTTCAGCAGAACATTCAGGCGCATCGCATTGTGATAGGCCTTCTCAAGGAAGGGTATCGCTACGGCCGGATCGTCCATCGCTCCGTCAAGAAGAGTCTCGAGATACCCCTGCACGCTGAAGATCGGTGTGCGGAGCTCGTGAGAGACATTCGCAATGAATTCAGAACGCACCCGCTCGAGACGGTGCATCTCGTCAATGTCATGAGCCGCACGGTCGGCAAGCCTATTAACAGCCGCAGCTGTTTGGGCCACCGAAGGATCAGAATCAAGAGGCAGCGAAATACGTGCGCTGACAGCCCCTTGGGCAATTGATGTGGTGACCGTCTCGACAATCTGGAGAGGATCACGGACGGATCTTTGCAATCGCCGGCGCTGTGCGACGACCACGGCTCCCGCCCCCACAAGAAACGCAAGCACGCAGAGGAGGACAACTGTCAACAGTTTGATCGATGGGTCATCTGCCATGACGGCAAAGTTAGACCTGCTCGGTGAAACGGTACCCTACGCCCTTAACCGTTTCAATCCACGCACCGTAGGTACCGAGCTTTTCGCGGATCTTGCTGACATGCACATCGACCGTCCGGTCGATCACGAAAACGCTTTCGCCCCATATCCGGCGCAGTAGCGCCTCCCGGGTGAAGACCTTGCCGCGGTTGGCCGCGAGAAAGGCCAGGAGTTCAAACTCCTTCTTCGGAAAGAAAATCTCTTTTCCGTCAACACGGACCGTATAGTTCTGCCGATTGATCTCGAGATTCCCCAGGCGCAGGATCTCGGGAGCAACGATCGTCTCCGTGCGGCTGGCATCGCCGCCGCGCCGGAGCATGCTCTTGACGCGTGCCAGAAGAACACGTGGCGAGATCGGCTTCTGGAGATAATCATCAGCCCCGAGCTCAAGACCAAGGATCTGATCGATCTCCCCGGACTTGGCCGTCAGAAACATGATCGCCGTCTCGGCAAACTCCTTGTCCTGACGGAGCGTCCGGCAGACCTCAAAGCCATCCATGCCGGGCATCATCACGTCCAAGATGACCAGGTCAGGACGCACCCTGCGGGCTACCTCAAGCCCCTTCATCCCGTCCGGCGCTGTCTGCACCTTATACCCCTCTTTGGAGAGGTTGTACGAGATGAGCTCAAGGATGTCCTGCTCGTCATCGACAATCAGGATCTTCTTATCCATGCGATGGTCCCATGTGTGTCAAACGCAGTGCGAAGTTACGCGAGCTAGCTCCCGCCGGCGGTTAAATTCCGGTAATACAAACCGGCACCGTGGGACAAGAAGTTGGTTATTTTCCAGAGCCTCCGTGCGCACAGCAACACGACCATATTTCTCCGGGGGGAGAGCTTGTCATTGGCAGCGTTTTTTGCTGATGATCGTTGGATTCTTGTGTTGTTTCTCCGCTCCCCCTGCTCGGTCACAATCAGCGTCGTCCTCCAACTGGTACTTCGGACAACGCGCCGGCATAGCATTCACAAATTCGGGCGTGGTACCTCTGGAAGGCTCCCGGATGGTAACGAACAGAGGCTCGGCTGTCGTATCAAACCCGACCACTGGAGAGTTGCTGTTCTACACTGACGGTGTTACGGTTTGGAACCGTCTTCACGAGGTCATGCCCAATGGAACGGGGCTTATGGGCGACCCCACAACCAGTCAGAGCGCGCTGATCATACCAGCGCCTGGCAGGCAGAATGTGTTCTATGTCTTCAATGCGGCTCCCGCATCTGCACTGGACGCATCATCACGTTGTTTATGTCTGCACTACAGCATTGTGGACATGCGTGCTGATGATGGACGGGGCGATGTCACGAAGAAAAATGAATTCCTGCTAAGTGACATTACTGAGCATCTGACAGCAACGACAGACTGCAAGGGTGACGGCTGGTGGATTGTCACACGGAGCAGACTTACCCGCCATTTCTTCAGCCTGCATCTTACGAGTGCCTATCTCGAAACCTCACCAGTGGTTTCGTCTGTCGCAAACAATCAACTGGATGTGCGCGATGCCGGCCAACTGCAGGTGTCTCCAGACAACCGTCATGTCCTGATGACCTCAGCTTCGGGTAGTTCCCAACTCTTTGATTTTGATGCCGAATCCGGGCGCCTTGCCGAGGGCCTCAATCTGTTTGGAGTGGACAAGCTCGGAGAACACTTTGGGGCGGCCTTCTCTCCTGACGGACAGAAAGCCTACATCACAGTGACCAATGCCACATCCGACGCAACAACGCAGCTCTATCAGTTCGACATTGGACTGCCCACTGCTCAGCAGATCGCTGAGTCAATGGAGATTGTCGCTGATCTCGGTACAACATCTTCCTGGGTTCCACTGCAGCTTGGCCCTGATGGCCGCATCTATGTAGGCATCCCCGGTACAAACCGCTTAAGCGTGATTGAGCGACCCAATAATCGCCCCCCTCTGGTTGACTTTAAGAAAGAGATCATACGTACAGCAGGGATTGTACGGACTGGACTTCCCAACATTCCCACACCGCTTCTCTTTGATCAACCGGATCGTTCCAATATATGTGAGCTACCTCGCGCAGCATTCTCGACTCCTGTAGAGATCTGTGAAGGCGAGACGGTGAGCTTCGTCAACCGCAGCACCGGTCGAATCACCTCCTGGGAATGGTCTATTCAAGGGGGCTCACCGTCTACCTCTACCGAGCGGACACCATTACGAGTGACCTTCCCCCGTGCAGGTGTGTTCACGGTAAGGCTGGTGGCTCGATCTGATTTTGCGGCTGACACATCATCGTCGCTGATCACTGTTCTCGAACGTCCGTCACTCGTCGTGGACTCGGTCGTTTCGGCATGCCCAGGACAGCCGGTACAATTGCAGGTCTCTGGCGCCGAGCGATACCAATGGTTGCCCGCGGGACAGGTCATCAATTCGACATCATCACGTCCAACAGTTCAGGTGCGGTCAACGACAGTGTTTACCGTGATCGGCTCGTCGCCAACGGGTTGTATGGACACGGCTGCTGTTCTCGTGCGGATACCATCGGCTGCGGCTGGTCCGGATGTCACGATATGCGCTGGTGCAACCGTAAAGCTTCGCGCTAGCGGAGGTGAAGCGTATTCATGGTCACCATCAACGGGACTCAGTGACTCCACATCCGAATCGCCAGTGGCACAGCCTCGGTTCACCACTACATACACCGTAGCGATCACATCTGGTTCGTGCATCATTCTTGATACCGTCACCGTAACGGTACTCGACTCGCTCGGCGTGAGTATCAACGGTCCAGACAACGCCTGCCATGGAGATACTGTTGTGCTGACTGCCTCAGCCGGCACGGTGTTTCTCTGGCAAGGCGCTGGAGTGCTTGATGCCACGTCATCTTCAACCCGGGTTGTGATGGGCGCCGGACCCACGACCGTGCGCCTGCGCGTTGGGAGCGGCGGCTGCAGTGCCGAGGACTCTCTTGTCATCACGTCTCTTCAAGCACCGCTGCTGCGCGTCCAATCGGGCGTGCGGATCTGCTCGGGGCAAAGCGTGCAGCTGTCGGCCGACGCTGGTGGTTCTCGGCTACGATGGAGCCCATCGATCGGCCTGGACAGTGATTCCGGCAGCGTCGTCGTTGCCTCTCCGAAGTCCTCGACCACCTATGTTGTTACAGCAACGAATGATCTTGGCTGCAGCATTCGCGATACGATTCGCGTTACGGTCAGTCCAAGCCCCATCATCAACGCTGGCGCCGACCTCTCGATATGTGCAGGGGCGGGAAAGCGCCTGCTGGCCTCTGGTTTCGGTGACGAGTTTCTCTGGACACCCGCCGATGGTCTGAATGACCCCAGGAGTCTGACGCCTACGGCTTCGCCAGCGGTAACAACCACCTATGTTCTTCGTTCCCGCATCGGTGACTGCGAGGACTACGACTCCGTTACTGTGTTCGTGTCGCGTCTTCAGGTGCGCCTAACGGGTGACACCGCCGCGTGCCGAGGCAATCGCATTCAGTTGCGAGCAAGCGGGGCGTGGAAGTATCGGTGGACACCGACAACAGGTCTTCAGGATAGTACCTCTGCAGTGCAGTCGATAACGGCCGACACGTCCATTACGTATTCGGTCACCGGCGTCGATGCTCTCGGATGCTCAATGACACAGTCTCTACGGATCATTGTTCGTGACACGGTTCCGATCATGCTAATGGCTGGCAGTGTCACCGCAGAAGCGGGACACGATAGTGTTGGCGTTCCTGTGATCGTTGATGTGCCTTCGGACCTTCTGCCTCTGCACATAGATGAGATGCGGGCAACGCTTGTTCAGGACGCGTCCTCGTTCTTTCCAAAGTCATCGGATCGCGGCTCTCTGCGCACCAGTATCCGAGGCAACGATCGGCTTGCTCACCTGAGGATTGAGAATCTCGATATCATCTCGCCTCGACAGCGCGTCACGTCGATTCGTGGCGTCGTCCTGGCAGGGCAGGTACTCAACGCACCTCTGACGTGGGAGAACGTCGAATGGGATGCCGCCCAATGCCCGAATGTTTCGACAACTCCTGGCGTCCTGTTTGTCACGGGCTGCAACATCTTGGGCAGGCTCATACGCACCTATGCCCGACCCACGTTCTCGGTGCGAGTCAATCAGAACGAGAATGTCATCGAACTTGGCCTCGTCGCACAAATGCCCGGTGAGTACGATGCCCAGCTGGTTGCTCCCGATGGCCGAATGTTGTTCCGTCGCTCAATGACAGTCCATACCGAACGTGGACAGACGCGATCCGAGATCATTGATATGTCAGCGTATAGCTCCGGACTGTACTTCCTCAGTGTGTCAACTCCGACGGAACATTCGAGTATCCCGGTGATGTGGATTCCGTAGCGGCTAACGAAGCGGTATTTTTGCGCCGTGCAATCGGCTACCGCTCTTTTTCTCGTCATCAGCACCATTGTGTGCCAAGCGGCTCTGACGAGCCCCTTCACTGCAGATTCGTCTCGAGCTGTCGGAGTCACTGACAGCCTCCGGGCCATTCTGTCGAGGCAGATCGTTGTCACTGGAACCCGTAATGAACTCCGCGCCAAAGACTCCCCTGTCCGGGTGGAGATCATCGGACCGCAGCGTCTGAAAAACTCGGGGCTCGTCACGATGGGCGACGTACTTCGTGAACAGACCGGCCTAGCGCTGAGCGGCACAATACGTCCGGGAATCCAGATGAATGGCCTTGGTCCGGATCACACATTGATCCTGATCGATGGCCAGCCGGTGATCGGACGTATTGCTGGAGTCCTTGATCTTTCAAGACTATCCGTTGGCAATGTCGAGCGTGTAGAGATCGTCAAGGGTCCTATGAGCAGTATGTATGGCAGCGATGCTCTGGCCGGCGTGATAAACATCATTACGAAGCGTCCAAATGACGGGGTGACGGGCAACGTTTTGATGCAGAATCTCACGCGGGGGCCGGCCGAAGCGCGGCTCGAGCTAGGCTGGGGCTCTGACTCCCTCGAAGTTTCCGGCTTTGCTAACATCAAAGACCAGCCAGCATTTACTGCTCAGGGGGCCAATGTCGCTATCCCCGTCGCAGGGTTTCGTGATGCGACAATGCAAACCAATATTCAGTGGCGCGCATCACGGCACTGGACGTTCCGGTCCTGGTTGCGTGGATTCGCGTCACAGACCAGCGGAGCCTTTGTAGAAAGTGTCTTCGGCCAGATCGCGGCAAACTCCGGAAGCGTGGACCAGTGGGATGGATCGGCAACCTGCAATGCAGAATATCGCAGCGGCCGCGCCCGACTCAACATCACCAGTTATGGCTCGGTCTTCAACGAGCGATACAATTTCGATACCGTGCAGGGCTCAGGCAGCAGTGTCGATGATCTGCGCCGACGCATTCTTCGGACCTATGCCCAGTACGATCTGATGTTCGGTAAGAAGAACCGGATGACCATCGGTGGCGAGTACATTCACGACGACATTGCCGGAACGCGATACCGAGACTCTTCCGGCCAAGATCCGTTCTACCGCACTGCGGTTGGATTCGTTCAATGGGAAGGTTTACCAACCGACTATCTCTCCTACGTTCTTAGTGCTAGGGTCGATGATAACAATGCCTTCGGAACAGCGCTCAGCCCACGGCTGTCTATCCTTTGGAAACCGGGAGAACATGTCCGGGCATCGGCAGGTATTGGTACGGGTTTCAAGGCACCGGACTTTCGACAACTATTCGTAACGTTCTCAAACAGACTCGCCGGAGCGGGGTACGATCTGATCGGTGCACGTCGACTTGGCATTGACCTTCGGCCCGAGCGAAGCCTCACCTATGACGCTGGACTGCGCTATGAAGACGGACAGCGGCGTCTCTCCGGATCCTCGTCAGTACTCTACAATGCCGAGATTCGCGCATTTCGCAACGACTTGTCCAATCTCATTGAGTTCTTCTTCGTCCGTCGCGTCGATGGTCGAGATGTGTATTCCTACCGCAATATCGCGCGGGCCTTTACCCAAGGCATTGAGACGAATCTTCACCTGTCTCTTGCGCACGACGACCTCGGTACATTCTCCCTCATGGCCGGATATCAGTTTCTTGATGCGCGCGACCAACAGGTGTTAGATGCCATTGATAAGGGGCAGGCAGGAACTGTGAACCAGCTTCTATCTCGCGAGGCCTATGGCGGACTCTGGGGCCGATCCCGCAATAGCGGAACACTGCGCCTGCAGTATGATGATCCGTCCTCGAGATACTCGATCAACGCCCGATTCCAGTTCATCGGTCGCTTCGGTGTGGAGTCCCTGGACAAAAACGGCTATGTGATCAGCGATCCACCGCGAAAGGTTCTTGACCGCGATGACGAATACGTCGCCGGCTACACGGTGATCAATCTTGCGGGATCAGTCAATATCACCGTGCTCGGTCTCCAAAGTACGGTGGGCATTGGTGTTCTGAACATGTTGAACATCAGCGATCCCACGTTGATACCCGGCCTCGTCGGACGTCAGGCCTACGTGCAGGTGGGTACGAAGTTTTAGATCGGTTTGAAACCCTCAAACGCCTGCAGGCAGGAATTGCAGTAGTGCAGGGATCGGCACAAGGTTGGACCAAAGGGGCTCTTCAGCGTGGTCTTGCGCGAGCCACAATAGGGGCACGCCACATTGTTGAGTACTTCGAGTTCGAGCGTGAGGGACTCAAACGGTTCCGGTGGTGCAAGACCATGCTGCAGTAATGCTGCACGCCCGGCTTCCGTAAGACGGTTTGTCGTCCATGGAACGTCAAAGTTAACTGCCACATCAACGGTAGTAACGCCGAGGTCACGCACGGCCTGCTCGACATCGCTGCGCATCACTTCAATAGCCGGGCATCCAACAAATGTTGGTGTCATACGCACACTCACGTGATCATCCGAGTGTACGGTCACATCTGTGATGATACCCATATCGACCACGGAGATCGTCGGGATCTCAGGATCACGCACGGTCTGAAGGGCCGCCAACACGTCTTGACTTGTCATGCTACCACTGCGCAGATGGATCCTGCCGGTACACCTCGGTCATTTCCTCAAGCAGCGGTCCAAGGTGTTCCGTATGATACCCATCACGTCCACCCAGAACGGCACTTGTATCGACAGGCATCTCGAGCGTTGCTTTGTCAAGAACATTGCCCACAAAAGCTAGCCACCGGTTGCACAGTTCATCTTCACCGGGGAACACACCGGCAGCAACGAGATCGATATCACCGTCCCGCACCTCAAAGATTCCAAGCGCATACGGCCAAACCATTCGCAAGGCGGTCTGCATCCGAGCTTTGGACTCTTCCGAACCCTGTGCGCCAAGTTGTATGATCCACGTTTGGGCGTGATAGAGGTGATACTTGAGCTCGCCACGGATCTTCAAGGCGAGTTTAGCAACGGGCTCGAAGGAGCTCTCAATGAGCGCAGACCAGCGGATGAACTCAGCGGCATCAAACAGGAAGTGGCGCATCAGCGAGAAGTCATACTCTCCATTGGGCAGCTCCACAAGATGGCAGCAGCGCATCTGCTTCTCGGCTCGGCCAAAAGCCATGGCGTCTGGGTCAGCCCCCTCAAAATGCTCATGCAAGATCGTGTACAGAGCTTGGGCATGACCGAGCTTATCCTGAGCGATCGAGGAGAAGGCGATATCTTCTTCGAGAAGCGGTCCAAGGCCCGTCCACTCGCTGTGACGGTGGGCCAGGATTAGCACATCATCGGCCATGCGCACCAGCATGTCTTTCATGGCATCACGATTCATGAGAATTGCCTTCCTGCTGTCTCTTCTTGTAGGCTTCAACTTTGTTCCGCACCATATAGGCTCCAACATCCCGATAGGTCTTTTCCGGTGTTGTCACGAAGACATCAGAGTCACTGGTCTGCATTGTCACCACATCACGGGTATTGACCACCCAGAGGTTCGTGGTCTGTCCACGACGTCCATACTGTTCCTTGGCAAGGAGTAGCGCCATTTCTGGATTTGGAGCATGGACGATACCCACGTGAACGTGGTGCGCACCGGTCTTGCCCTGGTGAAACACCTCGTAGGTGTGAAACTGATCCAGTTCTGACTTTGGTTCCGGAGCAGATCCCGGATCCTGTTCGATCGCCATACGCGTTACGCGGGGATCGAGGGAAATGATCGTTGCCATACGTGCAAACTACGAAGTTTCTACGGGCCACTCGCCCCCTGATGTCACCGACTGATGATGAGCGGGAACGAGGTAAGGAGCTCCCCGTCTACGGTCATACGAACCACGTAAAGTCCCGCGCGCAGCCCCGCAACATCGAGGTTGTGGGTTGTTTCGTGGCCGACCTGTACCGTGGTCGGCCCGATAACAGGTGTGCCTGTCAGATCCACAATGTCAACCGACACACCTGCAGAGCCGCTACCCGTGCGGGCTAATGACACCGCTGTCACATTGTCAGATGGGTTTGGGTAGGGGGCTCGCAGACGCCACGCTGATCCTGCTCGGATAATCGAGGTTTCCACTGGCAGATCACATCGCGAGGTCCCTTGGAACGCGATCGGCAAGCCGGTTGTAAACACTGGAATACCGACCGTTGAACAGGCATCGTCGAACTGCAGCGTGTCGAGGATCTGCCCGACATCGACCGCAGAAGCACAGATGACAAGCTCACCCGCGCCCGATGGAGGTATCGTTATAGGGAACTGACCCTGTGGAACGGAGAAGAACACATTACCTTTGAAGCGTGCGCCGCGCATGATCAGGTCGCTCGTATCGGAAAGGTTCACAACACCAATATTCATGCACCGCAGTAATCCGACTTCATGATCAGAAATCACGTACTCAGGTTTTGACGATGCGTAGAGAAACTTTGCCTGGTTACGAACGTTGCGAACGATGACCGTCACCGGTTCCGAACGCCCAATGCATCCATTCACATCAACAACTTCAGCCACGTACTCACCTGCGATCGAGGTGGTGATGCTCTTTGTGGCCTCACCAGTGCTCCACCGGTAGGAAACATAAGATTGATCAACCGTAAGAACGACCTGCTCATCCTGGCAGATCGTTGTTCCTCGGTTGGGAACAACAACTGGACGTGGCGTTGGGTTCACAAGAATGTCGAACGTAGCCTCGCGCCGGCATCCCGCTGTATCGATGGTCGCACACGACACCCTTCCAGCAGTCCCGGATCTAATGGATGATGTCGTGTCGCCTGTTGACCACAACCATGAAACGACTGGACCATTTACGGTCAGCGTCATCGTGTCACCTTGGCAGATTGCCTTTGAGGACGCACCGATCTGTGGGACATAGGTGCTTCGAAGGGTTACAGTGATCGTATCCTGTACATACTGACAGGTGAGAGAGTCGTATGCTTTGACTGTATATGTACCGGGACGATTGATGATACGTGCTGGCGCAATGGCACCATCACTCCATTCATAGGGAGCAAATGGTCCTTTGGCCTCAACAAAAAGGGAGTCACCTGCGCAGATCGCTATCGTTCGAACATCCGGATAGATCGTGATGTTCGACATCCCAACAGCGGTATTTGTTCGGTATATACCGTCACCTACGGCCCAGCCGAGTGTATCGTTGATGAACCACACATCATCAATATTCCCACGAATTCCACAATTCCGACGAACCCATGAACGGCCGTAATTCGTTGTCTGGAAGACAGAACGCTCATCTCCTACACCCCATCCCGTCGAGTCATTGACAAGGAATGCACCAAACATGTTGGCTCGGGTTTGGAACTCGGTCCATGACCTGCCGGCATCTCTGCTGAATCGCAAAGCACCGACACCCCGGGTTTGACCATCACAATCTGTTCCCGACGACGGGACAAGAATTGAACGACCGTACACGGTTATCTCTTCATTCCATGTCCGAGATCCGGTGTTATTGATCTTAAACCAGTTACGTCCTGCATCATTGGTGCCCCAGAGCACTCCACTACTCACAGCATATCCGTTACCATCTGCATAGACGATGCCATCGCTGAGTCCACTGTTAGGCTCAGATGCCACAGAGACGGTCCATGTATTACCAGCATCAGTTGTACGATAAAAGTACTGGCGGCCAGTCATGCACCCTCCTACGAAGAAGAGGCCTTCGCTTTCATTGAGCCAGAAGCTGCCCCACATCTTCTCTTCAGCTACCAGCTCGGGTGTTATGTCTCGCCAGCTAGCACCTCCATCGGTGCTCCGATACAGACCACTCGGACCTGACGAATAGCCGATCCTGGCATTCAGAAACTGAACGTACTCAAGATTACCCCCCCGCACCTGAACTCCTCTCCATGTACGCCCTGCATCTGTCGTTCGGACAACATAGCCCTCGATAGAACAGGCCCAGCCAAGATTTGAATCAGTTGGCAGGAAAAACACGTCGAGATAGTACCCCTGATTGAACGGACCAGGCACAGACACCTCCCTCCACTGCCCGAAGGAAGTGGCAAGGGAACATGTGACAACGATCACAAATGATGCGAGCTTCAAGCGATTCACTGGAGGGGATTTTGATGTTGGACCATGCCAGCAACTGACGCAGGACGATTAAACTTCGTGTCAATGAATGGGCGTACTGTTCGGCTGTTCCACAAAATAAAAACGGGGACGCACCAAGGTGCATCCCCGTAGTAAAAGTTCCGTTGTTACCGGGCAGTCTTACTGGCGAACCAGACGAACAACCCAACGCTCTCCACCATTGTTGATCGCAACATTGTACATGCCAGCAGGCAGGTTCGTCAGATCAAGCGTCGTAGAGAAGCCAGCGCCAGTTGCAACGTCCGAAGCGACGAGCATCGAGACACCAACGGCATTCGTAACCGTGATCTGAACGTTACCCGTCAGAGCAAGACCCGTCGAGAGATTAACACGGCCGCTCGTTGGGTTTGGATACACGCTGAACAACGAGGCACCAGCAACAACATCTTCATCAACACCCGTAAAGAGAATGTCGATTTCTTCTGATGTCGATGAGCAACCTGTGCGCGTAGCAATCGCTGCGTACTTACCTGGCTTGTTAACTGTGTAGGAGCTCGATGTTGCGTTCGGAATCACTTGGCCATCAGCTGTCCACATCCATGACTCAACATTGTCCGATGACTTTGCCGACAGCACATCGCCCGTGCGGGAAAGGATCGGCTTAACCGGATTGTCATTGACGTTGATCGACACACCAGCTGAAGTTACCGGGCAATTCGAATTCTTATCGAGGACTGTGACTGAGTAATCGCCGGTGCGGTCAACAGTGATTTCACGGGTCTTTGCACCGTTCGACCAAAGGTACGTGGCGAAGCCATCTTCAGCCGTCAGCGTGACCGTACGTCCATCGCAGAATGTGGTTGGACCGCTACTGATAACAACTGGACGAACCACCGGCGGCGTCTTTACGCCAACAGCAGCTGAAGCACCAGCACAACCGAATACGTCAACAACCTGACAGATAACAGTATCTGTGGCCTTGATCACAATGCGGTTGTTTGTTCCGTACGAGTTACCGTTGCTTGAAATCCAGCTGTAGGAAACGAAGCCCGAAGGTGCCGTCACAACAACGCTGTCTCCAGCGCAGAAGTTTGTGTTGCCGGTAACCGAAAGAACTGGCTTTGGTGTTGGATTGACAACAACATCGATCTCACCAGAGACACCCGTACAACCCGTTACTGCATCAGCAACACGCACACGATACTGACCACCGAGCGTTACCGTTACACTTGGCGTAGAAGCCTTCCAGTTTGGATCAGCTGTCGTCGTCCATGCGTAAGCAGAGAAACCGGCTGGTGCTGTCAGAGTTACGTTTCCGCCTTCGCAGAACGTTGTAGGTCCGCTGATTGCAACCACTGGTCCCGGAGCTGCTGTCACGTTCAAACGAACTGTATCCGATGAGTTGGTACAGGTATTGTTGTTGGTGACCATACACCAGTATGCACCGGATGTGCGAGCAACGATGCAGCGGGCAGTTTCACCAGTGTTCCATACGTAGCGACTAAAACCAACAGGTGCACAGATCGTAATATCTCCACCTTCGCAGAATGCTGTCTTGCCGGAAACCGACAAGGTGGCTGTTGGAAGCGGGTTAACCGTGACGTTGAATGTGTTCTGTGTTGGGCAACCAAACGTTGGATTTGTCTCCGTTACCGTCAGAGAACCTGCTCCAGGAGTGTTCCACAGAACACGCAGGCGGTTCGTGCCTTGGCCCGAAACGATCGTGCCGGCAGTTACAGTCCATGAGTATGTGTTGTCAGTGACTGCGGCAACGCTGTAGTCACCGGCCGTGCGTGCGCAGAGAACCGATGGGCCGGTAATAACTGGCGTCGTGAGTGGGTTAACCGTAACGTTAAACGTTCCAGTCGATGCACAGGTAAACGTTGATGTGTGTGTGCACGAAACACTACCGACGATTGGGGCAGACGTAGCATTATTCCACTGAACAGTGATCGTAGCTGTGCCTTGGCCGGAGATGATGTTACCACCAGTTACAGTCCATGTTGGTGCTACTGTTCCTGATCCAGTCGGTCCAACACCAGTGTTGACTGGTACCGTGCACGTATAGATGGCGTTCGTAATCGTTGGAGGATTGTTCGAGAGGTTCGTCGCGCAAGCCGTGGTCGGACCAGAGATGAGCGTGGTTGGTGGAACTGGCTTGACAAACACCGATTGTGAAGATGTCGTTACTGTACCAGCTCCGCCAACGGGAAGAGCATCCGTGATGCTTTCCGTGACACTGACCGATGACGAAAGAACGTTCGGCCACACAGGTGTCGTCCACACGACCGAGATTGAGCCTGTACCCTGGCCAGAAATAATTGTACCGCCCGGTGCAACCGTCCAGTTGTAGGAGTTACCAGCTACCACGTTTGGAACTGAATATGTTTGTGTCGAGCCAGAGCAAGGGCTCGTCAGTCCGGTGAAAGATGGGGTAGGATTCGGACGGATCAGCACGGTATCAAGACGCTCCGTGCTGCAATCTGAACCAGGTACAGTTTCGCGGCAGCGGATCGTGCCGACACCAGCTGCTGGCCACGTAACAGTGATCGATGGGCTTGATGCCGAACCGCTCGTGATCGTACCACCGGTAACCGTCCACTGGAAAACATTTCCAGGTGTGGCACCTACCGTGTAGGTGTGCGACGTTCCAGAGGCAACGATACCAGGACGGCGGGTCGTTGGGTTGCCGTATCCCGTAGTTGACTGAGGGCTTGGTGTAGGGACTGGGTTGACAATGACAGAGGCCGTTGTCGTTGCCGAGCATACATTACCGACAGCTGTTTCTGTCACAGAAACGGTTGCTGTACCGGTATTGATCCAACGCAGGTTGACCTGGTTGGAACCGGAGGCCACACCAAGTGGCACTCCGCCGATAACGGCGCAAAGGCTTGATGGAGAGACGTTCCACGTGTAGTTGCTGCCCGCAACACCGAGCGTCGTGTAGGTGCGCTCAGAGTTGAGACAGACAACGTTGCTTCCCGCAATGGCAGGCGTCGGAGTGCGGCTCACTGCAATATTGATCGTGGTTGCCGTTACCGTTCCGAAGTTATTCCGGGTGATCGTCAGCGTCTGAGTTCCAACGTTCTGCCACTGGACAGTTACCGATGGCGTCCCAGCACCAGCCGTGACGAATCCACCAACGACCGTCCAGGTATACGTCAGACCTGTCGTACCGAGGTTCTCGGTATTGTACACGATCTGCTGGCCTTCGCAAGCCTGATTGAGGTTTCCTGCTGGCGAGGCACGGTTAATTGTCTGTGCCGTTGCGAACGACGACATGCCAACAGTGAACAGTACCGCCAACAACACGGTGCGGAGCCACAGCGCCGGAGTCCGTTGTGAAGACGAGAACGCGGAATCGAATCGATTCATACGATCCTCCAAGTGAAACGTTGAGTTATTGTACATCATTACTTTCATGCTTTGGTTCTCAAGGCTGAACGACATCGTTGCAACCGGGAAGGTTACTAAACATCGCATCACGGGCCGAAGCGCATGCACGCCCCACCCCGTCATCCGAAAATACCACGACAAAGGCGTTCTGCCAAACCCAAACCGCACCAAAGATATTTGGTGGTCACATGGTCTCGGGCTCGGGCTTTCATGCGCACGCCTTCAACGTCGCACTTTCGTCCGGATTTTGCCAATCAAGCATCGTGCCAGATTAGTTAGTCCGCCTGAATTGTTCTCTGCTTCTTAACGTAAGACCACATCAGCTCTGTGAGTTCTGGGAGCCCCATACCTGATACAGCTGAGATGATGCGTGCTTGATGCTCGACGGCAAAGGGGCTTGCCCTGAACTCGTCGAGCAGGTCGTCAGGCGCAACATCGGCCTTTGAGAGGCATACAAGCCAAGGCTTATCAAGGAGTTGCGGCGAATATAGGCCCAACTCTCTACGGAGGACCGAAAGCTCTTGCTCGGGATCTTCGCTCTGAATGTCGATCAGGAACACCAGTACAGCCGTACGTTCAATATGACGCAGAAACTGCAGGCCAAGGCCCTTGCCCTGGTGAGCCCCCTCGATGAGTCCAGGGATGTCAGCAACCGTAAAACTACGGTACTGTCCTGCACGCACCATGCCAAGGTTGGGCACGAGTGTGGTAAAAGGATAATCGGCAATCTTGGGTCGGGCTGCTGATATGGAAGAAATCAGCGTGCTCTTTCCGGCATTGGGAAAGCCAACCAGGCCAACATCGGCCAGAAGTTTCAGCTCAAGGTCCAACTGGCACTCTTCTCCGGGTGTTCCGGGATCGGCGTTGCGGGGCGCTTGGTTGACCGAGGTTACAAACTCTGAGTTGCCCCGACCGCCCATTCCTCCATGAGCTACAACCACTCGCTCGCCATGGACGGTCATGTCGGCAACAACCTCTTCGGTATCGCGGTCACGGATGATCGTGCCAACCGGTACACGGATAACGATGTCGTTGCCGCTTCTGCCGGTGCAGTTACTCTTGCCCCCTCGCTCACCGTCCTGCGCTTCATATTTGCGCTTATAGGTGAAGTCGAGCAGTGTCCCGAGCTGCTGGTCAGCCTCAACGATCACCGAGCCGCCGGCACCACCGTTTCCACCATCAGGCCCGCCCTTCGGAACGTATTTTTCACGTCGGAATGAAACATGACCGGCACCACCGTCGCCGGCCTTTACCGCAATGGATGCGGTATCGATAAAATTCATGCAAAGCTCCTGTGCAGGGCTTGGGCCAGTTCCATCGCCGTAGAACTGTCGGGGTCGATCCCCTTCTTGGCATAGTAACGGTCGAGCATACCGGCCGCCTCCCTCCAGTCACTGCAGCCGAGAACCCGACGCAGAACCGAGTTGAACTCTTCGACATCGCCGGCAAAGAGTTTGCGGAGAAACTTTCCACGTTGATCGGCGTCAACATTGATCTCAAAGGTATCTGTGCGGTATGATGTCTGTCTTTCGGCAGTTTGCTGGTCAGCACCTAAAGACGATTCCCCAGTAGCCGGCTCGTTGCTGATGAGCTCTTGCAAGGGGCTCGGTGGCTCGGCATCGATAGAGGCAATGACGCCGTCGATCACGTCGATGAGCTTTGACCGAGTAAGGGTGCGCAGTTCCTCGCGGTAGAGCATGCGCTCCAGGGCCTGAGACAGCGGAACAGCCCCCTTGTCATCGAGAAAGATGATCACAGCCTCGGTGGGAATACTCTCGGGCGGAAGATCCGGATCGGCCTCTGCAAAGAAGGCGTAGAGTCCGTCAAGTAGGCGCACAAACTCGTCTTGCGACAGATCAAGAATCGCCTCATTGTCAATGCGCTCAATGATCCGCTCAAACTCCACGACGCTGAGGATCTCGTTGGTGGATGAGTCTGAGCCACGGCTCATGGCCCACTGACGCAAACCCTGCAACAGGTAGGCATGGTCGGTCAGGTAATCTAATCGCAGCAAGATCTCGTAAAGAGGCTTGGTTGGCTCTCCCCGAAAGACGAACCATTTGAGCGTGGTCCGCGGACGGCACAAGAAGTTCAGGCGGGTCTTAACAGCAGCATCGATCGTTGCCTGCAACTCCTCGTTGTCAAACCGCGCATGACGATAGAGCAGATCGTCCACCTGACTCAGTGCCGAACGGATCTCGGATGAAAGCGTATCGAATCGGGAGTTTGATGCGCGGATGGCTTGCTCCTCATGGATCCACCACCGGGCCTCGGCCTGCAGAAAGGACCTCACCGACGGGTGAATGTCGGTGCGGTCGATGATCGACTGCAGCATCGTGTACGGCTGACCCGAGTCAAGCCGCTGCCGGAGTGAATGTTTGATCCGATCGAGTTCTTTCTCGAACATGCTGTCTCATTACGTATCGGTGAACGGACGCAAAATACGTTGCCGGAGGCGGCATCCGTCGGTAAGTTGCCACGCTTGTCACACATACCCGTCAGATCGTAATGTTTCTCTGGATACTCCTCTGCCTTGCACTGCTGGTCTTCTTCCTCACGGTGGTAACTGTCCGTCAGGGCACAATCGCGGTGCTGACCATCTTTGGGAAGTACCGAAGGATCCTTGGTCCGGGACTGAGCTTCAAGATCCCGTTCATTGAACGTGTGCATCGAATCGTCTCGATCCAGAATCGGAGCATCGAGCTGGATTTTCAGGCAATCACGCAAGATCAGGCCAACGTGTATTTCAAGGCGATGCTCCTGTATTCAGTGCTCGACAGTAACGAAGAGACGATCAAGAACGTGGCGTTCAAGTTCGTTGACGAGCGCGATTTCATGACAGCTTTGATACGCACAATCGAGGGATCGATTCGCGGTTTCGTGGCGACAAAACGTCAGGCAGAGATCCTCTCGCTGCGCAAAGAGATCGTCGAGTCGGTCAAAGAAAGCATCGACCATGTGCTTGAGACATGGGGCTATCATCTGCTTGACCTACAACTGAACGACATCACCTTCGATGAAGCCATCACAAAGTCGATGGCACAGGTTGTGGCATCGTCCAACCTGAAGGCGGCAGCCGAGAACGAAGGACAAGCTCTTCTTATCACGAAGACCAAGGCCGCCGAGGCCGAAGGCAATGCGATCAAGATTGCCGCCGAAGCCGAGAAGATCGCCGCTCAGTTACGTGGCCAGGGCATTGCCCTTTTCCGGCGCGAGGTCGCAAAGGGTATGAGCGAAGCAGCCACCGAAATGAAGCAAGCCAACCTCGACGCTTCATTCCTGCTGTTCAGCATGTGGACCGAGTCGATCAAAAGCTTTGCTGCCGAGAGCAAGGGCAATGTGATCTTCCTCGACGGCTCCGCCGAGGGAATGAACAAAACGCTGCGCGAAATGATCGCTATGCAGGCAATGGACGACGACAAGTAAGCCCTCTTCCAATCCCTGGTTCAACGGAACATTTCCCCACGCCGCGGTGTTTTCTCACACCACGCCAATTTTTGCTGTTCGCCACCGTCAGTGGCGACCGCATCCAGCACCGACAATTCATCGTTTATCATCACCTTTTCATTGATCTGCATGGACAACCACAACTCATCCAATGGTGCCGATAGCGCCAAGTGCCCGTTCACCGGTGGACAGCGCAATCAGACGGCAGGGGGCGGAACACGCAACCGCGACTGGTGGCCAAATCAGTTGAAGCTAAACATCCTTCGTCAGCACTCCAGCATGTCCGATCCAATGGATTCGGACTTTGATTACGCCAAGGAGTTCCTGACGCTGAACCTTGATGAAGTGAAGAAGGATATTGCCAACGTGTTGACCACGTCACAGGACTGGTGGCCGGCAGACTACGGTCACTATGGTCCGTTCATGATTCGCATGGCATGGCATAGCGCTGGTACGTATCGCATCGGCGACGGGCGCGGCGGCGCCGGAAGCGGAACGCTTCGATTTGCGCCCCTGAACAGCTGGCCCGACAACACCAACCTCGATAAAGCACGCCTGCTGCTGTGGCCGGTCAAGCAGAAGTATGGTCGGAAGCTCTCCTGGGCAGACCTTATGATCCTCACCGGAAATGTCGCCCTTGAGACGATGGGCTTCAAAACCTTTGGCTTTGCCGGCGGACGCGCCGATGTGTGGGAGCCGGAAGAAGATGTGTACTGGGGTTCGGAAACAACGTGGCTTGCCGACAAGCGCTACACGGGTGACCGCGACCTTGAGAATCCACTTGCCGCTGTTCAGATGGGTCTGATCTACGTCAATCCAGAAGGCCCGACCGGTAACCCCGACCCACTTGCTGCTGCTCGCGACATCCGCGAAACGTTCGGCCGCATGGCCATGAACGACGAAGAGACCGTGGCCCTGATCGCCGGTGGCCACACCTTTGGAAAGTCGCACGGCGCAGCCGATCCGAATCAGTACGTCGGACGTGAGCCCGCAGCCGCTTCGATCGACGAGCAGGGTATGGGCTGGAAGAACACCTTCGGCTCGGGTAAGGGTGGCGATACGATCACGAGCGGTTTGGAAGGGGCTTGGACAACTACGCCGATTCAGTGGAGCAACAACTACTTCGAGAACCTGTTCGGATATGAGTGGGAACTCACAAAGAGTCCGGCCGGCGCACAACAGTGGCGTCCAAAGGGCGGCGCAGCTGCCGATGCCGTTCCCGATGCCCACGATCCGAACAAGCGTCACGCTCCGATGATGCTCACCACGGACCTTGCCCTTCGCGTTGATCCGGCCTACGAGAAGATCTCGCGCCGATTCTATGAGAATCCAGATCAGTTTGCCGACGCCTTCGCCCGTGCCTGGTTCAAGCTCACGCACCGCGACATGGGTCCACGTGCTCGCTACCTCGGTTCGGAAGTCCCGGCAGAAGTTCTGGTGTGGCAAGATCCCGTACCTGCCGTCAACCATACAGTGATCGGCGATGCTGAGATCGCCACACTCAAGCAGATGATCGCCGAGACCGGACTTTCTATCAGCCGTCTCGTTTCAACAGCATGGGCATCGGCCTCCACGTTCCGCGGCTCAGACAAGCGCGGCGGTGCCAACGGTGCACGCCTGCGTCTAACGCCACAGAAGTACTGGGCCGTTAACGATCAAGCGCATCTGTCGTCGGCAATCGACGCCCTCGAAGCTGTGCAGCAGAAGTTCAACGCCTCCCGCACAGACGGTACGAGCGTATCGTTGGCCGACCTGATCGTCCTCGGCGGATGCGTCGGAATTGAACAGGCAGCCGCAGCAGCTGGACAGACCATCACGGTGCCGTTCACGCCAGGACGCACGGATGCGTCGCAAGATCAGACCGACGTCGACTCGTTCGCCGTCCTCGAGCCGGTGGCCGACGGATTCCGCAACTACACGAAGGGTCACCTTTCGATTACTGCTGAAGAGCTCCTCATCGATAAGGCCCAACTTCTCACGCTGACGGCTCCTGAGATGACGGTGCTGGTAGGTGGCTTGCGCGTTCTGAATGCCAACACTGGATCGGCACAACATGGCGTTCTGACCTCACGTCCGGAAACGCTGACGAATGACTTCTTTGTCAATCTCCTTGATATCCGCACCACGTGGTCGCCAACCTCTGCCCATAACGACGTCTTCGTTGGCAAGGATCGCATCACGGGTGAAGAGCGCTGGACCGGTACGCGTGTTGATCTGATCTTCGGTTCTAACTCAGAGCTTCGCGCCCTCGCAGAAGTCTACGGTTGCAACGATGGTCAGGAGAAGTTCGTCCGCGACTTCGTTGCCGCATGGACAAAGGTCATGAGCCTCGACAGGTTTGACCTGGCATAATCGCTCGTAGGTCGAAACATTGACATGGCCATCGGGAGTGATCTCGATGGCCATTGTTGTTTTTACCCAAACACCAGTCGCAAGGCTTCTGAGAGTCGGTCAACGGACACGACGGCAGATGACGTAAGCCCCTTGGCAGGTGCATAGATTTTCTCAAGACCGAGACGAGTGGCCTCAGCAACACGCTGATCAAGATGTGATACGCGACGGACTTCGCCAGTAAGGCCCAGTTCGCCCACAAAGACAACGCCTCCGGCAAGGGGCTCATCGGTCACACTGCTGGCGATGGCCATAGCAATGCCGAGGTCCAGCGCCGGATCTTGCACGGCGATTCCACCGGCAACATTCACAAACACATCGGACTGGCGGACCTGGATGCCCCCTCGCTTTTCAAGCACGGCAAGGATCATCTGAAGTCGACGGTTGTCGTAGCCGGTACACACCCGCTGCGGTACACTATATCCCGATGGAGAGACAAGCGCCTGAACTTCTACAAGTAACGGTCGCGTTCCTTCCATTACCGCCACGATGGCTGTACCGGGCTCGTTAGCGCTGCGCTGAGAAAGCAGTACCTCACTCGGGTTGGCAACTTCCCGCAGACCGGTAGATGTCATATCGAACACGCCGATCTCATTCGTCGAACCGTAGCGGTTCTTCAGGGCCCGCAACACACGATACGAATACGTACCATCACCTTCGAACTGCAAAACGGCATCGACCATGTGCTCTAGGACCTTGGGTCCGGCGATCATACCGTCCTTTGTCACATGACCGATGATCACCATCGGCAGACCGGTCGACTTGGCAATGCGCGTCAGCAGAGATGTGCATTCACGCACCTGTGCAACGCTTCCTGCCGACGACTCAAGTGCATCGGTTGTGATCGTCTGAACAGAGTCGATGATGACCAGGCTGGGTTTCTCATTGGTGACCAGATGGGCAATTCGCTCGACGTTTGTTTCGGAAGCAACGACAATGCCCGTTGGGTCAACACCCAGACGCTCCGCGCGCTGCTTGATCTGATGCAGACTCTCCTCGCCCGTAACGTAGAGGCACGGACGTTCCTGCACGGCGCCTCCGACGTACGAGGCAAGCTGCAACATCAGCGTGCTCTTGCCCATGCCGGGGTCGCCCCCTACCAAAACCATACTTCCGGGGACGATCCCGCCACCAAGCACGCGGTTGAGCTCCTGCATGCCAGTTGGAATGCGCGGTGTACGTTCAACATCCACCGTGCCAAGGCGCGCGGCAGAGCCGGCTGCTATGGCGGAAATGCGACTCTTCGAGCTCTTCGATGTCGATGTGGAATCGACCTCTTCGACCATGCTCTCCCAGGCACCACATCCCGGACAGCGTCCAACCCACTTGGGTGTAGAGTGTCCGCAACTGGAACAGCGATAGAGGGTGCGTATCTTCATGCGTTGTTTACAACCTTGATGTGGCGAATTCAAAGCTAGGAAATGTTCGACGGGCAGTGATGCAAGATGAGTCTATATCAGCGGCCTACGAGGTCTGCCGTCGCGTTACCAGAACGCATGCCAAGACGTTCTATGCAGCATCGCACTTCATCCCTGCGGAGAAGCGCAATGCCTGCTATGCCGTGTATGCGTTCTGCCGCTACGTCGACGATATCGTCGATGTGGCGATGGAGCGCGGTGACGTGACGCGAGAAGACGCTGTGCGCCTGGTAGAACAGTGGAGAAACGAGGTCGGTCAGGTCTATTCCGGCGATCGACACAAGGGGGCTAATACGCCGGATATGGCTCATCAAGACCGAGCCGCCGTGCTTCTTGCTTGGGAAGACACACTGCAGAAGTACCACATCCCGCGTCATCTGCCCGAGGAGCTCATTGAGGGCGTACTGATGGACACCACCATCACCCGCTTTGCAACGTACGCCGAACTTGAAGTCTATTGCTACAAAGTTGCTTCTGTGGTCGGCCTGATGACGTCTGAGATCTTTGGGTATTCCTCACCTGATGCGCTGAGTTATGCCGTTGATCTCGGCATCGCCATGCAGCTAACCAATATCATCCGCGATGTGAAGGAAGATGCTGTCAGGGGGCGGATCTATCTGGCACATGAAGACATGGTGCGCTACGAGGTTAGTGAGCAGGACATTCTCACAAACCGATGCACCAAGAACGTCCGTGGACTTGTTGCAGAGTACATCCGCCGGGCTGACGTTCTCTATCGCAAGGCAGATACGGGCATTGCTATGCTTGAATCAAGCAGCATGGTCACGGTGCTGCTGATGAGTCGCAACTACCAGAAAATCCTGCGAGTGGTTGAGGGCATGGACTACAATGTCTTTCTTCGCCGAGCGAGCATCGGACTTCTGCCGAAGCTCATGGCCGTACCTTCGGCCTATTTCGAAGCGCGACGGCTTCAGCGTTCTCAGCTGAAGTAGTAGGCTGCGTCGGTGATCGTGAAGTGTCCGTAATCGAAGTCGCCCGACTCGAGATTCCAGACAAACTCCACTTCCGTAGGGATCTTGATGCCGTCGATCACCTTGTAGGAACGACAGTGCATAGTAAAGCTCGCCTGCTCAAACCCACTCTTGTGGTCGCGATACTTGTCAGATGTGACGATTCGCTCGATCTCGTTCGCATCATTGAAGTGGAAGGTGGCATTTACGCGCGTAGCCCCGTCACTGATCACGGCGCGTGATGTTCGGTCATCGATCGGCTCCCAGCGAAGAGTCTTCGTCGGAAGAAAGGCCGTTGGGATCCAAACAAGCTCGCTCAGAAAACGGAAGAGCATCGACGTATCGGTTTCCTTCCCGTCATATTCCTGCAGAGTCATCGCGCCATACAGTTTGATGTGGCCGTGTCCCTCGCCTTGCACGTAACTAAGTTTGGCCGCACGCCACCATGCAGCATTGTGGCGAAGCATGGCATCCCAGACGAATCCGGGCTCCATACCGGAGATAGTCTCGGTAGCCCTTACGGTAAACCATGGACTGCCGGGCCGATGACGGAATCGTGCTCGCTGCGTTAGAACAGCGTAGCGAAGATTTTCATGTCCCTCGGGAACAACATTCAGCAGATACCGCTGCACCGGCGCCGGAAGCCCAGCAACAAGCTGCTTGGAGAATCGTGGCAGCCGCTCATTCGAGATCGTTCGCACAAGGCGCTTTATCGATCGGCGTACAAAGACCCGAGAGATCAGCGCACTGCATGACACGAGCACGAGAAACGTGCCGAGTCCAGCAAGCAGAATGAGAACGATCTTGGGCATTCACTGTTCAGGACTTGCGTCCTGCCTCCCAGGAGAACAATGCAGATGACGCCGAACTTACAATGCCGGAGCCGGCAATCGCAATAACCATCAGCGGAATCACCTTAAACATCCCACGTCGAAGCGTCTGCTCAACGATGGCGGCACTAAAGATGGTGCCTACCATAAACAGGCCGAGTACCGCTGCGACGATGCATCCAAGGATGATCGGCTGCGAGATCCGTCGGTTGATGATGATGTCGATTACAAGGACCCCCAAGAACAGCCACACGATCCATCCCCAGAGCTCGGTACTCGCGATCACCGATGACCAGCTGGAAGCAACGACCTCAGTAAAGCGTTCGAAATCAAAACCTCGAATCTGCTCTGACGTTGACGGACGCACCGGGAGGTAGGAGTTGAAAAAGACAACGTTCCATAGTCCAAAGGTAAATGTCGACATCGCAAGCACACTCACTGCACCGATGAGCCCCTTCGCAGGACCGAAAACTCGCAGCATCTTCGGCAAGGCGACAGCACCAACGAGTACAACCAAGAGAGGCGTTTCGGTGCGTGACCAGCATGCTCCGGCAAATGCTAGTGCGCTGACAACAACTCCGCCAAGCTGCTCTTCATCAATCGACCGTGCAAGCATCACACAACCGATGGTAAAGAAGGCTGCGTTAGCAAAGTCTGTCTGCAGTATGTACGAATACCCAAGAATCTCAGGCGTCAGCACGAACAGAACTAGCAGTAGGCCAGCAAAAAGAGGATGCACGAGACGGCGCAGTACCGACCAGACAAACCACCAGAAGCAGATGGCCACGATGCTCACCCAGATCTGCGTGTACGGGTAACCGATGAGCTTCATCATCACCTGCATCAGCATCGCAAAGGGGGCGTAGAACGGCTGATTCGACAGCTGTCCCTGCAGCGACGGATCGGTGAATACTTGGTTGGCGATCATCCCGTCCTTGGCCGCATAGCGGGCCACAAGATCAATTCCTGCCATGGCATCGAACGGCGTGACAGGCCAGTACCAACTGGCCCAGACGACCATATAGCCGATGTAGCCAACAAATCCGAAGATCACCACATCGTAGAGCGTCGGCCTGATGCGTGGTAGCGCAAAGAGACCTTCCAGCGTATTGCGAAGAGTTTTCCATCGCACAACGGGCAGCACTAGAACAATCGTGCCGGAAACCAACATGGTCTGCATTGACAGCGGCACCCCGGCGAGCTGTGCTAAAAACATTGCAACTGTGTGAAGGAACATACCGAGGAGCAGACTCAGCGGCAGCAGCGTAGAGCGTTCAACACGGTAGCCGATGGCGCCGATGGTTCCGAGCCCGATTCCCCACTGCATCATCAGCATCAGAACGAGCATAAGGACTTCGCTTCTCACTTACCCCCTCCCATCTTCTCAAACACCGCTAGCAGCGAATCGATGTTCGTGCCTCCTCCTGGACGTGTGATCCAGATCGTGTTGGCTTCAAGGACGACGTAGGCATTCACCGACCGGCGGCGAGCAGTATCTCGCCAGGCTACGACCGGCTGAAAGCCGACCATCCAGGTAAAGATTCGCGGATCTGTCCAGAACGCCTTAGTTGCCATGAACTGGTTGGCATACTCCATCGGGGGCAAGAGTAGCGTGTCGTTGGGGCGAAGCTTGCTGACGATGTACTCGGGGATCTCAAGGTTGGCCATGTGGCGCATGTAGATCCTATCGCGCCAACCACGGATGCGGTTCAGGGAGTCCAGCTTCTGACGATAGAGCTCAATCCTGGCCTCGTACGAGGTTGCATACGGATTACTCTCACCGAGATAGGGTCCTACCAGCACCGTCAGAACCGCAATCACCAGTCCCGTGAGAATCACTCCACGGACGCTGAAAACGGGTCTAGGTGCCGCTGTCACGGGGCTCCTGCCGGTTACGCACTCGCGAGTGCTTCGGCACCGCCCACGATCTCGAGCATTTCCTTGGTGATAGCAGCCTGACGCTCGCGGTTGTAGATCAGCTGCAGCGAGCGCATGAGATCACGTGCATTGGTTGTGGCACTTTCCATAGCCATACGACGTGCAGCGTGCTCGGCGGCATTCGAATCAAGCAGCGAGGTCCAGATCTGCAGCTTGACGTACATGGGTAGCAGCGAATCCAGGATCTCACCGCGTGACGGCTCGTAGATATAGTCGTTGTTGGAGGCCGAACCCGAGTCCTGCGTGTTGGCGGCAATCGGAAGCACTTGGGTGGTACGCACAACCTGGCGCATCACGTTCACGAACTGATTGCCAAGGATCTCAACGTGGTCGATCTGCATGGCAAGAAAGTCGTCTGTAATCAGTGCAGCAATATCAACCGCTGTTGAATAATCCAGCTTAAAGAAGACGTCGTTGAACTCCCGCAGAATGCCTTCTTTGCCCTTGCGAGCGGCGTTCACAGCACGCTTGCCCACCGGGATGAGGTGGATCTTCGCCTTCGGATGCTGTGTGCGAAGTTCTGCAAGGCGCGTCGTGAGCGAACGCAGAACGTTCGTGTTAAACGCACCGCACAGCCCGCGGTCAGCTGTGACCACGATTATCGCGATGTTGTTGATGTCCTTGCGGACCTCAAAGAACGGATGCACGTAATCAGCATCAGCCGATGACAGGTTGCCGAGGATCTTTTGGACCTGATTGGCAAAGGGGCGAGCAGCCGTGATGGCATCCTGCGCGCGGCGCAGCTTGGCCGTAGCCACCATGCTCATGGCCTGTGTGATCTTCGATGTGTTTCGGACCGATACGATCCGATCCCGTGTTTCGCGAAGTGTTGCCATTGTTCCGTGATCCGTTTACAAGTCGTTTCAAATTCAGAGGTACGGCCACTCACAAGTGAGATAGCCGTTGACGTAGTCAGCAACAGATTCTTCCAGACTACCAAAGCTGATAGTTGGCAGCTTTGATGTGAAAGTCTGCATATCGGCTTGCGTGTAGTTCTGGTACTGCTTGGACAGTTCAGCGGGCATATCGATGTAACGAATGTCCACCGGACGTCCCATCGCTGAAAAGACAGCGGTCATGAGGTCGTTCCATGAACGTGCCTTACCGGTGCCAAGATTGAGAATGCCGTTCACTTCCGGACGCTCAAGGAGTTGAAGCATGGATCTGCAGACATCCTTGACGTACACAAAGTCCCGCATCTGCCCACCGTCCGGATAGGTTCTGTCGGTACTCTTGAACAGCTCGACATATCCCTTCTGTTGGATCTGTCCCACGGCCTTTGACACAAGACTGGCCATCGAGCCCTTGTGATACTCATTCGGACCGAAAACGTTAAAGAACTTCAGTCCGACGCAAGCGCTCTCCATCCCCTGCAACCGTATCCATTGATCGAACAGGTGCTTTGAGTAGCCGTACATATTCAGCGGGCGGAGATCTTGTGTGCCATCTGAATACCCACGCGCACCATCTCCGTACGTAGCCGCAGAACTGGCATAGATAAACCGGGCTTCCTTCTCGAAGGCAAACTCAGCTACATCAACACTGTACTGATAGTTGTTGTCGTAGAGATAGTCGGCATTCGTTTCTGTCGTAGAACTACACGCACCAAGATGGATGATCGCTTCGACGTTGTCGTCGAAAGCTCCAGCATCCATAAAGGCGCGAAATTCCTGTTTGCTGACAATGTCAATGTACGTTTTACCGACCAGGTTTTTCCATTTCTGGCCGTTACCGAGCGAATCAACGATCAATACATTCTTGATTCCTGATGCATTGAGTGCTGCAAGCATGCAGCTGCCAATGAATCCAGCTCCTCCCGTCAGAATGATCATCGCAGAAACAGCCCCTTAGACCGTCGTAGCGAATCGCTGGGTGAACGATGTCAGAGCAGCTTTGAGCTTCTCGACGATCTCATCCGTCAGCGCTTTCTGCACGCGCAATCCCTCGATGATGTCGGCATGGTTGGCATGCACAAACTCCATCAATTCTGTCTCATAACGCTTGATGCTCTCTACCGGAAGATCGTCCGTGTACCCTTGTGAAGCAGCATAGATCACGACGATCTGGTCTTCGACCGTTGCGGGCGAATACTGCGGCTGCTTCATCACCTCAAGAAGACGTGCACCGCGACGCAGCTGCTGCTGTGTGGTCTTGTCAAGGTCAGAACCGAAACGTGCGAATGCTTCAAGAGCGCGGAACTGTGCAAGGTCAAGCTTAAGCGGACCAGCTACCTTCTTCATGGCCTTGATCTGGGCGTTACCACCCACGCGCGACACCGAGATACCCACGTTCAGGGCCGGACGAACACCAGCATTGAAGAGGTTTGGCTCGAGATAGATCTGACCGTCTGTGATGGAGATCACGTTTGTTGGAATGTAGGCCGACACGTCACCAGCTTGCGTCTCAATCACCGGCAGAGCCGTCAGAGAGCCCCCTCCGAGTGAATCGCTGAGCTTGGCAGCGCGCTCCAGAAGGCGGCTGTGGAGATAGAACACGTCGCCCGGGTAGGCTTCGCGACCTGGTGGACGGCGCAGAAGCAGCGACACCTGACGATAGGCGGCCGCCTGCTTGGAAAGATCATCGTAGACCACCAGTGCATGACGTCCGTTATCACGGTAGAACTCGCCCATCGAGCATCCCGAGTACGGGGCGATAAACTGCAGTGGAGCCGGGTCTGAGGCCGTAGCGGCAACAACAGTCGTGTACGACATTGCACCATATTTCTCGAGCGTGGCAACGACATTGGCGATCGTCGAGCCCTTCTGACCGATGGCAACATAGACGCAGAACACCGGCTTGATGCCTTGGTCCTGAGCTTCCTTGGTGTGCGTGTAGCGTTGGTTGATGATGGCGTCCAGCGCGACCGTCGTCTTGCCTGTCTGACGGTCACCAATGATCAGCTCACGCTGACCGCGGCCGATCGGGATCAGAGCATCGATCGCCTTGATACCAGTCTGCAGCGGTTCGGTCACTGGCTGACGGTCGATAACACCAAGGGCCTTGCGCTCGATTGGGTATATGGCCGATTCCTTGATCGGTCCCTTGCCATCGACCGGACGTCCAAGTGGATCGACCACGCGGCCGAGCAAGCCTTCGCCTACCGGAACCGAAGCGATACGTCCGGTGCGGCGCACCTGATCGCCTTCCTTTACCAGCGAGTCATCACCAAAGAGCACAGCGCCAACGTTATCCTCTTCGAGGTTTAGCACCATACCAACGACGCCATTCGGAAACTCGACGAGTTCCGAGGCCATCACGTTGGACAGCCCGTAGATGCGGGCTACACCGTCACCAACTTGGAGCACGGTACCAACTTCATAGATATCAGTCTCCTTCTCGAATCCAGTCAGCTGCTTGCGCAGGATCGAGGAGATTTCATCTGGACGAACATCTGCCATTTGAGTCTTTCCTTAGGATTTGTTTCGTTCGATAATGGGACTAGGCTTGTGCGAGCTGCTTGCCCAGCACGGCCAGTTGGTGACGCAGCGATCCGTCATGGACCTGATCGCCGACGCGGATTACGGCTCCTCCGATGATCGCCGCATCGGTGGTGTAGGTGGCAATGATCGACCGACCAAGCGACTTGGAAAGTTCGGCCTCAATGCGCCCACGTTCTGGTTGGGACAGCTCGACAGCCGATGTAACGGTCACCCGCTCAATATTGCGCAGAACATCGATCTGGTGCCCTATTTCTACGGCGATCTCGGCCATCAGATCTGCCCGCCCCTTGTCCGTGATAAGATGCAGAAAGCTCAGTGTCAGGGGGCTGACTTTGCCTGATAGGAGTTCGTCAATGCACTTCTTCTTGACGTCATGCGTGACCACCGGACTGCGCAGCAGTCCGCGCAGGTCGCGTGAAGCGGATATCATCGAGTGTAGTGCTGACATATCCGTGGCCAGCGTATCAACGATCCCGGCGGCAACAGCCGATGAGATCACAGACTTGGCGTAACGACGGGCGATCTTGAGACTTGACATGCGGATCAGTTCTTGGAGAGTTCGTTGACGTAGGATTCGACGATGCGCTTGTGGTCTTCACCGTCAAGTGAGCGTCCGATCAGCTTTTCCGTGGCTCCGACAACCAACGAGGCCACTTCGTTGCGCAGCACCTTGACGGCTTCGTCCTTCTGACGGTCGATCTCGCGCTGCGCTTCGGTCAGTTTCTGCTGCTTGACGGCTTCAGCTTCTTCCGAGGCGCGACGGATAATGCTCTCTGCCTGCACACGCCCTTCCTTGACGATGTCCATCGTTTCGCGCTGAGCACGGGCAATACGCTCCTGATTTTCTTTGATCAGCTCCTGTGCTTCCTTGTTAGCACGCTCGGCAGCAGCAATTGCCTCCTTGATGGACCCCTCGCGGGCAGCAATTGCCTCGCTCATGGGCTTCCAACCGAACTTGGCGATGATCAGCGCGAAGATGCTGAAGTTGATGAGGGTCCAGATGACCAGACCCGGGTCGAAGGATAGAAATGCGGGCATGACAGGTTTCAGGTTACAGGTTTTGGGTTTCAGGTTGCGGTTGCGGGAAGCGCCTGTCCTTGCGGGCATGGCGCACCCTGCAACCGACCCCGGCATGCGGGGTCGCGAAGCTGTCGAGATTATGGGTTCTTGACGGCCAGGAGGATACAAACGACGCCGGCAAGAAGGGCAACGCCTTCGATAAGAGCGGCACCGATGATCATCGTCGTGCGGATATCACCGGCATTTTCAGGCTGGCGGCTGCTGGCTTCGAGAGCGGCTGCGGCCAAACGACCGATACCCGTACCGACGCCGAACACAGTGATGCCAAGGCCGAGACCGGCTGACAACCAGGCAAATGCTACTGGATCCATGAGACTTCCTTCCAAAGTGAGTTGAGGTAAAATGTGTTGATGTCTGTTTCGACGTTGAGTTGCAGATCAATGAGCCTCAGCGTGGTGGTGGTCATCGTGGTGGGCATGATGACCCAGCGCAAGACCTACAAACACGGCCGAAAGCATTGTAAAGATATAGGCCTGAAGGAATGCCACGAGCAGTTCCAGCAGGTAGATGAAGACTGAGAAAAGCACGCTGATCGGGGCAACACCCCAGCCAACGGCCTGGCCCATTTCCTGAGCAAAAAAGAAGATCAATCCCACAAGCGACATCAGCACGATATGCCCCGCCGTCATGTTGGCAAACAGACGAATCATCAGGGCGAACGGCTTTGTGATGATGCCAACGAGCTCGATCGGAACCATGATCGGTGCGATGTATGCCGGAGCACCACCAAGAAGGTGTGTGAACCATGCCTTTACACCGGCATCCTTGAACGCGATGTAGTTGACGACGATCAACGTGCACGTGGCCAAGGCCATGGTTACCGGCAGTGCTCCTGTGGCAGCGTGCGCGCCCGGCAGAAGCGAGATGAGATTGAGCGTCAGAATGAAGAAGAACAGCGCAAGCATGAACGGCATCAAGCGCATCGCACGCCGTTCGGTGCCAACGTTCGGCTGAACGATCTGTTCACGGACGTACAGAACCACCGACTCGAGAACATTCTGGATACCGCGAGGGGCGGCAAGGGGTGCTTTGCGATACCGCGAGCGCGCTATCCCGAAGAGAATTGTCACAAGAACAATGGCGATCCACTGATAGGCGACAAAGTTCGTGATCGACAGATCCCATGATGGAGCGGCATGTGGAATCGGACATGACTCCGTTTCTGTGTGGGCGGCATGAGCACGCACGATGTGGTGGCCATGTCCAGGGTGATGCATGGTGTACATGCCGGCTTCTTCCATGGCATGCAGATTCGAGTACACATGCGGTGTATTCGATTCATCAAGCAGGATGACCGGCAGGATCTCGTAGTGTCCGAAGAAGATGTTCAGCTCGTGGTGATCACCAAGCTGATCGAGTAGCTTGTTGAACGTGAACTTGTCATCCCCATGGGTTGCGCCATGTCCCGTCGGGTGAGACCCGGCGGCCACGTGGACGCTGTCAGCGGCATGGGCCGCTGTATCGTGCTGCTGTGTGTGTTCGCTGTTCATACTCTCGAACGGTTCCCCGGGAGCGGTTTTAGGCAGTGGCAAATGACGTGAAGGCTACATCATCCCCTTTTTTTTTAAAGGGGCGATTCACGTTCTGCAGATGCTGCTGCTTTGCTCGTTCCATAGAGAAGTGAAAAAAAAACACCTCCACCATCAAGCCGGCAAAGGCAGAGATCGAAAACGTCAGGGCAAAGGCCACCTGATGCATCGAGATCACACCCAGGCAGATGTAAGCAAGTGAGACGACGGCCGCAGCCCGAGCTGCAAGGCTCCCGAAGACGATACCCATGAAGGAGTTGAGTTCCTTCTTCTGGGCTCTCTTGGCAACCACGTAGCCGATACAGGAATTGGCAACACTAATGCCAAGCGCTGTAATGACGGCTACGAACGGACCTCGGATATCCACCCCTTGCTCTACCTTTCCTGTGCGTTTCCAGCCCCTTGCTCACGCGTCAGACGGCTGACGGTGCGCAGGAACTGCGTGAGTCCGACAATAGATCCAAGCACTACACCTGACACGATGCCGATCGGCTCAGATGACAGACGAGAGTCGATCCACCAACCCAGCGCGCCACAAACAAGAACCGTCCCTGCAAGCTGCCCACCAAGGGCCAGATACGGGGCAAGTTGTTGCATTGGCGATCGCGAGGTTGACATGATCACCACGTCCGTAAAAAATGCCGCGCAAAAATAGGTCGGCAGTTTCTAAAAGCCCAATTCTCGGAGGGCATTCAGCACGGCCTCCCCGTAGATATTGGTGGATTCACCGTACCATGCTCCATCAGGGACAAACCGCAAGGAGCCATACGTAGAGGGGTCAAGAGCCTTCAGGGGGCTAGTGGCGACCACTGTCAGCTCGTCGCCCCGGAATTCGTTATCCACATCATGGACGGCGATCGTGCAGCCAAACTCCGTTGGCTGACGGTCATCGACGGGTGCTTTCTGATATCCGAGCATGGCAAAGGGAATCCGGACCTTGACCACATAGCCGCCCGGACGGGGGGCCGAAACGGCCCTGATCTGACGGCGAGCCTGATTCTGAAGGGGGTCCAGATCGTCGGTCGTTCGCACGATCACCCTTGGCAGGCGATCGGCAAAATCGCCAAGACGCACCACCACGGTGAACAGCCCTGTGTCGCTAACATGCCGCACGGCAAGCTCGGTCCGCTTACTGATAGTCACATTCCGAGATACCTCCGTCTCTAGCCGCGGAACAACGTCGAGATGAAGTTCGACATGGTCCGCAATGCACGTGTCGCACCAACCTGTCACAACGTTCGAATCCCGCACATTGACGCGCAGGTAGAGGTAGTCATCGTCGTAGACCATGCGTGCCCGGAAAGACACATCTTCCTCACCGGTCCACCAGTATGAGCCATCGGTGACGTTGTTGATGGCATTGGCGGCGGCCTCCGGAACGTATCCGGCAAAAACCTGACGGCTGCGGCTGTAACAGGGAATGGTCATCGCCTCGTTCTCGTATGCGGCCTCGTCATCCTTTGCCAAGAACCGCTCGCGTGTCTTCAAGGTCTGGAATGAGCGGTAGATCTCATGTCCAAAAGCCTCAATGCGGTCGATGATCAGCTGGTCAACCATCACGACAGCCCCCTCCCGGAAACGGTAGCCGATGATGGACCAGTCCTCGTTCTTGCGCTTGACTGTGACGTAGCACGACGTGTCCTTGACCACAACGCCGACCTCAAGGGGCAGGTTGATGTACGTAAACGGCATCTTGGCAATATTGACCAGGAAGCCGTCTACATCAACGAACATATAGACCAGACATTCGCGTTTGCGTGAACCCAGGACGTTGAGTGAGACGGCTAGATCGTAGATACCGTCACCACTGAAGTCACCGACGTCCCAACCCCAGATCCGATAGTTCGCGCCAAGGGGCATGGCATTGCGGACATCGGCCAGAAGATCCTCGGCGAAGTATGGATCAGCCCGACGCTGAAACTCTTCAAATGTCATCCCCGACTGTGCCGAAACAAACGACGGCATGCTTGCAAGGGCAACCAGCAGAACGAGAGCCGCCCGACAGATGGTCAGGGGACACCTCACCGCGTCTGAGTACCCTCGAGAATGGTATCGCGGACTTCTATGTGACTGGCTTTGAGACGCGCCCCAAACTGGGCCACGACGCGCGATGAGGCATACGAAGCAAGGCGTCCGGCATGTTCCGGATGATGACGGTGCAGGGCTCCGTAGAGGAATGCCCCCGCATACATGTCCCCTGCTCCTGTGGCATCGACGGCCTCAACGGCGTAGGCCGGAACATCAGCATCGATGCCATTCCAGCGGACGCGTGAACCCTGAGCCCCTTTCGTGACGATGACGTTACGGTAGCGCGATGTCAGCGCAGAATATGCTTCGTCGGCACTATCAGTGTCGGCCAAGGCCGTGGCTTCGCGCTCATTGCAGAAAACCAAGTCGCACCCATCCAGGACCGATCGCAGACGGTCGCCGAAGACGTCGACGATGAATCCGTCTGAGCAGCTCACTGCCACGGACGTGCCGTGCTTACGTGCATGGAACAGCGCAACATCCACCGCCTCAGCTCCATTGTCATCGGTGAGCTTGTAGCCTTCGATGTAGATCCACTCACTGGCCTTGATCACGTCCTCGCGGATATGTCCTCGATCGAACGTCTGGTTGACGGCCAGCGTCGTGTTAAGCGTCCGTTCACTGTCGGGCGTGATCATCACCAGGCACGTACCCGTGGTCTCGCCGGGGATCTGTTCGGCTGAGAGCTCGATGCCCAAGTCGCGAAACTCGGACGCATAGAACGAGCCATAATGGTCGCCCCCTAACACTGAGCAGTAAGCCCCCTTGCCACCGAACTGCGCGAAGGCGATGATGGTATTCGCAGCAGACCCGCCGCTGCAGCGGTGAACTGGCCGCTCACCCATGAGAGAAATGATCTCGCGCTGACGCGATGCATCGGTCAGAGTCATGGCACCCTTGGTCACACCAAAGCCGGCAAGCTCTTCTTCGGTGACGCGGTACTCAAGGTCGACGAGGGCATTGCCGATGCCCGACAGGAGGATGGTTTTCACGGCGCAAATATAGACCGAGGACTGTGGAATGACGGTCCTGCATTCCGCAGAAGGTGGCGTGCCTACTCGCCAGCGCCTGACAGACGAAGGATCTCCATGCACAGCTCCGGAAACTCCATCCCGGAAGCCCTGGCGGCCATGGGAACAAGACTGGTGGCAGTGAAACCCGGAATGGTGTTCACCTCGAGGCAGAACGGCATCCCCTCATCGGTAAGTCGGAAGTCCACGCGGCTATAGGCTCTACACGCCAGCACGCTGTGGGCGGCAACGGCCAGGTTCTTGACGTGCTCCTCGACAACATCCGAAAGATCCGCTGGGCAATGATACTCGGTCTTACCCTTGACGTACTTGTTTTCAAAGTCGTAATACCCTTCGTGCGGCACGATCTCGATCACCGGCAAGGCCTCATCGCCGAGAACGGCCACTGTGAGCTCCCGTCCGGGAACGTAGGCTTCGATCATGACCGATTGCGTAAAGGCGCCCGCAAGGCGAACGGCCCGCTGCAGTGACTCGATATCGGGCTCGTCAACAATGGTCATACCGACGGTAGAACCCTGGTCATTGGGCTTGACCACCAGGCGGCCGGGCATCTCGCGAAGGATACTCTCAAACAAGTCCTCGTCATCGAACTGATCGTGGCTGAGATTGACCCACGGGGCGGTCGGGATTCCGGCAGATTGGAACAGGACTTTGGAAAGCCCCTTATCCATCGCCGTCGCACTGGCCACCATGGTACTTCCGGTATACGGAATGCCACGCAGGTCCAGCAGTGACTGGATGTATCCATCCTCGCCATAGCGCCCATGCAGAAGGATAAAGGCGGCGTCGACACTGTCAAAATGCGGCGACGTGATACACTCAAGCAGCTTGGTCGGATCGAACAGGGCGAGCTCGCCTGCCGTTACCTCCCTCGCCGAGGCTTCATGAAGCTCGACATCAGAGAGGGGCTCTCCAGCACCACGCATCGGATCAATGGCAAGGACCTCGTGCCCTAACTCACGCAATGCAAACACCGCGGCACGTCCGCTGAGTAGGGAGATATTGCGCTCGGGACTGATGCCGCCGAGCAGAACGGCAATCTTCATGTTGATTTCGCTTCCTGATACAATGAGCGGAGGAACTTGACATCTTCCCATACCAGCTTTTTCCACTCGGGATTGCGCAGCAGAGCTGCGGGGTGGTAGGTAACGATGGTCTTGATGCCCTGATAGTCGTGGATCCTCCCCCTAAGAGCCGTCATGGTCTCCGAGGTCTTGAGGAGCGTATGCGATGCCGTCAATCCCAACGCAAGAATGAACTTGGGACGAATCAGATCGATCTGCTTCCAGAGGTATGGTTCGCACGAATCCGTTTCACCGGTAAGGGGCTTGCGGTTATTCGGCGGACGGCATTTGAGGATGTTGCAGATATAGACCTCGTCGCGCTGCAGATCGATCGACTCCAAAATCTTGGTCAGCAGCTGACCTGCCCGACCCACAAACGGCAGCCCCTGTGCATCCTCGTCTGCGCCGGGAGCCTCACCGATCACCATGATGTCGGCATTGGGATTACCTGAACCGAACACGAAGCTCGTGCGGGTTGCCCCAAGCGGACACTTCATGCAGTCACTGATGTCACTATGGAACGCCTCAAGCGTGGTAGCACTCATCTTAGGTTCTCCGCTCGAACCAACGTCGCTGACAGACACCTCTGTGAGGGTCTCGCCGGAGGTCGACATGTCAGCAACTGCGAGGTCGTCTGCACCGCCACACACGATCGATGCCGGATCGATATGATCGGCATACATCGTCGAGCCATGCATCTGCTTCTGCTGGTGCAGATAGCGAACCAGTTCGTCGGCAATCGTCGGCATGCAGACATCAGAGGTGGGTTGGTGGAACAAGGTCCGGCCTGCAGATCAGGCCGGATACGCAACGGCAACCGACATCAGTCTTCGTGCGCTTCGGCCTCTTCCGGCTCTTCAAGCGCATCACCCGCCCTGGACTTGGCAGACGTGAAGATGATCGTCGAGGTTTTCTTGTCAAGCTTGCCTCTGATGGTGCTTCCGTCGGGGAAGCCCCCTCGCAGAACTTCTTCGGCGATCGGATCTTCGACGAAGCGCTGGATTGTCCGCCGCAGGGGGCGGGCACCATACTTCTCGTCAAATCCCTTCTCTGCCAGAAACTCCTTGGCCGTCTTGGCAAGATCGAGCGTGATGCTGCGGGCACTCAGGCGCGTCAGAAGTCGCTTGAGCTGGAGCTCAATGATCCGGACCATGTGCTCTTTCTTGAGCTGTCGGAAGATCACGTACTCATCGATACGGTTCAGAAACTCTGGGTTGAACAGCCGCTTCATGGTCTCTTCAACCGTCGATTTCATGTTCTCGTAACTGTCGGCTGCTTCATCGGTGGTAAAACCAATGCGTCCGCCGGCCTTGACATCGCGCATGCCTACGTTCGACGTCATGATGATGATCGTGTTCTTGAAGTCGATCCTGCGCCCCAGGCCGTCAGTGAGCTGTCCGTCGTCGAACACCTGGAGAAGGATGTTGAAGACATCTGGATGGGCTTTCTCGATTTCATCAAGAAGCACAATCGAATACGGCTTGCGGCGCACCTTTTCGGTGAGCTGACCACCCTCTTCGTACCCGACATATCCCGGAGGGGCACCCACAAGACGCGAGACAGAGAACTTCTCCATGTACTCGCTCATGTCGATGCGAATCATCGCATCCTCACTGTCGAACATGTACCGGGCAAGAGCTTTGGCCAACTCGGTTTTGCCAACGCCTGTTGGACCGAGGAACATGAATGATCCGATCGGACGGGACGGGTCTTTTAGACCCGCGCGAGCCCGGCGGATCGCCTTCGCAAGATGCTCAACGGCTTCATCCTGACCAATCACCTGGGAACGAAGCTCATCAGCCATCTTCAGGAGCTTGGCGGTCTCGCCCTCGGCGATACGGTTGACCGGGATTCCGGTCATCATCGCGATCACGTCGGCAACATCTTCTTCGGAAACATCGAACACGACATCAGAACTGGTGGACTCCCACTCGGTCTTGGCCTGCTCGAGTTCAGTCTGGTACTTCTTCTCGAGGTCACGCAAACGCGCAGCTTCTTCGAAGTTTTGAGACTTGACCACCGAGTTCTTCAGAACACGAAGCTCTTCGATCTTTGTCTCAAGGTCAAGAACTTCCTTCGGCACATGGATATGGGCAAGGTGAACACGCGCCCCAGCCTCATCCATCACATCAAGGGCTTTGTCGGGCAGGAACCGATCGGTAATGTAGCGGTCAGCCATCATCACACAAGAGCGCACGGACTCATCCGAGTAACGCACACCGTGGTGTTTCTCGTAGCGGTCTTTGACGTTATGAAGGATCTGAATCGCCTCATCTACCGTTGGAGGCTCGACAAGAATCTTCTGGAAACGACGGTCAAGTGCGCCGTCCTTCTCAATGTGTTGACGGTACTCATCCAGCGTCGTTGCTCCAATGCATTGGATGTCTCCCCGCGCAAGAGCCGGCTTGAACATATTTGAAGCGTCGAGTGACCCACTCGCACCCCCTGCCCCGACGATCGTATGGAGCTCGTCGATAAACAGGATCACGTCCTTGGCCTTTTCAAGCTCACTCATCACAGCCTTCATGCGCTCTTCAAACTGACCACGGTACTTGGTTCCGGCTACAAGAGCGGCAAGGTCTAAGGTCACGATGCGCTTATCAAACAGAACACGCGAAACCTTCTTGTCGATGATCCGGATGGCCAGTCCCTCGATAATGGCGGTCTTACCAACGCCGGGCTCTCCAATGAGCACGGGGTTGTTCTTCTTCCGGCGGGAGAGCACCTGAGCAACGCGCTCAATCTCTTTCTCACGGCCGATCACCGGATCCAGCTTGCCTTCAACAGCAAGCTTGGTAAGGTCACGTCCAAAGTTGTCAAGTACCGGCGTCTTGGCACGCTCAGTTGCGGCCGGACGCGGCGCAGAACTGCTACCACGTTCTGAACGCACTGGTGCTGGGCTTTGCCGGCCGCTGAGATACGCATCAAGCTCCTTGCGCACGGCATCGTAGTTGACGGAAAACTGACCGAGGATCTGTGCGGCAATATTGTCCTCGTCGCGCAATAGCGACAAGAGCAGATGTTCGGTGCCGATCACATCGGCACGATAGAGCTTGGCCTCAAGATAGGTGATCTTAAGTACCTTCTCGGCCTGCTTGGTGAGCGGAATATTCCCGATCGTCAGCGGTCCGCTCATGGTCCGCACGGTATCCTCGATGGCCTTCTTCAGCTTGCCCAGCTCAACGCCAAGGTTGCGTAGGATCTTGATTCCAATCCCCTCACCCTCGCGGATGATCCCGAGCAGTAGGTGTTCGGTGCCGATGTAATCGTGCCCCAGACGAAGCGCCTCTTCCCGGCTGAGTCGGATGACATCCTGAACACGATTTGAAAAATTACCTTCCATGACCTGACTACCCTTCGGAACGTGGTGAGTTCCGGACAATGACGATAAGCCTGCCGTTCTGTTTCGACTGAGTGTGCGAAATATACTGCGTCAATCTTCCGACGTCGGGTCGATATTATGCACACCTACTCAATCGTACAGGCCACGCACCTTGCCAATCGTGATCACCAGATTCGGCTCGACAGATACCGTGGACTTCGCCTTGGCAGGGGGCGGTGCAGAGGCCGCCTTCTTGTCTTTCTTACCCTTCTTGCCGGCAACGGTTGCGGATGGGTCAGCAACAGGCGTAGGGGTGACCTGTTCGACGGCAATGGGCTTGCTAACATAGCTGACGCGAACGTCCGACGACTTGACCTTCTTGAGCATCTCCACAATGCTCGCTTTGCGCTGCTCGATGAGATCGATATTGGGATCGACTGGATCAGCTGGCATCACGGGTTCTGTTGGAGGTGTCTGTCCCTTCTTGAGCTTTTTGACTGCCTTCGTCCACGCGTCATACTGTTTGCGGTACTCTGCCTGAGTAGCCGCACGCAGAGCAGACAATCGGTCCTCGTCACCCATCAGGGTCACAACGACGTTCATCGTCGAATTCACCTCCAGGATCTTCGCCAGGTCCTCAATGGCCTTGCGTCCGTCGCTGGACAACGTTGACTGATTCAGATCAAATCCCCGCAGGGTAGAACTCAACAGGCCACCTTCAACAATTTCTCGAACGGCGAAATCATGCTTTACGACCTTAAACCGTTCAGACTTCGGGATATCAACGACGACCTCTTTGCGGTACACGCTGTTTCCGGCGATAACGATCTTGTGCGGCCCCGCCTCTCCAAGGGTCTGCAGATAGCTCCCGTCCTTTGAGTTCGAACTGATCGAGATCCGCTTGCCCGATGGGGCATAGATGTGAAGCTTACAGCCGAGCGGGTTACCTGTTACCGAGTCGCGAACAAAGCCCTCTAAGTTCAGATTTGCCTGCTGGGCAAAAACTGGTGCAACGATCGTAACGATGGAAACGCAAAGTCCGACGAGACGCATGGAGATGGAACGGTTCATTGAATTACGATCCCTTTTGTGAATTCAAAAACGCCGAAATACCCTTGCGGCAGTCATCGGTCTGACGGGCCATGGCGTTCATTACAGTTGCATAGTGTAGGCCGGCATCAAGAGACATCCCCTGCACGGCATGAAGCATTGATTTGGTCATCGCCATTGCCGAAGCGCTGTTTCTGACAAGACGTCGCGCTATCTGCATCGTCTCCTGTTCGAGGTTCTCATCATCCACAACATGCGAGATCATGCCAAGTTCACGGGCCTCATCAGCTCCAATGTTCTCGGCCGTCAGCAATAGTCGCCGTGCGCGGGTGTCGCCGATCTTGCGAACCAGATACACCAGAACAATGGCCGGGATGAACCCGATACGCACTTCCGAGTATCCGAACACAGCCGTCGAACGGGCCGCAACCACGATGTCGCAGACGGTGGCAAGACCGCATCCGCCGGCAATGGCCGGACCATGCACCATGGCGATGACGGGCTTGGGACAGTCCACAATGGCCTGGAACATGTTCTTCAAGGATGTCGAGTCATCCACGTTATCCAGGGGCGACATCTCAGATATGCGCTGCAGGTAGGCAAGATCAGCCCCGGCACAAAAGGCGGGTCCCTCTCCGCGAAGCACGATCACCCTCACATCAGCATTATCCCGCATGGCGTCAAACGCCGAATGCAACGCCGCTATGAGCTCGGTGCTGAGCGCATTACGCTTCTCGGCACGGTTCATCGTAATGGATCCGATGCCATCGGCAACGGACGTTAGCAGGATACTCATGGGGCCAAAAATACGCTACGACCAGCCCCCTGCCATCGCAAGACTGGAGATCAACGGACGATCACAAGTGGCCAGGTCTGCGTCGCCGGGCCATTACTGATCCTGACATAGTATGTGCCGGAACCGAGTTCGGCAACATTGATCGGATGCAGGAAGGGCATCCGGTACGGCATACGACCCAACTGATCAACCAGCTGCCGACGTCCGGTGACGTCGCAGATCTCGAAGACAAGCGGCACTTGGAAATAATCCTCGACTGGTATGTAAACGACATCAGACGCGGGATTGGGAAAGATCGGGTCTGCTTCAGCGGCTCTGAATAGCGAATCCGTCGGACGCTGCCCCGATGCCCAGGTATTCTGCCCGAGGAGGGTGGCGATGTTTGCCATCGACGTGTCGATGACGATGACATGCCGGAATGACCTTCGTTGCTTGGGGGGAACCGGCATTGCAAAGCGCATCCCGGTGACCGTCGCCACGTCGTTCACTTCCTCATATCTGAACCGGTCCGGATCACGCAAAATCTCGGTCTTGGTCTCGGTGGCAAAGCCGCCGTAGGTGGTTGTGTTATCGATTCCTGCAAGCAGGGGGCGGCCGTCACTGTAGGGTGATTCACAGTACATGGCCACAACCGGTTGCTGCTGGCCAAGTGCTGCGACATACTGAAACGGGCTCCCATCCTCACCCCCGTAGGTTCTGTTTCGCGCTGGCTGACGTCCCAGATCCCAGTCATAGAACCACGCCACGGCCAGGTCATGAAGCGTGGTATCACTCCGATTGGTAATGGTTGCATCGATGCGCAGAACATTGCTTGTTGAGTCTAGCTCGACGCCCAGTTCAACCTCCACCCCGATGCGCAGCGAGTCCGGAGCATCGGCATCGCTGACGACACCAGAGATCGCATGCTTTCCGGCAAACCGTTGTACGGGACGGAAGTGATCGTTGTTGCGCTTGAGCGATCGCACGGCATCAACGGTTCGGCCGTTGGCGTGAACCATCAGGCCCCCTTCATAGAGCTGTCCGCAGAAGTCACGGTAGCGAAAACCCTCGCCTTGGCCGCGCTCGAGATCTGTATTGCCAATACGGCCACGATCACCGACGCTCACCCGTACATCCCTGTTGGCAAGAGTCGTATATGCCGGTGCCGGGGTAACGGCGTAGCTGTACTGACGACTGATGACCGCACCGGTGCGGTCCTTCCCAAGCAGCCGCATGTGGATATAGGCGGACGTATCGGTTTCGTTGGTCACCACAAAATCCTGCTTGGGAAGAAAGAACCGCTCTCCCGCAGCAATCTCGCGACTGGTGATCTGGCCGGCATCGGTCACTATGCGCAGGGCATCACGTCCATCACCGCTAACACCCTCCACACCAATGATCTGCATGGTCCAGGGGGCGAGGCGGTTGATCAGTCCGATGCGGGCTGAAAGCGTATCACCGATATTCCAACGCTGGGCACCGCTCTTGGCGAAGAGCTCCACGGTATCAACCTCGATCGACACCACCGTATCGGGGTGAAAGGTCACGGCCTTGAGTGCATTCAGACGTCCACGCGGAAGCTGCCGCCGATCGATCTCCTGAGGGATCGTTGCCCATGGAGCTTCATCAACGGCATCGCGCACCATCGCGCAGGCCTCAAGCGGACCCAGCTGTGGATGCTTCGAGCGAACGAGACCAACGACAGCAGCAGCTAGAGGTGACGACCCCGAAGTGCAGCAGAAACCGTCGTACGCACCGTTGTTTGCCGTTGTCCAGCTGATGTGACCCGGTGCCATGAGATCGACCGTGGGCCCTCTGCCGGTCATGGGAATGACGTTGTCGGAGGGATCTACAACCCCAACGCCGAGCACGCCACGGTAGCTTGCGGGGTAGAACGGCGTTGGCGAATAGTGATTGCCCGCTGCGGCCACAATAGCCGTACCGCGGGCAACGGCGTAGGAGATCACGTCCTGATCAATGCAAGATGAAGACTGTCCGCCCCAGGAGCAGTTAACCACGTCAAAACCATTCAGGGCACAGTACATGATGGCCTCATAGCCAAACACGATTCCGGAAGTTCCCTTTGGCATCGTGCGCAGAGGAAAGATCTGGCAACGTCCGGCCAGTCCCGCAATGCCCAGACCGTTGTTAGCTGTGGCATCGCACAGACCAGCAACACCCGTTCCGTGTCCATTGTTAGGGTTAAACGCATCACCGGCAGATGTGGAGTCTTCCTTCCACGAGAAGTTGTATCCGCGGTGGTCATCGATGTACCCGTTGGCATCATCGTCTATGCCGTTGCCCGGGATCTCAGACATGCGCTTATAGATCGCATCGACGAGATCTTCATGTTCAGTGCGCACTCCGCTATCGATGATACCGATGATCACCGAATCGCTACCCGGCTCCACATCCCAAGCGGCATAGGCGCCAACAGTGCGAAGCAAGTCCTGCTTTGTCCGTTCGGGATCGTTGGGTTCGCCGGCTAGATCATACACACACCACGGGGCTGCACATTCAATCGGACCACATCCTGTGTGAAGACGGGCGATGATCTGTTCGGGAGGGATCTCGGGTCGGTCGTACTCGACGACGAAGGAGCGCAGGAGACGTTCTTCGACATTAAGTGCTTCGTCGAGATTCATCGATCTCTGCCGCTGAGATGAGAGCAAGTTTTGTCGGGCAGACGTCAGTGACTGCTCGAATGGTAGGATCGGAGCAACGATGGTTAGCCCCATCTCAGCCAACACCTGCGGCGCCTGCCAGGCATACTCGCGCGCCAAGCGAACCTTAAGCTTGCCCTTGAGTACAGGGTCGGGACGATATGGCAGCTGCCGCGGCCACGTATCAAACTGGGCCTGGGCACTGAAGGCGCAGACTATCATCCATGCAGCGGCAAGCAATCTCATCGGATAAAGCGTGTGGTGTGGATGGAATGATCTGTTGTCTCGACGACAACCATGTATGCCCCCTTCTCAAGCATCGATGCGTCGAGGCTCTTCTCAGGTGACCCATCATGGACATCCTGAAGTCTAATGCGGCCGAGCTGATCGACGACGCAGTAGCGAATGGCCGACTGCATACCGCACAGGGTAGCGGTTGAGTGCACGGGGTTGGGTACGACGCGCAGAGACGATGTCGAACCGGCTTGATCGCCGACGCTGACAGTTGAGAGAATCTGCCGCATGAGAGTGCGGGCCGACTCATCGTCCTGTCCGACGGTGATCACGATTCGAAATGTCCACGTCTGCCCAATGGAAAGGGGCTTGCCACGACGCATGCCAATGACTGCTGCAATGTCGCCCTCATCGGACTCAGAGATGCTTGTACCGCTGGTGAGAAATCGAACTCGGTCGGCATGAGAGAACCCATCGGCATCATCGATGAAGGTGGCGTAGTAGAACCCGGCAGATTGGGCCACGTCGGTGGGGTCGTCGCTGATCGCCGCAACACACACAGCTACCGGGTAGCCGATCCGGGTGATGGTATGAGCGGCACGGTTTGGCGCACGCAGCGCCGGAGGGAGCGCTTCCGGGTCGGTTGTGATTCGGTTTGATCTCCCACGCGTGCCGATGTCCCAGTCCATGAGGTACCCTGCCGCAGGATCGGCCAAATCAGCCGTGCGCGGACTGACATCGACACGCCAGATCGTGGCAGACTGGTCCTTTGCTGGAAACGTACACGTCTGTTCTACCGTCACGCCTATCGCACCGGCCGCTGCCTCATCTTGCATGCGGCACCGTGCCGCATCCGGCAGAACGTCAAAGGGCTTGGTAGCCGTAAAATCCGAGGTATAGGGCGGGTCGTTCTTGAATGCCGAAACAGACTTCTCAGCCCCCCCGATCATGAAAAACCCGCTCGGTGACAGCAGTTGGTAGGACGGCCTTTTACCGAACCCGTCGCCTTGACGTTCCGGCTGCGTTGAGGAGTATCCCACCATGCCGTCGTCAGCCATCGAGTACAAAAGTGAGTCGTTGGCGAACTGCGCAATTCCAGCCGGCGGCTCGAGATAGTACCAGTCACGTTCAATGGCATTCTCCCCCGCTACATCCACGCGCACAAGGCATGGTCGCGTGCCGATGGTCTCCACAACACACGGAAATGGTTGGGTCCACGCCGTGCTACCCGTTGCAACCATGCCGAGGGCATCACGCTCACGAAGAATGCGGAGCTTCCAGCCGTTGGCGTCCACGATGCGCGGTTCAACCTCGGCACTGCCTGGTGCGAGGTCATTGGTGATACCGAACTCCAACAACAGGGTGTCCCCAATGCGGAAGCGATTGTACGGAGTCCCCGATGAGACACGCTGCCGCACTGATGCAAGTCGCATCGACGAATGGGAAAGGGGCTCTGTAGTAACCGCCCGCAGCATGTTCACCCGTGGGGAAATGAAAGCCTCGATGGCATTGTTCTTCGAGGTGATGTCGTCGGCGGTACGATAGATGTGCGCTGCAACCTGACGTGGCGTCAATTCCGGCCACCGCGCGCGGACTACAGCAGCTACACCGGCCACGATTGGAGCGGCGAATGAGGTACCGCTGACGCCGTTGGCCGTGTACGATCCGCCTGACTCAGTGGTGTAGGCACCATTGCCCGGAGCCATAACGCGGCTGTTACGACCCAGTCCGCTGGAGGAGACCACAAAGTCGTCCGGCGTGGTCTCTCCCACACCAAAGACGCCGTCATAGGAGGCCGGGAAATTTCGATCCCGAAACGCTGAACCCGCACCATCATCACCATGATTACCAGCCGAGGCCACGACCAGCGTGCCACGTGCCAGACAGTAGTCGATGACCGACTGGTCGATGGCCGACTCCGGCTTGACAAGTCCCCAGCTACAGTTCACAACCTCAAATCCGCGCTGGGCGGCATAGATCAGCGACTGGTATCCGAAGACGATTCCACCACCGTCTTTGAGGGCAGTCTTCAACGGAAAGAAGCGAGACCGCAGCCCCGCACCGACGATGCCGATCCCGTTATTGGTAGCAGCCGCTGCCAGGCCGGCCACGCGTGTTCCATGGCCGAAGGACGAGTTGCTCGTGGTGCTGCCGGGTACATCCGACTCAAGCTGCCAGGTGAAGTTGTATCCCCGGTAGTCATCAACGTATCCGTTGGCGTCATCATCGACTCCGTTGTTGGGGATCTCACCCGAATTGGTCGCAATGGCTGTCGTCAGGTCTTCATGTGTCTGCATCACACCATCATCGCTGATGCCGATCGTGATGGAATCCGACCCACGGAACACGTCCCATGTTTCAGCAAGTCTGATGGTCTGCAGAAAGGTCTGTTCGGACGCTCCTGGGTCGTTTGGACCGGACGATGGCCGATTGACGTACCACGGCTCGATGACCTCAACCACATCCCGACCCGACTTCTTCAGCGCAGACATAGCGGCAGTAACGCTTGCGAAGCCATCAAACGTCAGTGTGAACGTCCGTGTCAGCCGGTCCTCAGCCGATCGAAGCTCCGCCGCGGATGCAGACGCCACCATGAGGCCTCCTCCCTCACGATCAGCCGGTGTCTTCAGCAGGGGGCTGGCAGAAAAGAACTGGGTCTGCTCAGGGGTCAGAAGTTGACCGTCAGCGCGAAAGCCCGGTGGAAGATCGGCGTTGACCTCCTCAAGTCGGCGACTGTTGAGCGTCCGCACAATGAGACGATTCGACAGCACTGGAAGTAATCGACCTTCAACAACCATGTTCTCAATCGGAAGCTGTTGGGCTGAAAGACGTTGTGCTGTTGCAAGCAAGAGCATGCAGAGGGCAAGGTGGACAACGTTTCGGAGTCGAAGTTTGGGCATGGCAGAGGGTTTTAGCAGATTGGATTTTTCGCCGCAGCACGTCATGTCTGAACATCAGCAATACATCGTTACCGCCCGAAAATGGCGCCCACTACGCTTCGAAGACGTAGTTGGTCAGGAACATATTACGACAACCCTGAAAAATGCCATCGTCATGAAGAGGGTTCACCATGCCTACCTCTTCACGGGTCCGCGTGGCGTTGGTAAAACCACCTGTGCACGCATCCTGGCGCGGGCACTGAACTGCCTTCATCCGGTTGACCAGGAGCCATGTAACGCCTGCTCGAACTGCACGGACATGCTCGAAGGACGAAACATGGACATCGTCGAGATCGACGGTGCGTCCAACAACAGCATCGATGACGTTCGGAAGCTCCGCGATAACGTCAAGTACGCCCCGGTTTCGGGCGCCTACAAGATGTACATCATCGACGAAGTCCACATGCTCTCGACGGCGGCCTTCAATGCCCTGCTCAAGACGTTGGAGGAGCCCCCTGCCCATTTGATCTTCGTCTTTGCTACCACCGAGATCAATAAAGTCCCAGCTACGATCCTGAGCCGCTGTCAGCGCTTTGATTTCCGTCGCATGGAGATCGACACGATCGCCGGCCACCTGGCCACGATCGCCGAGGCTGAAAGCATCAACATCGATGAAGAGTCTCTGATCGCCATCGCCAAGAAGGCTGATGGATCGATGCGCGACTCGCAGTCGATCTTCGACATGGTGGTCTCGTTCTGTGGGACCACGATCACCATTGCCGACCTTGGCCGGGCGCTGCAGTTCATCGATGCTGATTTCTACTTCACACTCAGTGACGCCATTGCCGACCATGACATCCCAGTGATGTTCGAGCAGGCCCGCATCGTGGTGCAGCGCGGCTATGACCTTCAGGAATGTCTGATAGGCCTGATGGATCATTTCCGCAACATCCTCACCGTTATCACCACGAAGGGCACGGGGCTTATCGAGGCCTCAAAGGCCGACCTTGAGCGCTACCGTCTGGCATCTGCGCGGTTTTCCAAAGCAGACGTTCTGCGGATCATGACGCTGATCTCACAGGGAGAAGCAGCCCTTCGTCAGCACCCTCCACAGCCTCGTGTGCGGTTCGAGTTCACCCTCGTGCAGCTTGCCGGCATGGATTCAACGGTCGATCTCGGCACGGTTCTGGCCACCCTGCAGAACCCTGCAGCTGCGCAACGGCCCGCCCCGACTCTTCCGCCATCGATCCCCAGCACCGCCAGCCAGTCGCTGGTCGGCGGCGTTGCCTCGGCACAGCATATTCCAGTTCGACTCGGTACACCAGTGGTGATGCGCTCAGCCTCGACGCCGGTAAGCTCACTGACGTCGGGTAACCTGGCACGCCGGTGGTCGCAGTGGATCGAGTCGCTGCCCGATCATCTCGCCTATGTAGGTCAATCCGTACGTCAGCAGCTGGTTTCAGCCGATGTCACCGACGTGGGTATCGTGTTGCACACCGGCTCGCAGGTGATGTTCCAGCGGCTGCAGGATTCTCTTTCAGCACTGAAGGAGCACCTTGCCTCAAGCTACGGTGCCGGCATCGGCGTTCACATCGTCAGTACGGCACGGCAACCGGCGCGTGCAGCGCAGCCGGGGGCGATCTCACCGACGAATCCAACTGCTGGGAACATCGAAGGCGTAGCTGCGGTTGACGCAGCCGTCGAAGCAGTCGCTGTTGTCCCAGACGATGTTCTGCCGATCGAACATACTCTTATCCAACTTTTCGGTGCCCGGCGCACAATGGCACCACGGAGACCCTGACCATGGCACTCGAAACCGGAACCAAGGCACCCGCGATCAAAGCTGCAACCGACGGTGGAGGAACATTCTCACTAGCTTCCCACAAGGGGTCGTGGATCGTTCTGTACTTCTACCCTAAGGACGACACCTCGGGCTGTACGGCTGAGGCATGCGACTTTCGCGATTCGATGGCCTCACTAACGAAGCGCGGCGTGACGGTCGTGGGCGTTAGCCCGGACGGTCCAAAGTCCCACGACAAGTTCAAGGCCAAGTATGAGCTAAACTTCACGCTGATCTCCGACGAAGATCATTCTGTCTGCCAGGCGTATGACACCTGGAAGCAGAAGTCAATGTACGGTCGCACCTACATGGGCGTCGAGCGCACCACATACATTATCGATCCGAAGGGAAAGATCGTGGCGACGTTCGAAAAAGTGAAAGTGCCGGGTCATGTCAGTGATGTCATTGCCCATCTTGACGCCCTCGGTGCATGATCGATACACATGCCCACATCGACACGGAGGCCTTTGACGCCGACCGTGACGAGGTCCTGAAGCGAGCCTTTGAAGACGGCATTGAGCTGATCGTTGTGCCCGACATCAAACCAACGACCCGACTGCAGCTCAAGACCGTGGTGAATTCCCACGATCGTCTGTACCGTGGCGTCGGCATCCACCCTCACCATGCCGGTGAGGTTACGACAGCCGACCTCGAGGATGTACTAGTTCAAAGTCACGAAGAAAAGGTCGTGGCCATCGGAGAGATCGGCCTTGACTACTACTACGACTTCTGTGCTCCTGAGGTTCAGAAATCGTACTTTCGCGAGCAGCTGAGAATCGCAAAATCACGCTCGCTGCCGGTGATCATCCACAATCGGGATGCCGATGAGGACGTTCTCCGGATCATCGAGGAAGAGCAGGACGGAACGCTGCGTGGCGTTCTGCACTGCTTCTCCAGCGGTGTGGATGTTCTCGAACGGGCCATAGATCTCGGCATGCATGTCTCGTTCACGGGTAACATCACCTTTTCGCGATTCACACTACACGAGGCTCTGCATCGTGTCCCACGCGACCGATTCATGCTCGAAACAGATTCACCATACATGACGCCTGTTCCGCACAGAGGCAAACGCAATGAGCCTCGGCATGTGCGGCTGGTAGCCGAAAAATTCGCGGAGATTACCGGAATGGAAATTTCAGACGTGATCGCAACGACCACACGAACGGCGCGGTCATTCTTCGGTCTGGCCATGATGTTTATGGTGCTCTCAATCGCCGCCATCGCCCAGCCGACGCCCCCTGACGAGGACAGCTACGAACTGGATGCTGATTATGAGACCGCACTGGAGAACTACCGTCTCGACTCGACAACATGGGACCGATTGATCAGGCCACGCAGCTTTGGTGTTGGATTCAGCGCCGGTTCCAACACGATCACCGAGCGCCGTATCTATCGGCAGGAATTCTACCTGGATTACAAAGCCGGGACAATACCGTCATGGCGCCCACTCGATTCTACGGCCTCGTTTTCGTACCCGTCAATCCTCAGCGTCGGCGGCACGGTGGCCTATCAGGCATCAGACCGGATGATGCTCGAAGCCACGTACATCAATACCCGCAACGACAGTAAAAAACGCCTCTACAACCTGCCGGTGATCACCACGCATATCGCAGAAGCAACAATGCTCTATGCGCTCAACCCCTACAACAAGGTGAACTTCCTTCCGCAGATAGGCGCTTCGTACGTCTACACGGACGACGGAATCCAGCAGACGTCGAAGTTTGGGATCATTGCCGGAATCGGCGTTGGTGTTTCGATCCCAACTTCTATTGGTTTGTTCTATCCGATGTTCAACGTGAGGTTTAACTTCATGCTTGGTCAGGATGTGGATCAGGTGGTCAAGACGCACTTCGTGAACCGTGTAGATACCACCGACAAAAACAAGGAATGGTTCGCGCCGGATCGTCAACGTGTGGACCCGCTTGATCCAACCTCCGGAACACGCCTGTACTTTGATCCTGCAGCCAACCGCTATTCCCAGGACAAGGCCGACATCACGACGATCTATTCGATCCCACGTCTGACGATCCTGTTCTTCCCGAAGTTCTAAGCATGGCGGTCATCCTCACCGGTACGGCGCTCTCGACCGATCTTGCGACGATCCGGGCCAAGGACGCACCGATAGATGTCTTCCGATCGGCTGTTCATCGCATCGGGTTGCATCTGGCATCAGCCACGTTGAATGCTCTTCCCGCCCAAACCGTGAGCGTTTCCACGCCACTTGAGACCACGTCGTGTCAGGTGATCGACGGACAGGTTGTACTGGTGCCGATTCTGCGTGCCGGCATGGGAATCCTCGATCCCTTCATTGCCCTTTGTCCGCAAGCCTCGGTCGGATTCATCGGACTAAAGCGCAACGAACAGACGCTGGAGCCTCACGAATACTACCGCAACCTTCCCCCATCCGATCCTGCCACAACGTTTATTGTGCTCGACCCGATGCTGGCCACCGGCGGAAGCATGAGCGCAACGCTGTCGATGCTTCGCCCCCTTCCACATCAGCGTCTGATGGCAGCGTGTCTGATCGCTGCGCCTGAAGGCATCAATGCCGTAGAGGCAGAACACCCAGACGTGACGATATTTTGTGCGGCACTTGACCGCGAGTTGAATTCACTCGGGTACATCGTGCCCGGACTCGGCGATGCCGGCGATCGCCTGTTCGGTACCATCTAGCACCGACCTTCCCGAGAGGTAGTTATGAACGTTCTTCGCTTTGGCGAACACGATGTGCCGTACGCGGATATTCTCAACGCCCGCGTAAACTGCAGCTTTGCAACATCCGAGATCTACGTCGATATCGAGGTTCAGGGAGGGGGCGTGATGAGCCTGAACCTCCATGACTCGTTGAGGTTCATGGAAGCGTTCATCGAGCATATCCGCACAGAAAAGAACCTTAGTCGCTGAGGCCGGAGAGAAACTCCCTGACGGCGGAAGCAAGTACTTCAAGATCTGCGCGCGACGTATGCACATGCACACTCAGTCGAAGCATGGGCCGGTCCAGCCATCGATGAACGACTACCTCAGTTTGGCGTTCGTCATAGAGCCAGTTCTTCATCGCCATAACGTCCACGTTTTCAGGAAGCAGGACCGTGCCAAGCTGGAGCAGTGGGTCAGGTCCTTCGATCTGGATCGGCCGCACTCCGTCAATCTCGCACAGCATCTCAACACCCTCACGTGTGAGGTTACGGCACCTCTCCTGAACGGCATTCCAGTCGTTTGACCGCATCCACTCGAGGGCAAACGGCACCGAGAGGAACGGACTGTGATCTCGCGTTCCGAGAAACTCATTCTCATCGACGAACATCCCGTCACCGATCGTTGGGATGTCGCTGCCCCAGCTTACCACCAGCGGCGGAAGTACTTCGCGGTAGCGGTCAGAGGTCCACATAAAGGCTGAGCCCTTTGGCGTACACATCCACTTGTGGCAATTGCCGGTGTAGAAATCAGCATCCAGCGTTGATAGGTCCAACGGGATATGCCCTGGCACATGGGAACCGTCGATGACGGTGATGATACCGGCCTGTCGCGCCCTCGTGCAGAGCTGCTCGACCGGCATACGCAGGCCAGTTGGACTTGTGATGTGACTGATGAACAGCAATCGCGTCCGCTGGTTCACGCCTGACCAAATCAGTTCCAGCAACGCCTCCTGCGAGGGGGCAGGCATGGGTATTGATATCCGATTCCATACCACCCCTTTGCTGATGGCATACTGCTTCCAGGCACGGTCGCAGGCACCATACTCGTGGTCGGTCGTCAGGATCTCATCACCAGGCGCCAGCATAGCCCCAAGAGCATGCGCCGCGATGTTGACGCCGTAGGTGGAATTCGTCACGAAAACCAGATTCCGGGTCTCGGCTCCAAGGTACTCAGCAAGATGTGAGCGTGCATTCCGCATCAGATGCATAAGCTCGCGGAAGTAGAGTACCGGCTGACGTTCCAGACGCTCGATCCACGTCCTCTGATGGTCGAGGATGACTTTCGGGCAGGCACCAAACGACCCGTGATTAAGAAAAGTCACATCATCGTCAAGCAGGAAGTCATTTCGATCAATCATGAGATTACGGCACGATTAGAGCGCGAACGCTACGGTTGAACACGCGATCCATCGGCGAGCCATTAGCATCATCTGCGGTTACGTCGATGCGGATCGTCACACGTTCGGACCGACCCAGCATATTCATCACAGCCTGCGCTCGCTTTTGTGCTAGCAGTCGGTTGGACTCTTCCGTGCCGATGTTGTCCGTCGAGGCGATGAGTGTGACGCTTGCTCCGGAGCGAAGGGCAGTGCGCACAGATTCCAAGGAACCCTGATCGACCATTTTCGGAGCGGAACTGTTGAAGTCGAAGTAGCTCAGTGTCCGAACGTCCTGACCCTGCCGGTCGTCCATCGTCGTAACGTCAATCGTCTTCTCTGCCGTCGATGGCATTAGCACGAGCACCCGTGCATCGCGGGATGCTGTCTCACCTGCGCTAACTGAGGAACGGATCTCGAGCATGCCACCGTCTTCGGCGATCATTGAGGTGTCGATTGTGACGCGATACGTGGGCCCCTTTCCTTCAACCAAAAGCGGCTTGCCATTAAGCGTTGCCGTGACCGATTCCTTACACGTTGTATCACACGTCAAGATGTGAGCAAAGCTGATACTCGCCGGTGTTCGCGTGGCAAATGTCGTTGATTCTCCGGCAAAGAGCAGTGCCGGACGGTCATTGATCAGGAACGTAACGCTCCTTTGTTCATCCAGCAAAGCAAGCTCTTCTGGCTGTGGCGGATTCTCTGTTTTCACCGAGAGGCGGGAAACATCTACACCAAGATTTCGAATGGCCCAGGCATAGCGCTCACGCGCAAGCACCGATGGCTCGTCGGCCGCAGCCGAACCGATGATTGTCAGTCTGAGGGACGGATCCGTCACCATCGCACTGCGCACGGCATCGATCACTCGCTGCTGCAACCGTTCACGCTCGGAATTGCCGGTGAGCGGAGCTGTAGAGTTACGCTCAAAGAACATCACCGACGGCGCAGAACACTGCCGGCGTATCTCTCTGACTCGCACCATCGGCAAGGCGATCGTGTCACCCGCATACTGTATCTCGAGTCGTGATGATACCGTCGGGATCCGCGGTGGTGCTGGGGGCGGTGGTGCTGGGGGCGGTGGTGGTGGGGGCGGTGGTGGTGGTGGGGGCTTCGGAATGGCATAGCGCACCGACGCCCCAAGGCGCAGAGCAGAGGCAGACCAAGTCAACGACGAGGTGAAGGTAGTCAGATTATGCGCGTAGGTCAGCTCAGGCGCAATCTCCATACCTGAGGCTGTTGTTATCGGCCAGGAAAGAGCAACAACAGCCATCACCTGCGTTGACGTGTTGGGGAGCTCCCCCTCGTAGACGTTGCGAACGCGCGACCCATCGAGGAAGGTCACATCAGGAGCGGTCGGTTCGACAAATTCCTCGCGCTGGGCAAACGTCGGGGCAACAGGGATACCGATCAATGCGCCAAGTCGCAAACGCGCCGGCATTGACGGCAGGGGGCTTGCACTAATGAACGGCTCGATGCCGATCATCCCGTAGGATGCTGAGACGGTGTGGCGTGAAATGCCGTCGAACGAATTAGATCCAACGATCACGTACGTGAAAAACTCATTCTCGACCAATGATCCGGAGAGATCGGTCCATGAGAGCCGTGTCCCGAGACGAACAGGCTGGTCGTTGAGTCGCGCATCAAGGTCAGCGGTAATGGCTGCTCCGAGACTGTATCCGATTCCACTGCCATTCGTAAAGGTCACGCAGCATGAGGGAAACGGCGGATTGAGCAGACGAAAATTGGCCGTGTGGCGATTGAGTCCCGCCGAGACATCGGCCTGGAATCCATACCGCGTTAGCGCCGTATCGGCAGCCTGCGCCAGCGTGGCCGCCAGCCCGACAATGAACCCTATCGCGATCACCATCAATAGTTTCATCGCACCACAATCAGTGACGAGGTAAGAACATATCCGTCAGCATCAAGAACGACACGATACGCTCCCGTTGGATACTCCTGGACGTTTATCTGCAATAGTTTGCTCCCGCTATCAAGGACCAGCGGGTTGTCTGACATGATCACCCCATGAGGATCGATGATGCGAACTCGTGCAGACGACGGCCGGTCGGTATCAATACGGACCGTGACATCATCCGATGAAGGATTCGGATACACGCCGCCGATGACAGGACCCGACGGGAACCTGAGGTGACGCGTCGGATCAGGGTTGGCAATACGTAGCAGAGCCGACTGCCAGCTGGTCGTGACCACACTACTGAAACCGATCGACGCTGTGTCCATGGCCATCACTGACGAATCCTGCTCACCGATTCCGGCCGGCCCGATCAGCCAGATGGCCGTGTCCTGACGGTTGAATGAACGTTCTACGCGGAAGCGGATCGTACGGCGTCCGCCGGCAACCTGCTGAGAAAGGATCTCCCCGGAGCCCCCTGCCACTTCAATGCTGCGGGCAAGGAAATGATGCTCGTCCATCGTGATGATTGCCTCCAATGGGCGGATCCCGCCATACCGGACATTCTCGGTGACAGAAGTAATGATCGGTATGCGGACGATCTGCCGGGGATCGACCGTGACGCTTTGCGGGCGCACAACGGCCGTGCCCGCATAGGCCGAAAGACGCATCTGCGTGATGGCGGCACACGGTGTGAATCGGAAGGACAAAACATCGTTACCACTGATCGCACCACCGGTATGCGTCACCGAGAAAACGATCGAGTCTCCAGGGGCAATGATGCTCGGCACGGTGATGTCGGTTACGAATGGAGCACCGACCGTGAGTGTTGCCTCGGTCAGCGTTGCGGGCGTGGCCGATCGATTATACAGCACCACATTTCGTGTAGGCCGTTCGGGTATGAAGGCCAGCGTCGGATGCGAAACGGAGATCTCATCCCCGGCACCGCGCCCCGAGACGCGGATAGACCGCGTGAGCACGTTCTGTCCGGCATAGGTGATCACAACCTCATCTGTGTCATGACCGCGCAATCGCGGCACGAACAGCACCTCTATCTGTAGACTTTCACCCGGAGCAAGCGCCGTACCCGGGGTGTAGCCTCGAATACGGAACTGAGAGGAACTCCCTTTGCGCATGTAGATGCCATCGATGATCACCGGCACCGGATCATTGTTACGCACAACCAGAAACGTCCTGCGGGCCGTGTCGCCAACGCAGACATCACCAAAGGCGGTCAGGTCTCCGAAGGTTGTAAGGTCGCGATCGATTGACCGTATCTGAATCGGAATGCGGATCGTTCGGTCGCACGACTTCAGCTCGAAGGTATCCGTCAGAAGCCCCGTATCCCGCGGAACGGCACGGAAGCGCACCGGCAAACATTCACCGGGAGCGATTGTGTCGGCACGAAATGGTTCCGGCATCGTCACCCACGACGCATCGAGCAGCTGACCTGAGTTGAGGATGGCTGAAACAGATCCACGATTGCAGATCTCGCCGGCAACAATGGTATCAATGCGCGTACCGATGAGTTTGCTACCAAACGAAATGGTCGGCGTGGACATGTCAGGGGGCATGATGGCGATCGTACCGTCGCTGACGTCGGTCTCCGGATTGATGATGCGACGCACCAGCATGTTCTCGCGTATGTCATCCGAGCAGGACGCGAGGGTGGATCCATCGGGACCGTATTCGATGTCATTCATCAGGAGGCTGTGTCCGGGCATGCCGGGGATTCCCCCAAGTATGCGACGGCGCAGAACGTCGTACTGCTGGATCTGCGGCTGTCCGAGAGCGCCGAGCGTAACGAACGTCTCACTCGGGTTGATCGTTACGCCAACGATGTTTGAGCCTTCCCGGTAGATCACTCGGATAAGGGCTGACGTGCGGGTGTCGAACAGGAAGGTTCGCTGCTCCTGTGGTGAGTTGCCCTTACCAGCGTCAGCGATGCCAGCAAGAGCGATCAGGCCGTTCGAGCGCGAGACCGAAAGCGTCTGCATCAAAGGGGCTCCCATGCGCAAAAGGCCGGTTTGATATCGGGCAATCTCGCCACCCGTTTCAGGCGAAAGACGCACGACGTCTCCGGTAATCAAGGCTACGTTGATGAGACTATCCACAAACCGTACTGCCGAAACAGGTGCGTCGAGAATGATCGTCGATCGCGACGAGAGATTTGCCCCGTTCAAAACGCGGATGCTGGCCGTTAGCGGACCCGCCACGTACACGGTCGTGCCGGCATCATTGGCACAGACCTCGGTGACATCTGGGATGTCTGCCTCCACGACAGCAATAGGGTCGACGCTGCCAGAGTCGAGACGCACGATCTGGTCGCGTGCCGGTGCAGGTCGGTTCACCACTGCCAGTAGATCGCGAGTAGAACCTGCATAGCTCAGCACCGACACCTTTACACCCGGATCCGTTGTTCCGTTGATCTGATAGCGCTGCTGCTCGGTGGACGTGACAACATCCCATTCGATGACGACACCGTTTTGGTATACGGCGCTGACGTAGCGGCCGTCTGCTGAGAACGCCAGATTGGTCGCCTTCGCGCGCTCACCAAAAAGCCAGCGGGCATCAGACGCTCCCTGCTTCTGATACACCCGAACGCGCACACTGTCCGAATAACTTTGCGGAACGTCCCAGACGATCGACGAGTCAAGTGTCGAATCGATGAACTCCCACGAGCGACCGTTATTGGTCGAGAACTCCACAAACGAGGAGAAGCCCGGAATCGCCCCCTTCCATCGGATCGGGATCTGCTGACATGGGGCCAGGCGCTCGCCACCGTTCGGACTGACCAGCTGCAGAAGCGTCGATGGGTTATAGGTTGGCGTGTTAGCAAACAGCATGACGGTGAAGCGCTGTCCGCCTTCGAACACCACCGTCAGAAGACCACTCACCGGACCCGGCCGCGTGGGCCTGAAGATCAAGTCGAATCGATAATCCGTACCGACATCAACTTCCACCGGTGGAGGCTTCGAACCATAGGTCCGCTTCCAAACGATGACGAAGTCCGACGAGGATGTGATGAGCGAATCAATGAACAGCCGGCGTTCGTTGCCATTCCGATCGCGTGTTGACGAGAACGTCCGCAGGTTCAGCTTTGAAAGCGACTCCGCGCCCACAGCCACATCGCCCAGATCGAGAAACAGCGGAACACGCTTAAAGCTGCTATCGCAGATAAACACTGAACCACCGCGATCTGGGTTGACCGACCACGTCAGAGGTAGAATTCCGACATCACCGTTCGAGACGACGTAGAGCGACGCTCCACCATCGAGCTGCGTTGGGAACACGTTGATCTTCGGTGAAAACGTCGAGGCAGTAAACTCTGCGCGCCAAACCCCATTACCATCGCTGGTGAGCGTCGTGATACGCAGAAAGCGGTTACTCTCCTGCACATAGACATCCTGGGCCACAAGCGTTGTAAGGGGCTGATTGTTGCGTGTAGCTCGAAAGCGCACAGTCACCCGCGGGAACTGCCGTGCATCAATGAACGAGCCGACTCCCTGAATGACCACTCCCGTTATGGTCACCTGGGCCGATAGGCTCACAACACAGAGCACCCACACAAGAAGAGCAGTGCAGAACGCAATGGCAGAAGTGCTAAATCGGGTATGGTGTGGTGACGTCATTCCGGCGAAACACAGAAACAGGTCGAAGAGTTACACCGATGGAACAAAGCGGGCAAGAAACTCAACCACGACTGGATCGGATGATGCTTGTAGCTCTGAAACGGAGCCGGTAAAACGCACCAGTCCGTCATGAAGCATGATGACATGATCAGCGATGTTATAGACGCTGAACATATCGTGCGTGATCACAACCGATGTGACGCTGTATTTACCAGCAAGGTCATGAAGGAGATCGTCGATCTGCTGGGATGTGACCGGATCAAGACCCGTGGTTGGCTCGTCGTAGAAAATGTACTTGGGCTGTCCCACCAGTGCACGGGCAACACCTACGCGCTTGCGCATACCGCCGGAGAGATCGCTAGGCTTCTTGGTGGACAGGATGGAAAATTCGCGTTCATACTCTGCGCTGCCGTTGCCGTCCAGAGGTGGCAGCAGGCCCACAGCACTGAGAACACGACGCGCCTCGGCATCAAGATGTGCGCGATCCGTTACGCCATGCTCGACAAGGCTAATGACGACGTTCTCATAGACATTCAGCGAGTCGAACAGGGCAGCCCCCTGAAAGACATAGCCGATGCTGCGCCGCATGTCAAAGAGTTCCTGATTTGTCAGGGTAGTAACGTCACGTCCGTCGATATGAACTGACCCGGAATCAGCTTTCAGCATTCCGACGATATGCTTCAGCAGAACGCTCTTGCCACATCCTGAACGACCGATAATACATGTGGTCTGACCCGTTGGAACAGCACAGCTGACTCCATTGAGAACGGTCTTACTGCCGAACGACTTTTTGATGTTCCGAAGCTCGATCATGCGCTGGCTGGTCCGGACATCCTTGAGCGGATCACATCCAGTGTTCCGGTAGGAATTGCATCAATGAGCTTACGGGTATAGGCATCCGATGGGGCTTCATAGAGCTCGTTCGAGGTGTTCATCTCCACGATCTTACCGGCATTCATAACGGCAATGCGATCGCTGATAAACTTGACGACGCTCAGATCGTGCGAGATGAAAATGTAGGTCAGTTTGAACTCGTCGCGCAGTGACACGAGTAGATTCAGCACCTGAGCCTGCACCGATACGTCGAGTGCACTGACGCTTTCATCGCAGATGAGCAGCTTCGGCTTCAGAGCCAAAGCGCGGGCGATACAGATCCGCTGGCGCTGGCCGCCGGAGAATTCGTGAGGGTAATTCGAGAAGTGCCGCGGCAGAAGGTTGACCTTGTCGAGCAGGTACATAACGTGCTCTTTACGCTCCTTCTCGTTGTCACCAATCCCGTGTACCGTCAGCACCTCCATGATGGCACTGCCAACGCTCAGACGTGGGTTGAGTGATGAGTATGGATCCTGAAAGATGATCTGGAAGTCCCGACGCATCTTCTTGAGCTCGTTCGCACCAAGAGCACGCACGTCCTTGCCGTCGAACATGACGCTTCCACTGGTTGGCTCTACAAGGCGAAGTACGGCGCGTCCGGTCGTGGTTTTACCGCAGCCAGATTCACCCACAAGGCCGAGAGTTTCGCCCGGCTTGACGTTGAACGTGATGTCATCCACGGCTTTGACCACGCCACTTGTGCGGCCGAAGAAGCCGGACTTGATCGGAAAATGAACTTCGAGATTCTTGACGTCGAGCAAAGGGGCTTCTGTAGCAAGCCGCGCATTGCGTGAGGCGATCTCATCGGCAGAGAACGACACTTCGTCGATGCGTTCATCCACGGTCTCGCGCGTTCGGGCCGTGATGACACCGCTTTCGGACTCTTCCATGAAGTCGCGCACCGTCGGTAGGACCTTGAGCTTGCGATCCAGACGCGGACGGCATGCAAGGAGCCCCTTGGTGTACGGGTGTTGCGGGTCTTCGAAGATCTGCATCACCGGACCCTGTTCAACGATTCGGCCTTTATACATCACGATCACGTCATCGGCGATCTCTGCGATCACACCTAGGTCGTGTGTAATGAACATCATGGCCATGTTGTGCTCCCGTTGGAGCTGCCGCATAAGATCAAGGATCGTTGCCTGCACCGTCACGTCAAGAGCCGTCGTCGGCTCGTCGGCGATCAGCAGGTCTGGATTGCACGACATCGCCATGGCGATCATCACGCGCTGTTTCTGTCCGCCCGAGAGCTGGTGCGGATAGGACGTCATCATCTGCTCTGGACGTGGCAACTTGACCTCGTTGAGCAGATGCAGGGTACGTGCGCGGGCATCCTCGGTGGAGACCTTTTGATGCAGCTTGATGGCCTCGATGATCTGATCGCCACAGGTGAACACCGGGTTGAGCGATGTCATCGGTTCCTGGAAGATCATCGCGAGCCGGTTACCGCGATACGAGCGCATCCTTTCTTCAGTGATCTTCAGCAGGTCGGTGGCAGTTCCGTCAGACTCGTGGAAGATGATCTCACCGCCGGTGATGCGTCCGGGTGGATTCGGGATCAGGCGCATTGCGCTAAGGCTCGTCACGGACTTGCCGGAGCCGGATTCGCCCACGATGCCGAGAGTACGCCCCCTATGCACAGTGAACGACACATCGTTCACGGCCTTCACGTTATAAACGTCTGACCGGAACTCCGTGACAAGATTGCGGACTTCGAGCAACGGTTCCATAGGCAGCAAAGATACCCAACTGCCCTACCTCAACCACGCCTTTACAGATCGCCACGGCGAATCTGGTTTGCGGACTATTTCATGGCAGCTGCAAGCCGGCGGGCATTCCAGCGCAGGTAGAGCGTTGAGAAGCTACGTCCGGCAGCCATGGACAGTGCGGCGGCAAGTGCACCATTGAGGTTGGTTACTCCTACCAACAGGATCATGGTGCCGGCAATGCCCCCTACCTCCAACATGGTGGAGATCGTGACCTTCACGTTCTGACGGGCCGTGATAAGGGCCGAACGATAAAGTGAATAGGCCACAGCGATGAACGGCAGACTCATCAGCACATAGGTTGGCACGCGAGCAAACTCGGCCAGGTCCGGACGAAGTCCGTAGATGTTCACATAGATCATATTGAGAAGGGGCGTTGAGGCGATCACGGCAAGAAGTGCCGTGGTCACGATCACGATGCGAACGCCCACGCGGCGAACGACCTCATAATTCTGGAACCGGTCGCCAATGAGGGCAACGCCAACTTCTTGGTAGGAAAAGCCGAAGCTGCGGAAGATGAAAACGAGCGAATCCACTACCGGCAGCACAGCCAGTGATGTGAGCGTCAGTGGTGCTCGCACCATGAAGAACGTTAGCATTGGCGTGACAATGAAGCCGATCAGCGACGTCAGGGCAAGGGGCATCCAGAACTGCCGAATGTCGTCGTTGGTTAGCACCACATCACTATCGGGCATCTCTTCGTACGTCTTCAGTACCTCGCTGCACATGATCCGCGTGGCTATCGCCTCACAGATCACGCCAACGGTCAGTCCTGCTGCACCGATCACTACGCCGTCGAGCGTTCCGAACGTCAGCAGTGCCCACGCCGCGCCCATCATCGTCAGAAGCCGCACCACTGTGCCATAGGCCACCAGGCGCGTCTTGCCGTTGCGAATCATCAACCCCTGATAGAACCGGCGGTAGCCGATTGCTGCTGGCCATGGAATCAGGACGATCAGGGCAGAGCGCATCAAGGCGCTCACCTCGGTCGGTAGTTGAAGAATGCCGTTGGCAATAACATCATAGACCCACGGCAGAGTCACGACAATCATTCCGATTGTGACGCCGATATTGACGCGACGCGTGAATCGCCGCAGCGTATGCATCGAGCGCCGGTCGCGGGCCAGCGCCACGGACGTGCTCAAAAGCTGAATCACAGGAGATTCAATCAGCATCGCCAGTGCCAGCGCCACGCCGTAGGCGGCAAGGTTCAACTCATCGTCGGGCAACCGTGCGATCACGGAGGTCAGGATCGGCCCCTCAATGGCCATCATAAGCCAGGTCAGACTCAGCGGGACCCAGAACCGCACGACGTCGCGCGTAGTAAGCATTGTGCAAATTTGCGCCATGGACTTCTATGAACGGCAATCAGCTCCGAGAGCGATCATATACCTCTTCATCGCAGTCATCATTATCCAGGCTGTGGTCACCTTCGGTATCAGCTGGCTCTTTTACATCAACTCTGATGGACAAGAGCCCTTCGAGATCCTCCCAGCCGCCGGTGGGGCACTCGTCAGTTCCGCGGTCATGATCGCCTTGTGGCAGACAACACTCAAGATCTGGATCAACGATACGGGCATCCGACTGCGTATGCCCCCGTTCCACCTCTTTTCCGAACGTACCATCCGGTGGAGCGATATCGAATTGGTTACGATCCGCAAGGTGAGCCCCTTCGGAGAATTTGGTGGATGGGGATACCGTTGGAATCTCGGAAAGAAGACCGGTTATGTCTGGAACGGCAAGCAAGGCATCGAGGTCAGGCTCACAAACGGTAAATCCGTGGTAGTGACCGTGATGGATCTGCAAGGGGCTCGCCAGGCACTAGAGGGGCGGGCGGTGATCGTTGACAAGATCAGCAACTTTGGCAACGATTCGTTAACAAGAAGCTAACAAGGTGGTTGCAGTGTGGTGAAACTGCATGGATAGGTTCGCATCGCCTCTGCACGGCGCGGCGATGTCAGAAAATCCATGTTTTATTATTCACCGGAGATCACCATGATCCTGCGTTATGCTCTACTCATTGCTGCCGTGGCCTTTACGGCAGCAAGCGCACAGGACTTTCCTGTTCGCATCGAACCAGTCACAATCATCCCGTATCTACAGGGACGTGTTGTGATTCCGCCATCACCGCTGAAGTATCAGAACATCTTCGTCGGAGCCGTTGACACGGTCGAGACCAAGGATGGCAAGGCAGTGGCCAAGCAGTGGCACGACTATATCGGTTACGCAGCCGACCCAACAGGTCAGTCCCTCGGCTATGCAATTGTCAACCACGAAATGATCGAGTCCAATGACAAGATTGGCGACGGTGGCGGCATGACGATGTTCAAGCTCGGCAAGAAGGCAGATGGCACGGTTGAAGTGCTGACGCAGACGCTTGCCGATGGCCGCACGGGTAAGTTCTTCAACGTCGACTTCAAGAACACAGTCGGCGAGACCGGCATGAACTGCGGCGGCATGTCTTGGAGCAACCGCGTATGGACGGCAGAAGAGTGGTATCAGACCACCAATAAGATGATCTTCGCCGACGGTAAGGGCTTCCGCGATACGTCAGACTTCGAGATCGGCAAGATGCAGCCTTCGGGCTTCCCCGGTCTTGATGGCAAGAAGATTCAGCGCTGGCAGAATCTAAACTGGATGGTAGAGATCGATCCAGTGACGGCCAAGGCCGTTCGCAAGCAGTACAACTGGGGACGTCAGGGCTTTGAGTCGGGCGTAACCATGGACGACAACAAGACGGTCTATCTGTTCGAAGACGGCGAAGTTGGCAAGTCACTTCTGACGAAGTTCGTCGCCGATCAACCGGGTGACTTCACAAAGGGTAAGCTGTACTTCTACAAGCAGGATGCTAATGCCTTCACCGGCACATGGGTTGAAGTTCCAAATGATCCGGCAACAAACTGGGACATCATGGTTGCCCCTCACAATTGGGCCAAGACCAAGGGTATCACTGGTTTCACGCGTCTGGAGTGGGGTGCCATCAACAAGAACGATGGTAAGATTTATTTCACGGAGACCGGTAACGACCGTCCAGGATCGCGCTACAAGGCGGCTCTTGCCGAAGGTTGGACGCTTCCGAAGCACACGTACGATCGTGCCAAGGAGCAAGGTGTGTCGGTAGATAGCTCTGCACATTGGGATTACTACGGCCGCGTACTGGTTCTGGATCCGAAGGACAACTCTGTGCGCTCGTACATCGAAGGTGGACCATACGTAACAGATGCAAACTCTGTGATGAGCAGGTACCCAGAAAAGCACCTCTCGAACCCTGACGGTCTTGGCTTCCTTTACGTGAATGGAAAGACGTTCATGGTGATCGAAGAGGATCTCAATGGCGTAAACTGGGGACGGATGCCGAACACGGGAATGCGCGGTACAAACTGTGAAGCATGGCTGCTGGACATGTCAAAGGCACCAACAATTGACAATCTCTACCGTCTGGCGATCTCTCAGTACGGTTCGGAAGTCACCGGCTTTGCCACCTATGATGATGGCAACGTAGTGCTCATGAACAGTCAGCACCCGGACAACGTGACGATCAGCGATGCGGCAGCTAAGAACTCACTCACGTTTGCTATCACCGGTCTAAAGCAACTCGTGAGCAGCATCGACAATGACGGCGAAACGCCTGACGCGCCGGGTGTGCGTGTCTTCCCGAACCCAACTTCATCGCAAGTGCAGTTCTCCGAGGCAACCGATGCCGCTCTGTACGACGCAACTGGAGCTCGTGTTCGTGTTGTTCGCGAAGCAACGTCGATGGACATCGCCGACCTGGCATCAGGTGTGTATTACGTTCGCTTCGTTGACGGTACAACGCGTCAGATCGTTATCCAGCGCTGATCGGTCCCCGATAGGCCCTCTGCACTAGAATCGCTTTACAATCCGGGGATCGATGGCGCAGGCCATCGGTCCCCGTTTTTCTTTCTCACAACCGATACGTCAGGTCTCACCATGAATCGCTTCTTGTTTGCCGTTATCCTGGCCACATTGCCAATGTTCATTGGCTATGAGGTGCGTTATGATGCCGATGATCGAAGGCGCAGCACTGCAGCCATCATTGAACACGTAACCCGCCGTGCCGAACGTCAGGCGAGAATGTTTCGTGATCATGCAGCACGCATCGAGGACGCCGACTCGGTCAAGGGGCTCATGGAAACCTACGAGCTACTGCGGCTGAGCTACAAAGCCATGGAGCCCCTTATCGAGCACGTTGATCCCTCATTGGTGTCGATGTTTCTCAACGGTGCGCCCCTTCCCAAGCTTGATGCGAAATCACAGTTTCTTGACGTTCTCGAGCCGCACGGACTACAGGTCATCGATGAGATGCTCGGACAGGCGGCCGATACCGTGTTGGGCAATAAGACTGCGCTGATCGAAGAGGCAGACGATCTTCTGTCGAACATCGCCTCGGCCGGAGCTCTTCTGCGGTCGACATTGTGGACTGACCGGCTTATCCTGGAATCGGCCCGCACAGGCATTATGCGCCTCTCGATGATGGGTCTTTCGAACTTCGATCGTCCCGGCACTGAGCCTTCGCTGCTTGATCAGCGGCCCATCTTACAGACCATTCGCGCGTTGATGATGACCTTTCACGGTGACTGTGTTCGTTCGAACATCACTGCCGTTCATGATGATCTTCTTCGGCACATTGATGGAGCACTGACTGAATTGCTTACGCCTGACAGCGTCATCGACAAGGTCGAACTGATTCGTCGGTATCTCGACCCACTCTACGGAGATGTTGCGCGCCTGCAGCTGTCTCTCGGGATCGAACTTTCCACCGAAGCAGGTCCGGCCCAGCCCGTCGTGAACCCGACGGCAGAGAGCATGTTCACCTCCAATACACTGATGCCAGCATCATCCAGCGGACTTCACTACAAGAGTATCACGCCGGCGCTTGTCGATCTCGGAAGGACGCTGTTCTTCGATCCTGTTCTCTCGTCGAACAACCAGCGTGCCTGTGCTTCCTGTCATGATCCGAACAAGACCTTCACCGATGGACTCAAACAGGGCATGGCCATCGATCATCAGGGATCGTTGAAACGCAACACACCGACCGTGCTGAACGCGGTGTTTTCGCGCCGTTTCTTTTACGACCTGCGTGCGATGCGAATCAGCGATGTTGTCTCTCACGTGATCACAGACGAACAGGAGTTTCATTCCTCGCTGGTGGACGTTGTGGGCAGACTCCGACAATCTGATGAATACGTGCAACTGTTTGAGCAGGTCACTGGTGCCAAGGGTGCGTCGGCCATCGACGCAACGAATGTTTCTCTGGCTCTTGCGGCCTACCTTACTTCACTTGTCAGTTTCAATTCACCGATGGATCGCTACCTGCGTGGCGAGAATGTGACGATCAGCCCGTCCCAGCGGCGCGGCTTTCATCTGTTCATGGGCAAAGCAGTCTGTGCAACGTGTCACTTCCCACCAACCTACGCCGGGTATGTTCCTCCGGCCTTTCTCGAGTCGGAGTCGGAAGTGATCGGCGTTCCGCTGCGGGCCGACACAGCAAACGCCATTGCCGACCCCGACGTGGGCCGCTCGGGCGGCATCATGCGCGAGAACTCGCCCATCTACCGCGGCTCATTTAAGACTCCAACGCTGCGCAACGTTGCGCTGACGTCGCCGTACTTCCACAATGGGTCCTACACTACGCTCAGTCAGGTGGTGGACTTCTATCACAGAGGGGGCGGTGCAGGCATCGGGATTGATCTGCCGCATCAGACGCTGCCGTTTGATCGCCTTGACCTGACTCAGCAGGACGCGCAGGATCTGGTGGCCTTCATGGAGGCGCTCACCGACACGTCACTAAAGATTGTGGTGCCGACAAGGCTTCCACGGTTCGTCTCAGACAAGCTCAACAAGCGTCGCATCGGCGGGGAATACTGAGCCGCACCGCCAGCAGCATTCGGTGGGTAACTTGCAGGAATGATCCGAGGCCTGATTCTTTCTGTATGGCTCGCCGGGGCCTGCGTGGCGCATGCCTCCGACACTGTCCGCGTCTGCTCCTATAATCTTCTCAAGTTCAGTCAGGGTAACGAGGGCGGACGCATTCCGCAGTTCAAGCGGATCCTTGATAGCATCCGACCCGATATCGTTGTCTGCTCGGAAGTAGCTGACGCGTCCGTCGGACCTCGCTTTGTTTCCGAGGTGCTGACGTATGAGCCTTTTGCGGCCACGCCCTACTACGACGGACCGGATACGGAGATCACGGTGCTCTACAACCAGCGAGTACTGCGTCTGCTGGGCACCAAAAGAATTCCGACAGAGCTGCGCGACATCTTCGAAGCGACCCTTGAACATCTTGATGACAAGGGAGATCCCGACGACACCATCGTCGTCTATGGCCTTCACCTCAAAGCCTCATCATCGTCATCTGATCAAGCGCAGAGACTACGCGAGGTCAGCTCCATGAACGCCCGGATGACGACTATCGCCAAGGTGCTCATCTGCGGTGACTTTAACGTCTACAGTCCAGGTGAATCGTCCATGCAGGCCCTGATCGGGCCATCCGCACCGCGAAGGTTCATCGATCCGTTGGGAACGAACTGGCGCAGGAACGACGCGTCCTTCACTTCCTACTATACCCAGTGCACACGGGCAACGATCATCTCCGGCTGCGGCGGTGGCGTCGATGGCGGCATTGATGATCGCTTCGACTTTATCCTTCCCAGCTCGGAACTCGCTCCTCGTGTTCTGACGTCCACGTACACAGCCTTTGGCAACGATGGCACTGTTCGTTTCAACAAGTCCATCAACGATCCGCCCAACCAGAAGGTCAGCGCGGAAATGGCTGCTGCTTTGCTCTGCGCCTCAGATCACCTGCCGATCTACGTGGATGTGGTCCTTGGTGACAATCCGGCATCGGTCAATGATGCGCAAGGCACTCTGTGGTGGACCTGTGACGGGCATGCGATCACGGTTGCTCCAGGGACGCCCGATGCGACAGTGTACACTTCTCAAGGACGGCGCGTAGCGTATCTACCAACGTCTGCCACATCGCAACGGATTTGCGATCTGCCAACGGGGATGTATATCCTTCAGCAGTCCACGAACAACGCCCGTGCAGTGATCGTTCGATAATCGCAGGAAAGGGGCTCATCAGCCCCCCCGCCATCACTGGCCGAGCAGCCAGGCGAAGATCAGCGGTGCAACGATCGTTGCATCCGACTCAATGATGAACTTCGGCGTAGTAATGTCGAGCTTGCCCCATGTGATCTTTTCGTTCGGGACAGCACCCGAATATGATCCATAGGATGTGGTGCTGTCCGAAATCTGGCAGAAGTATGACCAGAACGGCACATCGTGCCACTCGAGATCTTGGTACATCATCGGCACAACGCAGATCGGGAAGTCACCTGCAATGCCGCCACCGATCTGGAAGAAGCCCACGCCTTTGCCTTCGGAGTTCTTTCTGTACCAGTCGGTGAGCCACACCATATAGTCGATACCACTCTTCATGGTTGTGGACGTAAGCTCGCCCTTGATGCAGTACGATGCGAAGATGTTGCCCATCGTCGAGTCTTCCCAACCAGGAACAACGATCGGCAGATTCTTCTCCGCAGCGGCTATCATCCAGGAATTCTTCGGGTCGATCTCGTAGTACTGTTCCATCTCCCCGCTCAACAACATCTTGTACATGTACTCGTGTGGGAAGTATCTCTCGCCGGCATCTTCCGCCGACTTCCACTGCTTGAAGATGTGCTTCTGAATGCGACGAAACGCCTCTTCTTCCGGGATGCATGTATCTGTGACGCGGTTAAAGCCCCCTTCGAGCAGTGACCACTCGTCCTGCGGAGAAAGATCACGGTAGTTGGGCACACGCTTGTAGTGCGAATGCGCCACAAGGTTCATGATGTCTTCCTCGAGGTTGGCACCCGTGCAAGAGATGATCTGCACCTTGTCTTGACGGATCATCTCGGCTAGGGAGATTCCCAATTCCGCCGTGCTCATGGCTCCGGCCAGGGTGACCATCATCTTGCCGCCTTCGGCCAGATGCGTTTCGTAGCCCTTGGCGGCATCTACCAGAGCTGCCGCATTGAAGTGCAGATAATTCGACTCGATAAACTGTGATATAGGTCCGCGCTGCATGACGCCTCCGTGGGGTGCCGATGGGAAATAGGGACGGCAAAAATACCATCTCGCTGCTTTCGCGACACATCCAACATCCTATATTGCCACCATGGTTCAGCACACACCATGGTCACGTGTGACGGGGTTTTCTGCCGCTCTGCTTGCGGTTATTGCCTCCGGCATCGTTCTGAAGAATCTCGCCGGTATCCTGATTCCCTTTGTGCTGGCGGGCTTTCTGGCCATCCTCTTCAAGCCGGTCGTACAGAGCCTGCGTACACGACGCGTCCCAATGGCTATCTGCCTGTTCATTGTCCTAGTCATTTCAGGATCGGCACTGTGGATCGCTTCGCTGATCATCACTGCCGGTGTTGATGCCGTCCAGGAACGGGCACCTTATTACTCACAGCAGCTACAACGCGTGATGGCTTCGTTCAGCGAGAGCATCTCACCGTTGCTGCGCCGCGCCAAGATCAAGTCACTGACATGGGGTGACGTGGTATCGGCACAGCATGTGACCACCTTTGCCACACAGCAGCTGTCCGCGGTTGTAACAGTCCTGAGCGACGGGTTGATGGTGCTCCTATATCTGCTTTTCATGGTCGCCGGACATGAGGCCTTTCCCTCCAAGGTGCGCTCGGCATTCCCCGACCAACGCGGTACGATGGTTCTGTCACTCTTCCGCACGCTGAACACCAAGGTGCGGAAGTACCTGCTTGTCAAGACGGCATTCAACATCCTCAATGGCATTGTTACGTGGGCGATCCTAGTTGTCTTTGGTGTCGACTTCGCCCCCTTGATCGGGCTTCTGGCGTTTGTGTTCCATTACATTCCGAACATCGGATCGATCGTTTCGACGCTGATCCCGGCCGGATTATTCTTGCTGCAGACGCAGGATGTTCCCAGCGTCCTCCTCCTGATGGCAGTGCTAACGGTTGCTCACAATCTCATCGGTAATGCGATCGAGCCAAAGGTCATGGGAGACCGGCTTGATCTGAGCCCGGTGGTGGTACTGTTCTCCCTCATCTTCTGGGGATGGATGTGGGGCATCGTCGGTATGATTCTCTCTATCCCCATCATGGCTGTTGCCAAGGCCCTACTGGCGAGCTTGGAATCCACACGCCCAATCGCCGTTCTTATGGGCAGTGGTGAGCCCCCTGCTAGCGCACCGGAGAACGGCGCAACACCCTAACTTTGCGCCATGCGCATCGAGCTCGTCGACGTCAGCTACCGATCAGCAAGTGGGACCCTTCTTTCAGGGTTTTCTCTTTGCCTTGAAGGCCCTTCAGCAGCCGTCATCGTTGGACCCACGGCTTCCGGAAAGTCTCTGGTACAAAGCCTTGTGCTTGGCCATGTCCTGCCGGCATCTGGCGAGATCCTGATTGACGGGGAGTCTCAGGCTTCGATGTCATCACGACGTCTGAGGACGCAGCGTCAGCGCATCAGCACCATCGCAGCTCCGGTGTTTCATCAAGACCTCAACCTCTTCGACAACACGCTTCTAGCCGGAGCCGCGCGCGGTATGGATCGTGAGTCTTCTCTGAGCATGGCCTTGGAGCTCCTAGCCGATGTTGGCCTGAGTCATCGTCGCACGTCCATGCCGGCTGAACTCTCCTCCGGAGAACGCCTTCAAGCGGTCGTGGCCTCTGCGCTGATGGGGCCAGTTGAGACAGTTCTTGTTGACGATCCGTTTTCCACCATGGACGAATCGTCTTTCCGTGTGCTGTTTGACGTTTTCCTATCAACAGTAGCGCGGCGCGAACTTGGCCTGCTGATCACGACGTCTGATCCGCTCCTGGCGGACATCATTCCAGGGAGCGCCCGCTACGAGCTACGCGAGGGCGTGCTATCACCAATGACGGAGGCCGCATGACACGCATCGCAATCATTGGTCATGGGGCGATGGGCCGCGAAGTTGAGCGCCTCGCCGAGCCCCTTGGCATGAGTGTTTCGATGATCTGTGATGTGGATCGCCCCTTCAGCGAAGTGGCATCCGCCAACTTCGATGTGGCGATCGATTTTTCATGGCCCGACGCGGTGATCGACAACGTCCGAACGGCTGCGAGACTTCATCGTCCGATCGTGATCGGCACGACTGGATGGTATGACCACATGGATGACATCAGTGCAATCGTCACAGATGCAGGTATCGGATGCGTCTGGGGATCGAACTTTAACATTGGCACGCACCTGTTTCTTCGTCTTGTGCAGCGCGCTGCCGAGCTCATCGACCGCCATCCGGGGTTCGATGTCTCTGTCCATGAGACGCATCATCGGCGTAAGCGCGACAGTCCGAGCGGCACGGCGATCACAACGGCGCAGACCATTCTCGCGGCCCTTGCACGCAAGTCACACATGGCCACAGAAACCCAGCATGGAGCTATTGATCCGGCAGCTCTGCACGTGACCTCGTCGCGTGTTGGTGACGTGATCGGTCGTCATGTGGTGACTATCGACAGTGCGTTCGAGAGTATTGAGATCATCCACTCTGCAAAGAACCGTCAAGGATTTGCGCAGGGGGCTTTGCTGGCCGCCTCATGGGTGCAACACCGAACTGGCTTGTTCGACGTCACCGAAATCATCGATGCCTTAGGTTCATAACTCTGTGCTACCATGACACGACACAACGTCCGTTCTGCAGTGCCAATTTTTGTCATCCTACTCGCGGCTCTGGCCTATGTGAGTTCGCGAGGTCACGTCCCCCACGGAGGAATCCGCTTTGATCCTCCCACGCTGATCGTTGACCGCGACAGCACTGGATTCGTACAGTCGATGATCAAGCTCTATAGCGATCACGGTGATTCGATCAGACTGACCGGCGTGAGCGGCTCCTGTGGATGTGCATCAGCGTCAGTGCAGCGTCCATTGATGTTCGACTCCACACCGGCGAAGATCTTTGTGCAGATCAATGCGAAGCATTTCACGGACAGCGTTAACACGGTGCTTTATACGATCAGCCACAGCGGCAGTTCAAAGCCGGCAGTGTTCAGCGTTGTGGTCCGGTGTAAACCCTAACGGAGATCATCCATGCAATACTGGCTTGTAAAATCCGAGCCCGAGGTCTATTCCTGGGAACAGTTCGTCAAGGATAAGCGAACGTTTTGGGATGGTGTTCGCAACTACCAAGCGCGCAACAACATGCAGGCCATGGAGAAGGGTGATCAGGTGATCTTCTATCACTCCAGCGACGTCAAGGCTGCCGTCGGCATTGCTGAAGTCGTCAAGACTGCTTATCCGGATCCAACGACCGATGAACCCGCATGGGTTGTGGTTGATCTTAAGCCTGTTCGCCCCCTGAAAACGCCTGTCACACTGGCCCAGATCAAGGCCATGCCCGGAATGAACAACGTGGCTCTCGTGCGTCAGGCACGACTGAGTGTTCTGCCGTTGACGCCGCAGGAATTTGAGATGATCGTCAAAGGGGCTTAACCTCGCAACCGCTTCTTCAGCACATCCACATCCTGACGGATCTTCTTGTCCGTGTCGATGTAGTTCAGGATCTGCTGACACGAGTGCAGCACCGTCGTGTGATCACGGCCGCCAAAGTGCAGGCCAATGCTCTTGAGCGATGTCTGTGTGAGTTGCTTGGCCAGGAACATGCACATCTGCCGGGCAAGCACAATCTCGTGCTTACGGGTCTTCGCTGAGAGCAGGGCCACTTCGATCGTGTAGTACTCGGAGACTTCTTTCTTGATCTCGTCGATCGTTAGCGTGCGAGCACCGAATGAATTCGAGACGCCGCGTACGACTTCCTTCGCAAGTTCAATGGTCAGCTCACGGCTGTCAAGCGACACCTTAGCCAGAAGCGAGATCAAACACCCTTCGAGTTCGCGAACACTGCTAGTGACGTGACGTCCGACGTATTCGAGCACATCACCCGGAAGGTCCATTCCCTCTTCCATGCTCTTCTGCTGAAGGATCGCGATGCGCGTCTCAAGGTCAGGGGGCTGAATGTCGGTAGTAAGTCCCCACTGAAAACGTGAAATCAGGCGTTCGTCCAAGTCGGCCAGGTCCTTTGGCTGCTTATCCGAAGTAAGGATCAGCTGCTTGCCTTCCTGATGCAACGCGTTGAAGGTGTGGAAAAACATGTCCTGCGTCTTCTCTTTGCCGCCCAGAAACTGGATGTCATCGACGATCAGAACGTCCACACTTCGGTAGAAACTCGTAAAGTCCGGTACCTTATTCGTTTGGATGGCGTTGATGTACTCCATCGTGAACTTTTCAGAGTTCGTGTAGAGGACCTTCGCCGAAGGGTTCCGCTGGAGGATGCGATTGCCGATCGCCTGCACAAGGTGAGTTTTACCAAGCCCTGTCGGACCGTAAATCACCAGAGGGTTGAACTTTGTACGTCCCGGATTATCCGATACAGCAATACTTGCTGATGTTGCCAGTTGGTTGTTTTCCCCACGAATGAAATTCTCAAACGTGTACCGGGGATTGAAGTACGTAGGAAAGTGCGTTGTTCGAACCTGCGTCTGCGTTTGCGGACGAGCCTCAGCAAACGGAAGCGACGGCTGGATATTGGCGCGCATCGTAGGGAGCTTTACCGTGCGCTGCTCCGAAGCCGATGCACCTTCGTCAACAACGACTTCAAACTGTATACGAGCCTTGGAGCCAAGCACGCGCTGGACCGTCTTCTGAAGAAGGTTGGCGTAGTGCTGCTCAATCCACTCAAAAAAGAAGTGACTTGGCAGTTCGAGCGTAAGATTCGTACCGTCCCATTTCGTGGGGTTCATCTTCTCAAACCACGTCTTGAAGACCTGGTCGGAGACGTTATCACGAACAATGGCGAGGCACTGATTCCACAGACCTGCAGCATCGGCAGAGGCTGGCTTGGCAACGCGAGCTGGCTTACCGGACACAGGAGATTGCGAACCCGAGGAACGGTCCGCGGAGAAAAGTTTAAGTGCGTCGTCGTTTTTCACTAGTCAGTATCCCTTCGATTGCAGAAGCTGTTGTTACGTATCCCCCGTAAAACAACTAACCGTACGTGCCCCAGACAACTGGCGATCCTCTATGCTGCTGCGCCAGTTACCCCTCGTTGAACCACGTCGGGCTGCGAATATGAGGTGTGGATAACATGCGTCAAAGGGAAATAATCGGTTCATGTGAACTTTTTTTGCTTGTTCATAACGCAATATTTTACTAAGAGTTTTCGCGTCCAATCAACCTACTCAGCCACTGGGAGACATCAACATCAAGAATCCGGGCCTCGGGCCTACGTATCTTCGCAACTTCCTCTGACGTTCAACAGATTTCGGTGATAACACGTGGCCGATGCCAACAACAATTCGGCGGCGGAGATGGGATTTCTGGATCATCTCGACGAGCTCCGCCGGCGTTTAATGCACGCCCTTACTGGAGTTCTGGTGGCATGCTGCATCATCGGGTACTTCGGTGATGACGTCATGAACCTTGTCCTGCTGCGCCCGGCTATCGACGCGCGGATGAAGCTGCAAAACATCGAGCCCTTTGGCCAGACCTTCCTGTACTTCAAGGTCATAGTTCTGTGTGGGATCATTGGTGCATTTCCGTGGATTCTCTACCAGGCATGGAAGTTCGTTGCACCGGGTCTGTATATGACGGAGAGAAAGTGGGCGCTGCGCATCACAGTCATAACCAGTATGTGTTTTCTGTCTGGCGTTGCCTTTGGATACTACTTCTTGATCCCCAGCATGCTGAGCTACGTGACGGATTTTGCTAATCCGAACATTGAGAACAACATCGCCATCGGGGGCTATTTCAGCTTTCTGGTCAATATGCTCCTGGCGTCGGGCCTGATTTTTGAACTTCCAATGGTCACATGGGTGTTAGCACGTGTGGGCATGGTGTCGCACGTCGGCATGACGAAGTACCGACGCCATGCCATTGTTGTTATCCTGGTCCTGGCAGCCGTCATCACGCCGTCACCCGATCCGGTCACACAGTTGATGGTTGCGGCCCCCTTGTGGATCCTCTACGAGATCAGCATCGTCATCGCCCGTGTGTCGTATCCAAAGGCGGCTCAACTCCCCCCAACGACATGATCAATCACTCCATAGAGTCCATCAGCGCCCCCGTTCGTGAGCAGCTTGAACATTTCGACGGGTATCTGCGCGAGCAGGTCCGCTCGCAGACCGCCCTGCTGGATACCGTGGTTCGCTACATCATGCGACAGCGCGGCAAGCGGGTTCGCCCCGTGCTCGTGTTCCTCGCCGCTGGCGCGTGCGGATCAATCAACGAGCGCTCCTACATTGGTGCGGCTATGGTTGAGCTGCTGCACACTGCCACGCTTGTCCACGACGACGTTGTCGATCAGGCGGACGAGCGACGTGGAGTTGCTTCGATCAATGCGGTATGGAAGAACAAGGTAGCCGTGCTGGTCGGTGACTACTTCCTGTCAAGGGGCTTGCTGATCGCTGTGAACAATAGCGAGTTTGACTATCTGCGGGTGACGAGCGACGCCGTGCGACGCATGAGCGAAGGTGAGCTGCTGCAGATTCAGAAAAGCCGTCAGAAGACCATCGATGAAGAGACCTACTTCCGCATCATTTCCGACAAGACGGCCTCGCTGATCTCCACCTGCTGTGCTGTGGGCGCGATAAGCTCCACAGACGACGCCGACCGTCGCAACGCCCTGACGCAGTTCGGGGAGCTCGTGGGCCTGGCATTTCAAATCCGCGATGATGTCCTGGATTACACATCCCGAACGTTCATTCTCGGCAAGCCAGTCGGAAATGACATCCGCGAAGGAAAGGTGACTCTACCCCTTCTCTACGCTATGCAAAGGGCCGAAAAGTCGGAAGCCAAGAACATCCTGAGCATCGTTAAGTCTAAGCGGGCCAGCACGAAGGACGTCGGACGCGTGGTACGCTTCGTGGAACAGAATGGCGGTATAGACGCTGCCCAGACCAAGGCCGATATGCTGAGCCGAGAGGCTATTGAGATGCTTGCCCCCTTCGAACCATCCCCGTACAAGAGCGCCCTCGTGGACTTTGCTAATTTTGTCGTCACGCGTACGTCATAACTGCGCACCCTCTTTTTAAGGATTCACGACCTATGTCTCAAAACGTCATGAACAGCTTTTCGCAGGCCATTTCAGCCGATGCGATCCGCACCTACGTCCAGCGCGTCTATGCGTGGATGGTGGGCGGACTGTTGCTCACAGCCGGCACGGCATTTATGGTTTCAACCTCGCCGATGCTTCTCGGGGCCATCTTCGGCACCCCGCTCATGTGGGTCGTACTTCTCGCTCCGGTAGGCATGGTCTGGTTCCTGGCGGCCCGCGTCGATCGGATGCAGCCGAGCACAGCAGCTGGGCTCTTTATTGCCTATTCGATCCTTAACGGCCTGTCGCTTTCGGCAATCTTTATGGTCTATGAACTTGGCAGCATCTTTCAGGTGTTCCTCATCGCAGCTGGGATGTATGGGGCAGCAGCCGCCTACGGTTTTTTCACCAAGCGCGACCTTTCAGGCATGGGCTCGTTTCTGTTCATGGGGCTTATCGGGCTAATCCTTGCCTCGCTGGTCAATTGGTTTATTGGCAGCTCTGCGCTCGACTTCGCCATCTCTGTGATTGGCGTGCTGATCTTCACGGGTCTTACGGCTTATGACATGAGTCGGATCAAGGAGCAGGCCATCGTCATGTATGCCGGTGAAGGTCTCGCACACAAGCGGGCCATCGTCGGTGCGCTGTCGCTGTACCTGAACTTCATCAATCTATTCCTGTATCTGCTGCGCCTGTTCGGCAACCGCGACTAACCGGCAACGGCAACAACCTACCGTTGATGGACGTCTCACCCAGCCCCGAGTTTGCGCTCCAAGCAGCCGAGCACCTGGCCGCTTCCCGTGCGATCGAAGCGGCCCGCCTGTCGGCAGCAGGAATCGAGCGCTACCCAACATACGCCGGTGGGTACGTGATGCTAGCCAAAGCCTATGCTGCGCTGGGACGAACTGACGACGCGGCCACAATGGCTCGCGACATTGCTGTCAGGTTTCCGCACATCAAGGTATCATTCGCAGAGTACCACGAAAGCGAAACCAAACCGGTTCTCGTTTCAATCACTGATAGTCACGATGCGGTCGTCATCTACCACGACGCTAACGATCTCGTTGCGACCGAGGAGGTTGAAAACGCTCAGAATGACAGTGCAGATGCTCCAGAGGAAGTGCCTCAGCCCCCTTCCCAGGTGTTGCGCATTCTCGAGTCTTTGTCAATCGACGACGAGACGCGTATCATCCGCAGTAGCAGCGTTCGCCTGATTCCGGGATTAGAATTCACAACGCTTCGTGTGGAGGGACTTCGCTCGCGAGGACGTCGCGGAATCGGTGTTCTGCCCGACCCGCCAGCGTTTCGCAGTTTTCACCGCGTGCGACGTCCACAGCGCGCAGCCGACCCCGCACCAGTGCGTAAACCCGTCAGTCTTGAGGAACTAGCCTCACGACTGTCCGAGGCCAAGATTCCACGTCCGAGTGAGCTCGATGCTGCTTCTACGCCAGTTCAGCCGACGCCGGCCTCGCAGCCCATCATGGTCACTGACACTATTGCTCAGATTTACATGCAGCAGGAGTCATACGACCTCGCCATCGAGGCATTTAAGACATTGATGTCGCGCAAGCCAGAACGCAAAGACCACTACGAAGCTCTCATCCGCGAATGTGAGCGCAAGCGCGGATAACGCCGATGCTGCTTACGCGCTACATTCTGCGGACTCATGCCGCCCCCTTTCTCTTCGGCACCGCCATCATCATGGTGCTGTTTCTTCTGCAGTACGTCATGCGCTGGGTGGATCAGCTTGCAAGCAAGGGGCTTGATGTGGCAACCATCGCAATGTTCTTGGTACTGAACCTGTCGTGGATCGTTGTACTGGCCATTCCCGTCGGTGTACTGTTTAGCACCATCATGTCATTCGGGGCACTTACGAACACCCATGAAGTGACCGTCATGAAGGCCAGTGGTGTAGGGCTGCTACGCATGATGATCCCTGTTGTCGTCGCTGGCATCATGCTCTGGGGATTTGTCTTCTGGTACACGGACAATGTGCTGCCAGAAACCAATGTGCGTCTGTCGGCAATGATGCGCGACATCGAGCGCACCAAGCCAACCTTTGCGGTCGATGAAGGGCAGTTCAGTACGTACCTCGACGGTGTAACGGTGCTTGCGCGTCACATCGACACCAACGGTCGCATGCGCGGTTTGACGATCTATGACCGCACGACCAATGACCGAAAGAATGTCATTTCGGCTGACTCCGGCAGGCTGATGTTCTCGCCCTCACTGACACGACTGATTGTGCAGCTGCACGACGGGGAGATCCACCAGCGAAGCGTCCGCAATCCCAACGAGTACAGAGTGATCCGCTTTGCCGGATACCAGATGACGCTTCCGGCCGAGAACATGATGTACCAGGCGTCAGACGTCACTGGCACGTCTAGGTCAGATCGGGAGATGAGCATCGCCGATATGCGTCAAGTGGTGGACCGCTCTGAGCTACAGGCTCGGCAGGCCAGCCAGCGCTTCGATTCATCCCTTGCCTTGCACACGAGGTATCTCCTTCACGGTGCCATGCCTTCCGACACGGCCCGCAGCACATGGAACGAGCAGATCGATCGGGCACGAGCGATTGTTCTCTCTACGCGCTCAATGTTGGAATCCGAGAGCTTCCGAAGGTCAAGTGAGCTGAGCGTAGCTAACAAGTACCTGGTGGAGATCTACAAGAAGTACGCCATCCCGTTCGCCTGTCTGCTGTTCGTCTTTGTAGGCTGCCCCATGGGAATCCTCTCCAAGGGCGGCAGCTTTGGCAGCGGAGCGCTGATCTCGCTGGGCTTCTACGTACTCTACTGGATCTCGATGATCGGCGGCGAAAAACTGGCCGACCGCGGACTCCTCTCTCCGGCCGTCGCCATGTGGTCAGGAAACGCGATCATCAGCATCATCGCCGTGGTGATCACACTGCGGGTGAACTCGCGATAAGGGGCTCGCCCCCTACCAAACAAACTTGTTCAAGGCAGCACTGGCGCGGGCGAAGGCTTCATCCACTGTGGACCCAGTGGACGTTAGGTGACCCATCTTGCGACCCATGCGAACGTCTTTCTTGCCATAGAGATGCAAGGCCACATCATCTACCTTGAGCATCTCGATCACGCTGTCCGGAACACCACTACCTGTTCGCTCGCCCAGCAGGTTGATCATGCATGCAGCCGGAACGCGCATAGCTGCTGAACCAAGGGGCATGTTGGTAACGGCGCGGATACAGTTTTCGAACTGTGAAGTGTGACACGCCTCGATGGTATAGTGCCCGCTGTTGTGCGGACGTGGGGCGATCTCGTTGAACACGATCTCGTCGGCCACCGTCAAAAACATCTCGATACCGAAGACGCCCACACCGTTGATCGCCTCGACGCAGGCAATTGCAATCTCTTGCGCCCTTCGCTGAAGATGCTCCTCGATCGGGGCCGGAGCGAGCACGGTCACGCAGATGTGCCCCTGCTGAATGGTCTGCACGCATGGATACACCGCGATCTCGCCACGCTTGTTACGCGCCACCATCACGGCTAACTCCTTGGTGAACGTTACAAACGACTCGGCCAGCAGCGGACGTGGGTCCTCGCCTTCCATGAAGCGGCGCCATACCATATCGATCTCTGTCTCGCGCTTGATCGTCGCGTTGCCGTATCCATCGTATCCAAACTTTCGCGTCTTGGCCACAAACGGATAGCCGTGATGACGTCCGAAGGCATGAAGATCTTCCTTCGTGGTGATCTCGGCAAACTCGGGTGTGGGAATACCAGCCCCCTTCATCGTCAGCTTCTGCGTGTATTTGTCCTGTACCAGCCGCATGGTCTGAGGCGACGGAAACACGAGTCGCCGCTCGGCGATCGCGTCAAGTATGTCGGGGTCAATAAACTCGTTCTCAAGCGTGATGATATCCGAGGCCTGGATGAATCGCTCTAACTCCTCGGAGTCTTTCCACCCCCCCGGAAACTCCAGCTTGGTCATCACGCCAGCCGGCGAATCTTCGCCATGTTCGATGATGGCCACGCGCAGCCCCATGCGATAGGCCTCCGATGCAGTCATCTTCGCTAGCTGCCCGCCACCTAGTATTCCTAAGGTAAGGGGCTTGTTGGGTTGTGTGAGGGAAGGAAGCATTACAGGTTACAGGTTACAGGTTGCAGGTTGCAGGTTGCGGGTGACAGGTTACGGGTGACAGGTTTAAACCTGTAACCTGTAACCTGTCACCTGTAACCTATTCAATCACCACCACAGCCAGGGCAACGGTGCCTGTGTGGG
>JBILLF010000134.1:0-3315 GCA_044376225.1 Patescibacteria group bacterium | reverse complement strand
GCCGATCTGGTGATCGCCGCTCTTGGTCATGACATGACTCTCGACACGAACGCCCCGAATGGTCCGAGGATCTGCTGGGCAGTGGAAGGTGTTGCACCGAACCGCACAGTAGTTGTTGAATGGCGGAGTATGACGCTGCTGGTCTTTGATGAGAATCTCGGGATCATAAAGGATCTCGGGCGCGTCTCCATGCAGGTGCAGCTCCATGAAGGGGGCGACATTGATATGGTTTACGACACGGAGATCCCTATTCCACAGCCGGTGGATGTTCAGGTAGGAATTCGTGGTAACGATGTGCTCGATAATCAAGTGGTCCGCACTGTAGGGACGTCGGACATTTTCCAGTCACAGGCAACTTTCGATCCCAATGGTACATCCCGTCTGCGGCTCACATCCACACGTCAGTTTGCAAAGGGAACAACGCTTCACTGGGAGCTTGCCCCAACGTCGGTCGAAGAGGAATCATCGGACGTAACCCTTGCCCCGAATCCAGTCTCGGAGGCCTTGACCGTTCGCGCCATCAAGGACGGAACGCGTATCACCCTCGTCACACGCCAGGGTCGCATTTTGATGAGCCAGATCTCCAACGGCAGCAGTACGAGCATCGATGTGTCGGCTCTTCCGCAAGGAGCATACCATGCTGTGATCAGGTGTGGCACAGACGTTGTCGTTCGACCGTTCACCGTTGTTCGCTAACGACATATGGAAGCACTTCGACATACCGTTGACCTTGCCGAGTTCACGACCATGCATTGTCATGCCGTGGCATCAAACATCGTCGATGTCCACTCAGTAGAAGAGCTCATCGTAGCTCTTGCATGGGCCGAGGAACGCTCACTACCCGTGCGCATCCTTGGCGGTGGGAGCAATGTTGTCCCAACATCGGACAACGATGGCCTGGTCATCGTCATGCGCATACGAGAGCGCAGTACCTGCGTAGATGGCGATGTCGTCCATGTGCGCCTGGGCGCTGGAGAAGTCTGGCATGACGTTGTTGAGTGGACCGTATCCCAGGGATGGGGCGGCATGGAGAACATGGCCCTCATTCCCGGTACTGTGGGCGCAGCACCCATGCAGAACATCGGAGCCTATGGTGTGGAGCAAGCGGCGATCTTCGAAGAGATCGAGTGCTATGACCGCCAAGCGCGGCGCATCGTCAGGCTCAACGCGGAAGAGTGCCGCTTCGGGTATCGCGAGAGCATCTTCAAGCACGAGTATCGCGATCGGATGATCATAACCTCCGTTACCTATCGTCTGTCGACATCTCCAAAGATCAACGCATCGTATCGGGACGTGTCGGAAGAGCTCACCGCAATGGGCGTTATCGAGCCAACGATCTCAGACGTCATGCACGCCGTTGTTTCTGTTCGACGTCGAAAGCTACCCGACCCTGCTGTGATCGGCAACTCAGGCTCGTTCTTCAAAAACCCTGTCGTTTCATCAGATGTTGCTGAACGTCTCCGGTCGGCTCATGCCGACGTGCCAATGTATCCTCAGTCGGACGGACGGGTGAAGATTGCTGCCGCATGGCTCATCGATCAGTGCGGGTGGAAGGGGGCTCGCCGTGGCGATGCCGGCGTGCACGACCGTCAGGCGCTTGTGCTTGTCAATCATGGCGCTGCATCGGGCGACGAGATCCTCGCGCTGGCCTCGGCGATTCAGTCGAGTGTACTTGAGCGCTTCGGTATTTCGCTCGAGCGCGAGGTCAACGTCTGGTAACGTTACTCACCCTGCCGGCCGAAAGTTCAACGATCATGTCGGCGTCGGCTACGGTGTCTAAACGGTGCGCGATCGTCAACACCGTTACATCACGGAACTCTTCGCGTATCGTTCGCTGAATAAGCGCATCGGTAACGATGTCCACACTTGCCGTGGCCTCGTCCAAAACGATCACCCGTGCCTTGATGAGGATGGCCCGAGCCATGCAGAGGAGTTGGCGCTGACCCTGGGAAAAGTTTGCGCCCCCTTCAACGACTGGCGCATGAAGTCCTCCCGGTAACTCGCGGATGAGCTCTGCAAGCTGGACGCGACGCAATGCCTCCCAGATCTCGGCATCCGAGCATTCGTTGAAACGGTCCAGGTTCAGCCGCACCGTGCCGATGAAGAGCGTTGGGTCCTGCGGAATGATGGCAATGTTGCGTCGTAGACGCTCGAGCGGAATGGACGTGATATTAACGCCATCGATCAGAATCCGTCCCCGTTCCGGTTCGACGAATCGAAAAAGCGTCTGGAAGAGCGTCGATTTTCCGGATCCTGTTCGACCGATGATGCCGACGTTCGTAGACGGCTCGACGGTGAAGGTCACACCGTGTAGGACCATTGGCAGGTGAGGTGCATATCGCACATGGAGGTCATCGATCTGAACAGCCCCCTTCAACGGCCACGGTGCCGAGGGATCAAGTACTGGTGTGCTGGTGGTAGGGGGCTCACTGGGCAGGTTGGCAAACGTCTCAAGGCGTTCGACAGATGTCATCCGCGACTCGACCTCACTGAAGGCGCGAATGGTCCAATTGAGCGTGGCCCAGAAACTGATGGCGTAGGTCATCACAAGGCCGGCGATACCGGCCGAGATCGCCCCGTTCCACGCAGCGATGATGATCAGCACACTGGTCCCAAGCGCAACGAGTCCACCCGTAAGGGGCACCCGCGTGGAGAACCACCGATTGAGCATGATGCTGCACCAATGGGCGCGCTGATACCGTGCCAGGATCTGACGATGTGTTTCAATGAAGTGCTTTTCGCGGGCAAAACCATGGATCACATCCAGGCCGGTTACCAGCTCCTTGAAATGCGAGTACCGCGACGACCGACTGATGGACTCGAGACGCTTAGCTTCGCGGGCACTCTTGCGGTAGTCTCGCTGCAGCCGGTTGTAGAGCCAGAAGACCGGAATGATAACGAAGAAGATCAACGGCAGAACGCTCAGGATCAGGATCAACGAACTGATGGTTTGCGTGAGCGACTTAAACGATTGCTCAATGTTCCACGAAAGGTGATCATCGACGCCTTCCATGTCACGAGCAAAACGGTTTAGTATCCGTCCCATGGGCGTGGAGTCGAAGAAACGCAGGGGAGCAGCCAGGACTCCGCCCAAGGCATGGTTGTGAATGGTGCGTGATGCCGCCGCAGTGCGGGAGAGCCATACAAGACGCTCCATGCCCCATGCGCTTAGCACCAACAGCCCCAAGATGCCGTAGATGCCGATAGCAACGGGTGCTGAGAAGGGGCCGGCGTTGAGGGTGGACATCAGACCCGACCAAATGCCGTTCGATGCCCGGCCCGCAGTCACGTCCGACCAATAGCCAAGCCATGAGG
>JBILLF010000133.1:0-3345 GCA_044376225.1 Patescibacteria group bacterium | reverse complement strand
TATTTTGACGACTGAGGTGAACATATGGGCAAAAACACATCGATCTCTCTCGGACCGCATTTCGAGTCATTCATTACCCACACGATAAAGTGTGGCCGCTATAGCAATGCCAGCGAAGTTATTCGTGCGGGGCTTAGACTGCTGGAAGCCGAAGAGGCCCGGTTTCTCGAGCTGAAACAGGCTATCAGTGAAGGCCTCGAGAGCGGTATTGCAAGTGGTTTTCATCCAGATCAACATCTCTCCTCGCTGAAGAAGAATAAGAGGATAAATGCCTAGGTACTTTCTCTCGAAGAAAGCCGTTGATGACCTGTCGAATATATGGGAATACACGTACGATACTTGGTCGGAAAAGCAAGCAGACAGATACTACGGTCTACTCATCAAGGCTTGCCTTGATCTTACAATTGCTCCACATAAGGGCAAGGCATACGACGACATCCTGCCGGGAATCATGGGGGTCGCATCAGGATCACACATCATCTTCTACCGGATTGCCGACGCGGGAGACGTTGTTATCGTGAGGTTCCTGCACAAGCGGATGGAGGCTCGAAAGCTATTTACGCGCGAATGATGGTGTCACCTGTCACCTGTAACCTGTAACCTGTAACCTGTCACCTGATTCACCTTGTTCGTTCCAAAATGATACACCACATCGTGGTAGCTGGGGACGTCATAGATGACCACGTCGGCGCGTTTGCCGACCTCAAGTGAGCCAGTGATGTGAGAGATGCCCAGGGCGGCAGCGCCATTGATGGTGGCGGCCGTGATGGCCTCTTCGATGCTCATCCGCATGTTGATGCAGGCCAGCGAAAGAATGGTCTGCATGTTCTCGGTGAAGCACGAGCCTGGGTTGCAGTCAGTGGCAAGTGCCACGATAGCCCCTTGTTCGATCATCATGCGGGCATCGGGGAATGGTAGGCGGAGTGTGTAGGCGGTGCCGGGTAGCAACGTACAGACAACACCGGCATCGCGCAATTGTTGGATCTCATTGATGGTGCTGTGCTCGAGGTGGTCAGCACTGATGCAGCCGAGCTCGGCTGCCATGCCGGAAGCGCCCACAAGGGCGATCTCGTCGGCGTGGACCTTTAGCTTTAGGCCATACTCGCGCGCGGCCATGAGGATGCGCGTGCTCTGTTCTCGGGTAAAGAAGCCCTTGTCTGTAAAGACGTCGCAGAACTCGGCAATTCCCTGTTCGGCAACGGCCGGCAGCATTTCGTTGATGACGAGGTCAACGTATCCTTCTGGATCGTGTTTCCATTCAGGGGGCACGGCATGTGCGCCGAGGAAGGTCACATGGATGTGCGCATTGCCCTCTTGCTTGAGGCGTCCGGCGGCTTCGAGCAGTCGCAGCTCGCTGGCAAGGTCGAGTCCATAGCCGCTCTTGATCTCAATAGTGGTGCTGCCGTGACGCACGGCCGACTCGACGAGCTTCCGACCGACACTGGCGAGCTCCTCAACACTGGCATTGCGCACGGCCTTCATCGTGGTGAGGATTCCGCCCCCTTCCGCCGCGATCTCCGCATAGGATGCTCCTGCCAGCCTGCGCGCAAACTCGTGCGCGCGTGATCCGGCAAACACCATGTGCGTGTGCGAGTCCACAAAGCCGGGCATGACGGTTTTGCCCGTGCAGTCTGTGACCGTTGACCCATCCAGATAGGTAGGGGGCAGGGCAGAAGCCTGGCCTACCCACAGGATCGTTGACCCGTCGTGCACGAGCGCCCCATTGCGAATCTCGCCGATGTCCTGCATTTCCGCACCAGTGCGCGTGAGAGCACCGCTGCTACGCACCGTAACGAGTGACGAGATGTTAGTAAGAACGTTTAGCATGGTGCTCTACGACGAAGAATCTCGATGCTCTGCGCGCGAACGGGCTTTGGCGATCTGACGTTCGATGATGAGGTCGGCCAGGTGAAGAGGGACCTCCGTGGGAAACGATTTCTTCATGATCTCATTCACACGTGGCTCGCTGACATCGATGCGATAGAGGATCGACATCAGCTTTTCGGGGTTACGGTTAAGGAGTTCAACGATGCGTTCGATCAACTGTCGGCGCAAATGCTCCATGCGTGCTTCGGGCAAAGCATCTTCCACCTCTGCGAGGTCAAAGGCCGCATTGATACGCTCGGCCGCGCTTGCAAGTACGAGGTCAGAGGACATCACTGCGTCCTTGCTCGCGCAGGGTCTTGACGATGAGCTTTACATCCTGCGCACGCTCCTTGGCGCAGACCATCGTGGCGTCGTTGGTAACAACAACTACGATATCATCAAGACCAACGCCAGTGACGATGTGTGAACCTTCGTGGGCGTTGACGATGACGCTGTTGTTGGTGTCAACGACCGTGGACGCGCCCTGAAGGACGTTACCTTGGGCATCCCGCTCCTGCATGCGGTCTAGCGAGTCCCAAGAGCCCACATCATCCCATGGAAACGATGCCGGCACAACGAACACGTTGCTAGCACGCTCCATAACGCCGTAATCAATAGAGATGTCGGGCAGCTGCACAAACAACGCATCAAGTTCGTCCCGCGCAGCGTCCCGCGCAGCGTCCCGCGCAGCGTCCCGCGCAGCGTCGCGCGCAGCGTCGCGCAGGGCCGCCGTCATGCCAGGAATGGATGATCCAACTTCGGGCAGTACGCTCTGCATGGTCGTTGACAGTGCGTGCGTTCTCCAGAAGAACATGCCGCTATTCCATACGTATTCGCCGCTGCGCAGGTATTGCATAGCCACATCGATCGACGGCTTCTCTTTGAACTCTGCAACGGACGCCACGGTGGAAGGTGCTGCGGCCGACGTCATGCGGATGTATCCATAGCCCGTTTCGGGTCTCGTTGGGGGGATGCCCAGCGTCAGCAGGGCATCGTTCTCCTGCGCGTAGGATAGCGCTACCTGCACATCGTGTCGGAACGCCTCTACGTCACCAATGAAGTGGTCCGCTGTTAGCACCGCCATCAGGGCATCGCCCCCTTCGCGCGCTTCGATCACGCTGCAGGCAAGGGCCAGGCATGGAGCCGTGTTGCGCTTGGCGGGTTCGGCGATTACGTTCTCTGGCGGTAGCTGCGGCAATGCATCAATGATCGGCTGCTGTAGCACCGAGCTGGTGATGATCAGTACCCGCTCAAGTGGGATGATGGGCGCAACACGATCAATAGCCTCTTCGATCATCATCCGCTGCGACGTTAGCGCGAGCAATTGCTTCGGACGTTTTGCGCGGGAAAGCGGCCAGAACCGTTCGCCGGATCCACCGGCCATGATCACTGCATACGCATTCATCGATGGGCTTCGAGTAGTTCAAGAATCTGAACGGCGTTGGTGGCCGCCCCTTTACGAAGATTGTCGGCAACGAT
>JBILLF010000062.1:0-12514 GCA_044376225.1 Patescibacteria group bacterium | reverse complement strand
GGCCAGAACCGTTCGCCGGATCCACCGGCCATGATCACTGCATACGCATTCATCGATGGGCTTCGAGTAGTTCAAGAATCTGAACGGCGTTGGTGGCCGCCCCTTTACGAAGATTGTCGGCAACGATCCAGAGCAGCACGCCATGGTCGACGCTCGTGTCGGGACGGACGCGCCCAACATACACGGCATCCGTGTTGTGCGAGGCTGACGTCATCGGGTAGAGCCCATTGGCAGGGTCGTCCATCACCACAATGCCGGGTGCCGAGGCGAGAATCCGGCGTACCTCGTCGGGCGAGCATGGTTGTTCAGTTTCAATGGCGACTGCTTCGCCATGACCGCCAATGACGGGAACGCGCACGCAGGTAACGGCAAGGGGCAGGGCATCGTTGTGCAGAATACGACGCGTTTCGCGCATGATCTTCGTTTCTTCTTCGGATGCCTGGTCGATGCCTTCGACAGAATGGAACACCGTGTTGCCGGCGAGTCTGTGCGGCGTGATACGCGTGTCGGGCTCGCGACCCGAAAGTTCGGCCTCTAACTGATCGATGCCTTTCTGTCCGGCACCACTTGGCGTCTGGTACGTGCTCACCACCGCGCGACGTAATCCAAAGGCATCAGCAAGGGGCTTCAGGGCCACCACGAGCTGAATCGTGCTGCAGTTCGGATTGGCGATCACTCCTCGATGCGTAAGAGCATCTTCCGGGTTCACCTCCGGAACCACCAGCGGCACGCTCGGGTCCATGCGCCAGGCGCTTGAGTTATCGATCACCACACAGCCCCGTGACGCGGCAATGGGTGCCCACTGACGGCTGACCGATCCACCGGCGCTAAAGAGGGCATAGTCGATGCCGTCAAAGGTCTCCGCACGCAGCTCCTCAACGGTCAGGGGGCTTCCCTGCACGTCGATCGTTGACCCGGCCGAGGAGGCTGAGGCAGCCAGGACCAGACGGTCGATCTGCGTGCCGCGCTCGGCGAGCACCTGCAGCATCGTCCGCCCAACAAGTCCCGTAGCTCCAACAATTGCAACATTCATGGTCGGCGAAGATACGCCCCCTCCTACTTTTGCATCATGTCGCGACTGCTGATCATTATTGCCCTAATGAGCACTACGGTGGGAACCGCGGTGCTTCGTGCGCAGGAGGAAGATCCGATCCCTTTTGAGGGACGTTTGGTGTACGACCTCAATCATATCGACTCGCCCGGTCTGACGTCGGCTTCGATTGCCGTTTCCGATGCATTGTTGCCACTCAGCGTTGGCATTCCGACGTTGCTGTATGGCACTAGCTTTCTGTTTGAAGAGGGGGCGTCGCAGCGTCATGCCGCTGAATCGGGCGTGCAGATCGGCGCCACCATGGGTGCCACCTATGCAACGGTATTCGTACTCAAAGCCGCCTTCAACCGAGACCGACCGTATCAGGCATTTCCGGGACTCATCACGAATCGTCATCCGGATGGCGACCCGCTTGGATCGTCGTTTCCCTCCGGGCATTCGGCTGGTGCCGCTGCGCTTGCCACATCCTTGAGCTTGTGTTACCCGTACTGGTACGTCATCGTCCCATCGGTGGGCTACACGCTATGGACGGGATTTGCGCGCATGAACCTCGGTGTGCATTACCTGACGGATGTGCTCGCCGGCTACGCCGTTGGTGCGGGTGTAGCCTATGGCGTGCATCTTCTGCGCAGTGAGTTGTTTGACGCTACCGAGCCCTTTTTGCCGGGTCAGCCCGGAACGCCTTCGATCGGAGGAGTTGGAATCGGCATGAATGGCTCAACTCCGCTTGTTGCCTTTTCCTTCTCATTCTGATGCGCATCGCCTGCTCCCAGTTCGCTCCAGTGTTTGGAGATCTCACTGCCAACACGAACCGCATTGTGAGCCAGATCGCATCCATTGATGCCGACGTGATCGTCTTCCCGGAGTTGGCTACAAGTGGCTACTTCCATGTTGGTACAGACGAAGTATCGCGGATTGCAGAGCCCCTTGATGGTCTCCATGTTCAGCGCATCATCAGCGCCGCCATCAACGCTGGAAAGGTCGTGGTCTGCGGCTTTGCCGAGCACGATGGTACCGAATTCTACAATTCTGCTTTCATCGCCGGTAAGGGGCTGGACAAGCCGCACGTCTATCGCAAGACGCACCTCTTCTACAAGGAAACGCTCGGCTTTTCGCCGGGCAACACGGGGTTCTTTGTCACGTACGTGCCGCATCTCGACTGTCACCTCGGCACGATGATCTGCTATGACTGGCGCTTCCCCGAAAGTGCCCGCACCCTTGCCCTGAAGGGGGCCGATGTGATCGTCTGTCCATCGAACCTCGTCACCCACGTCTGGCGCATGGCCATGCCTGTGCGGGCCTTCGAGAACAAGGTTTACCTAGCTGTTGCCAACCGCACCGGCGCCGAGCACAATGCCGGAGAAGACGTCAGCTTCAACGGCCAGACCGCTATCTACTCCTACACTGGCACTGTTCTGGTAGACGCATCCGCTACAGACGACGCCGTCGTCATTGCCGAGATTGACCCCTCGGAAACGCGCTCAAAGTCCTTCAACAGCATCAATGACATCATGAAGGATAGAAGAGAGGAGTGGTATTGAGGTTCTGGATTACTGGATTACGCGTAGCCCGGGCCTCGGCCCGGGGTTAATATTGATCGTCATGGTGCAACGTTACACGCGGATCGCACATTGCGTACCCCGGGCCAAGGCCCGGGGCTGATGTTGATCGTCATGGTGCATCGTTACACGCGGATCGCACATTGCATACCCCGGGCCAAGGCCCGGGGCTAATATTGATCGTCATGGTGCAACGTTACACGCGGATCGCACATTGCGTACCCCGGGCCAAGGCCCGGGGCTAATATTGATCGTCATGAATGGCGCTTACGTTGGTCGCGAATGTATCGTACGACCTTATCGAGATCTCGGTAACCAAATGTGAACAGACCGTAGCCGGCCTGCCATGAGAATCCATTGGAACATGGCACCGCACTGCGAATCTCTCGTGTTGACAGATTCTTGATCTGACCGACCGCGTCCGACAATGAAACGGTGGGAGGAATTGCTACGGCTAGGTGAACATGGTCCTCGACCCCACCTACGGCATAGGGGTGATATCCAAGACGCACACAGACATCCCAGAGGATCGACCATACCCGTTTCTCGATCGACGGTTCGATGATCGATCGTCTGTGTTTGGTGGCGAACACCAAATGATAGCAGAGTGTGTAACGCGAATGTGCCATTTCCCGCCATAGAGGCACGAATCGATCGGAACGTGACAATTCGTTCCCATGACGATAGATATTAGCCCCGGGCCTTGGCCCGGGGTACGCGATGTGCGATCCGCGTGTTACGGTGAACCATGACGATCAATATTAGCCCCGGGCCTTGGCCCGGGGTACGCAATGTGCGATCCGCGTGAATCACACGGGAATGACGAGGGACCTAAGGCCGCGTCACGTTCCCTCCCTTTGCTCGCACGAAGAACCTTAGGGGCTAACCCCTACAACGAATTCACGTCGTTACGAGGTTCTTCATGGAAGCACGAGTCCGACTTATACCATGGATAGAAGGTCGGTGTTCAATGTATGCTGTCGTTCGCGACGGAGTGTTTGCGATGTACAATCATGCTGAACTTCCGCCGGCAGTTTACAATCCGAGTAGATTATTATGTTCGTACGTCAATGGCAGTAATAGAGTACTGGTACTCGGATCGGGCTTTCTGAAGGTAAAGGATGAGCCGATTCAGTCAAACAGTGGTGCGAACAACGAAGCTGAGGCTCTTGCTCGAGTCGTCAAGAAGCTGAATGAAAGGCTTGACACCGGTGAGATACTTGTCGTTGGTTCGGAATTGATCGGTCGGTATGGTGACTCACTAGAATTTTAACACGGAGTTCATTGTATGCTAAATATCAAAGAGATTATCGCGCAGATGCCTCTGGAAAGGAGGATCTATCAAGACTGGCAGTTCTCCCTCTCCCGTCGCCTCTGCCAGATCATGGAGGCCAACAAGCTCACGCAAGCCCAGTTCGCTGTCATGGTCGGGATCTCTGAACAAGAGCTGGATGATCTCATTCACTTTGCAGCCGACCCGCCCCTTAGCCTCATGGCCCGCATTGCAGCACTGTCCAATTCCGACATCCTGACGTGGGTGAATACGGATGAGTGATGACGTCCTTCCCGCGAAAATGGAAACCCACCCATAATTGTCCAGGGCTTTAGCCCTGAGTATGAATAGATAGGGAAGGTGCATTTGGCCAACTATGTCAATGTCGATCACCGGTAATCTGAAACCTGAAACCCGTCGTCGGCTTCGGCCCCGTATCTTCGCTCCAGGGAGGAAGCCTCATGAGCGCAAGCGTTAGAATTGGTGTGACTACAGTGTTGATCAAACGAACAGCTGCCGAGGTCAAGTTCGCATGAAGCTTTCAATCGTCACGACGCTCTACAAGTCGTCGACTTTCGTTCTAGAGTTTGTCGAGAGATCGACCAATGCCGCTCGAGCGATCGTCGGTGATTCGTTTGAGATTGTTCTCGTCAATGATGGTTCCCCCGATGATAGTTTGGACGTAGCGCTTGAGCTAGCCAGAAGTACGCCCAACCTTGTGATAGTCGATCTGTCGAGGAACTTTGGCCACCACCATGCCATGATGGCAGGACTACACCATGCCTCGGGTGAGAAGGTCTTTCTCATCGATGTCGATCTCGAGGAAAGGCCAGAGTGGCTCCTCGACTTTGACGAAAAGATGAAGCATGAGCAATGTGATGTAGTCTACGGCGTTCAAGCGCAGCGAAAGGGTGGGTGGTTTGAACGGATATCAGGAGGACTATACTGGAGATACCTTCATTTGTTCAACGGCCTTCGACTTCCAAGAAATATGACAACTGCCAGGCTAATGACTCGGACGTTCGTCGATGCCTTATTGATGCATAGAGAACGAGAGCTCAATATAGGGGGGCTATGGTACCTCGCAGGTTTTAACCAGGTTCCCGTGATTGTTTCTAAGGGAAGTCGACCAAATTCAACCTATTCATTCGGTCGAAAGGTTGGATTGTTTGTTAATTCTGTTGTCTCATTCTCGAATCGCCCACTTTATTGGGTGTTCGGCATAGGCGCATTGATAATGGCTGCGTCCTCTGTCTTGATTATCCGTCTTCTGCTACAATGGGCGTTTTTGTCAAGGCCGCCGGCAGGCTATACGACGCTAATGCTATCTATCTGGTTCCTCGGTGGTGTTACTACCATGTCTATGGGTGTGATCGGGATTTACATAGGAAAAATCTTTACAGAAGTCAAGCAACGTCCGACCTTCATTGTTCGTACGGTGCATCGCTCACCGGTCAGGTGACAAAGCCTCCCAAAACTGTTGCTTCTAAGGGTGTTCTTTCGGACTAGGTAAGTGAAGGCCTGTAGGGAAATCGAACGACACATATCTTGACGTGTTGATGTCACCAGCGATGTTGTTTGTTGTGTAGATGAAATCAAGGCGTAAACTGGTGTTTCGATATACCATTGTTGAATGAGCGGTAGCCTAGGTTCCTATTGTCGGCAACTATACTCGATACAGTTCGATCCTTTGCGAAACATGATGTAGCAGCTCAGACAGAGCCACACTTTCCACGAAGGGTTCGCCGATGCACTCAATGCGAACAATGTCGATCGCTGTGTTGCTAGTTCTCTTCTTGTCTTTCGAAACAAACTGGAAGAACCGGCTCTTCGCTTCGTCGTCGGCACTCATTTTACTCATGTAGGCTGTGTATAGCGCATCAGTATGTTCTAGTCCTAATGCCTTTGCAACCTCTGCGTATCGGCCTACTAACTCCGAATTGGCGGCGAATTCATTGATTATCAGCTGTAATCCAAGAGTAACAGCGATTCCATGACTAAGTCCAAAGCAACGCTCGAAGGCATGGCCAAATGTATGGCCAAGATTGAGGAACCTGCGCCCGCCTCGATCGTGTAGGTCTCTTTCAACAACAGTCTCTTTGTGCCGTGCACATAACTCTATGATACTCTCAAGAGGCTCTCTAGCGTGAACTGCATCAAAAATGGACCGTGATAGAAAACAGTACTTTACTACTTCACCCATCCCAGATAGGTACTCAGTCCTTGAAAGTGAGCTCAGATAACTTGGGTTGATGAGTATCTGGGTAGGTACGTGAATCGTACCTATGAGATTCTTGCCACTGATAGAATTAAGAGCAGTTTTTCCACCTATCGCAGCATCAACCATACCTAACAAGCTTGTGGGTATGGCTGTCCAGCTCAGACCACGAAGAAGCGTAGATGCAACAAAGCCAGCAAAGTCGGTTGTTGCACCTCCGCCAATCCCAACCACGTGAGCGTTTCGATGAATTCCATTGGATAGGAGAAAGTCGCAACATTCTGTGTAATGAGAAAGAGACTTCGAGTCCTCTCCTGGGAGCGCCCGCCATACAAGGCAGGTCTTTCCCATATCGGTCAACATGAAATCGTCTTCGTATAAACTCCAAACGTCTGAGTCGACGATTAGGATTAAACAATCTGTTTCATGGTTGTTAAGCCAGGTGTTTACTTCAAATTGAGTTAAGATCGTGATACGTGAGAGAGGAATCATCACTTCTTCACTTCCAATATCGACGCGATTTCAAATGCAAGTTCCAAACTTTGGTTTGCATTCAAACGAGGGTCGCATAGAGTTTGATAATTCTCGAATAGCGTCTCCTCTTCAATGTTCTGTGAACCACCCAGGCATTCCGTGACATCCTCGCCGGTTAGCTCAAGATGAATCCCACCTGCATGGGTCTTGCCGCAAGCATGAACATCAAAGAACGTCTTGATTTCAGACAACATGTCGGTCATACGCCTAGTCTTGCGATTGTCGTTAGTAGAAACGGTGTTCCCATGCATCGGATCGCATATCCAGACCACATTAAACCCCTCTTTCTCTACAAGCTGTGTCAGCTTAGGCAATTCCTCGCCGATACGAGGTGCTCCAAAACGAGTAATGAGAGATATTCGGCCAACAGTGTTATTGGGATTGAGCTTGTCGATCACTCGTGCAATATCATCGTTGCAGAAACCTGGACCAACCTTGATTCCGAGGGGATTGTTCACACCGCGCAGGAACTCTACATGGGCACCTTCTGGCTGTCGCGTTCTTTCACCGACCCATAGGAAGTGCGCGCTCGTGTCATACCAATCGCCAGTAAGTGTATCTACGCGAGTGAGGGCTTCTTCATACTCAAGCAGAAGAGCCTCGTGGGAGGCATAAACTCTGGACTCCCGTAGATCACGCATGCCGTTGTCGCTTCCCTGAGCCTTTAAGAACCGCACCGCCCTCTCTATCTCCTTCGCGAGCGGCAAATACTGATCACTCAATGGTATCGCAGATGTGCTGGCAGTGTGCCACTCGAGAACGTTCTCAAGAGACGCGTAACCACCGGTTGTAAATGCCCTAACAAGATTCAATGTTGCAACAGAGCGAAAGTAAGCTTGTAGCATTCGATCGGGATTTGGTGTCCGTGCATCTACAGTGGCCTCTGGGCCGTTGATCATGTCTCCGCGATAAACGGGGATAGGAATCCCATCAATAATTTCAAACGTATTTGACCGCGGCTTAGCATACTGTCCGGCCATTCTGCCGACACCTACTACCTTTTTGCCTCCAGCGTAGGACAATACTGTCGCCATCTGCAGAATAACGCGAAGTAGGCGATGGATGCGTGGGCCATTGCATCGTTCGAAATCTTCTGCACAATCCCCACATTGAAGAATGAAGGACTCCCCAACTGCCGCCTGACTCAAATGCCTCTGCAATGATCGGGTCTCTTCGGCGAAAACTAGGGCTGGTAGATTAGCCAGCTGAGTCATGACACCGGCGGTATGGTTCAGATTGGGCCAATCGACCTTCTGACTAACTGGGAAATTGCGCCAGCTCGAAGTTGACCAATCAAGGCTATTCATACTATGCCATCCATGATCCACCATTGACATCAATCGTGGCGCCGGTAATGTAGCGAGACAGTGGTGAGGCTAGAAACAGAGCGGCATTCGCGACATCGCGGGGGGTGCCAAAGTTTTGAATTGGTATCCGAGACTTCATTTGATCGCGAATATCGTGATTCATGCTCATGAGCATGTCAGTCTCAATGCTTCCTGGCGCGATTGAATTGGCCCGAATATTAAACTGGGAATAGTGATATGCAATGTGACGGGTCGCAGCAGTTAAACCTGCCTTTGAAACCTCATACCCTATTGCAGCGTTCGGATGCGGCATCCTAGACATCTGCGATGTCACGTTGACAATGCTGCCACCTCCAGCAGACTTCATTTGATTCAGAGCGAGGTGAGAAAGGTAAATCGGTGCGTGAAGATTCACTTTTAGCAGATATTGATAATCATCCATACTGAAGTCACTAAAGTGCTCTCTCGAAATTGATCCGGCGCTATTTACCAGAACGTCAATTCGGCCGTATCTCTTGACGCTTCGGTTCACGACCTCACTTAACTGAGCCGTATCTGCAAGATCCGCGACAACAATGAGCGGCTCGCATCCAGAACTGGCGAATAACTGATTTGAGAGGTCAGAAAGGCGATCGGCACTCCTTCCAACAAGGACCAAATGTGCAGCATGTTCAGCGAATAACCGTGCAATGCCCTCTCCTATGCCGCGCGAGGCACCAGTCACCACGGCAACTTTGTCCTTTAACAGCATTAGACTCTTGCTTCCATGTGAATATCGTAATGACCACTTACATGCTCCACCTGTTCAGAAAGACTTTCGGCTGAATCGAGTTCAAGAAAGAGAATGGCATACTTGGTTGTTAGGTGGTCAGAGACGATCTGGCCGGGTTTCCATAGCTGCAGTTGATTGATGATTCTCGTCTTGAGGTTTTCAGAATACGACACAGCGTGCAGCACCCCAACCTTTTCAGACATCACACAGTAACGAACAATAGGATTCGGGTAGTTACACACTGTAGGGCGATCAATTCTTTGACCAAGAAAACCCTTTACTATCAACTCTGGGTAATCAAAGCCGCATGCGAGAGATACAAGATTGACGTAGAGATCGCCGGGGGGTCTTCTGCAAACTTCAATGATACGGGGACCATTCTGCGTCATGATAAACTGAACATGAAAGATTCCGTCCACGAGCCTGAGTGATTTCGAAATGTTCTCGACAATGGTCGCCAATTCGGCGCGAATGCTGTCATCAAGCACCGATGGGGATGATGCTGCACCTACCATGTATCTATTTGCGAAGTAATGTTCATTGTCCATGAAGCCAAACACTACCTCTCCGGAAACCACCAATGCGGAATACCCATGTTGACTGCCTTCAACAAACTCTTCGATTACAATCCGTTTAGCTCGGGAAATCTTGTACGCATTAGTTAGAACGTCAAATGGATCCTCCCCACGTTCAACAACGGCCACGCCTTTGCCACCCGTAAGATCAATCGGCTTGACAATCACTCTGTCGTTTAGAGTGCCGATGTATGATGCTGCTTCAACAACGCTGTCAAATGACCTAGCCGATTTAGGTGAGGGGATGCTCTCTAGTGCGCAAAAGTCACGAAACTTATCCTTGTGATGCAGCAATTCTGCTGTGTCCAGTGTGTCATGACCTGGGAGTCCGATCTGCTCGGCGATAAACGAAGCCGATACTGCTGCGAAATCGTTGCAACTTGGTATCACACCGACGACGCTGTGTTTCTGGGCCAGAGAAAGCATTGCATCGCGGTCAGAGAAATCACCAAACTCATAATGATCTGAAACCTTGTGTCCGAGGCTATCAGGTTGATTCCCTGTGGTTAGGACACTGTAGCCAAGTTCTTGTGCGGCTGTGATCATTGGGATATCTCCGTGCCCGCCGCCGAGGAGGAGAACTACTGGCTTGTTAGTCTGCATTCAGCACCCAGTATGCTTGTAAGTGTGAGAGACGGCTGTAGCAGCATCTATCGTCCGTGCTCAACGAAATGGCCACTTCAGGAATCTCTCGAAAGTGTTCAGGATGGCGGTACATGTGCATCGAGTCCGATTATTCGGCAGGTCCACTCGAGAGAAGATAGTGATTATGCAGCTCTTCTTAGTATTACGGGTACAGGCGGGTAATCGTTATGCTCGCAACATGCACGCAAGTTGCTCTACCGGTGACGCCAGACAGTTAAAATAGCATCGGACTAATTGATCGTGCGGAGTCACATAAACGTGAACGTGGCCGAAAAGCCACATTCATTGTGATGACTTCCCATTCATCCAACTATTTGGAGCACAACATAGACGTCATGCCGAGCAATGCAAGCATGCTAGCGCATAAGCTCACGGGCCCGCAGGCAGCCGGCCTCTTGGACGTACCTGAAGGAGATCAACGACTACCAATTCAATCGGTAGCTAGGCACGATGAAATCACCTTAACAACGAAGTCGATTTGCTCGAATGACATCGAATTGTAAAGAGGTAAACGGAGCAGTCGGGCACTATAATGATCTGCATGCTGCAGAAACGGTGGTGAGGCTGTCTGCTTGTAGTAACTGCTTTGGTGTAAGGAGAGATAATGGAACACAGCGTGAATTCCCTGGCTGCGTAGGGTATGGATGAGCTGCCCACGCTCGAATTCACTTGGACAAGTGATGTAGAAAAGGTGCGCATTGCCGATGGCATAAGGCGGTGTTTGAGCTCGCTTGTAGTGACTCTCGGGATCCACGATAGAAAGGGAATCCATGTAGTGGCACCACAATGCCATTCTCTTCTTCTGAATATCATCGATCGATTCGACCTGTGCCCAAAGAAACGCAGCCGTGATTTCTGATGGTAAAAACGAACTTCCAGTGTCAACCCAGCCGTATTTGTCGATTTCTCCGCGGAAAAACTTCGACCGATCTGTTCCTTTCTCCCATATAATCTCAGACCTTTCAAAGAACGCTTTATCGTTGATCGCCAGCATGCCCCCTTCACCGGCGATGATGTTCTTTGTCTCATGGAATGAGAATGCCGCCATATGCCCAATGCTACCCAATGCTCGTTTTGTGCCATCCCGACTGACGTGGTATGAGTCAATGGCCTGAGCCGCATCTTCGATGACAAGGAGGTTATGTCTTGACGCGATATCCATGATTGCGTCCATGTCACAGGCGATCCCGGCATAATGAACCGGAACAATAGCTTTGGTTCGTGCGGTAACGAGTTCCTCGATCCGCGCAACATCGATGTTGGGCGTCATGGGCTCAGAGTCGGCAAACACAATCGTTGCACCTTGTCTGACGAATGCAAGAGCCGTTGACACGAAGGTGAAACTTGGAACGATCACCTCATCACCAGGGCCAATGTTCGCAAGGATCGCTGCCATTTCGAGAGCATCCGTGCAACTTGTTGTCAAAAGGCATTTGCCAAAGCCATAACGCTCCTCAAAGAACTTCTGACACTTTTGGGTGAAATGGCCGTTTCCTGACAACTTTCCAAGAGCGACGGCTTCTTGGATGTAGATCATTTCGTTGCCAGTGAGGTAGGGGACGTTGAAAGGAATGTTCATGTCGTAAAGTACCTCCGTTCTTTCACACTTTCGCACTAGTACGAACTTGTCTTGCGATTTAGTGTCGATCTTCGAGACGGTCTAAGTGGCCAAGAATGCATGGAAGTATACGCTACAATCTGCATTGGCTTTAACTCAATACGTACCTGACTGTCTGCGCTTTCCACGAAGGCAATCATGATTTCTGAAATACCCCTAAGATTGACGTCCCCCAGGGGAATGGCACTCGATGGCCAACACGTGATTCCAACTCGAATATTGATGTAAGAACTGCGTTGATGGGCCCGGATGGCACACGGTGCTGATCATCAACTAAACGCCTCTTTTGTTCTTCGGTCATACGATCGACGCGCGTGAGCAGTCTCGTGGCGATATAGAGCGGACTCAGAAAGAACATGAAGTATCTGGCATCGATGAGTGTAAGACCTGACATGCTGGCCAATCTGACAAAATCCTTGCGGCGGTATCGACGCATGTGGTGGGCAATCTCATCGTTGTAGCTCCAGAACTGCGGAAATGCTGGCGTTGTAACGACAAGCAGTCCGCCGGACTTGAGTGATTCTGCTGCCTGTTTGATTGCTCCAAGATCGTCCGGGAGGTGTTCAATGACGTCTAACATGCACGCAACATCCCACGCTCCGGACATTCGAAGATCCATGAGGTCTACCTGATATCGTTGCGTTCCTGCCGGCAGGACCGAATCTGCGAACTCCAGAGCCAGCTCAGATGAGTCGGCTAGAGCCATGGATCCGAGCCATGGTAGATGCTGATCCCCTAGGTACCGTAGCCAACCGCCGACGCCCCCTCCGAGATCGATCATTGAATGACGGCGATTCTTGTTTTGAAGGTGCCCCAATAATGTCTGCAGAATAAAGCGATGGCGACCGCGGTACCAGAAGTGCTCGTCCTGCATGGTAAGGAGCATACGAAATCCTGATTCCGGATACTCGCTGTCACGATGTTGCACAGGAGAGATCGGGACAAAGAGTCCATTTTCCTTG
>JBILLF010000132.1:0-3481 GCA_044376225.1 Patescibacteria group bacterium | reverse complement strand
CGTGAATAGGTCTGACGTCCGTTCATCAGCACCAGGAAGTACTGACCGCTCGGAAGGAATGCTGCCGGCACCGGGATTTCGTGACGTCCGACACTAAACTCGGCGTCGGCCAGCTCGGCATGGGGCCTGCCCAGGGCGTCAACAAGAATGAGCTTGTAGGGTCCGGCTTCGGCCGCACTGAAGGTCACCACGGCGTCGCTGACGATAGGGTTGGGCGATACACCAATGATACCGGTGCCTGTGCCGCGTTTGATCAACCGCACCGTGTCGCCCTCTCGACAGAGTCCCAGCACAGCAAACTCACCGTCCTCGTTGAAGGTCCGAATGAATCCACCACGCGGCCATTCCACAGAGAGGATCTCCAGGGGGCTCTTCTCAACGGCACCCAGGGCAACAAGAAACGGAAGCTCGGCGATGATTCCTACCGAGTCCCGCACGGTGGCTGTTATCGTCATGATCGCATCATCCCCGTTGAACACCACGGGCTGACTGCCCTTGTGAACCAGCACGGTGCGATTGTAGCGAAGCTTGACGAGCACCTCACGGGGTCCGTCCCGCAGGATGTTTTTCGAGATGGAAAGGATCACCGGCACCGTTACAACTGTGCCAATCTCCCCTTCCGAATTCGGGATAATCACCTTCGTTATAGCTTTGGCCGGACGATACCAGAAGCCGCTACCGATCTCACCCGAAGGTCTGGCAGAGTACCCAATCACACCCTGTCCGAGTGTGGCCTGCATGGTCGTGTTACCCGAGCCACGTGCACGCACAGCCCCGTTGCTGATCACGGAACGCTGCAGCGTCTGAGCCGACGCCGTGGCGGCGACAAGAGCGAGAATCGCTATGAAAGGGCTGATGCGCTTCATCAGTGTTACTCAACCACCGTGATGTAGAAGTCCTGCTCAACCGGATCGATCGCTGCGTTGGTCACATTCTGAACGCGAATCACCACATTGCCAGCCTCGGCACGGGCCCAGGCGATGATGAGGCCATCATTAAGATCGGCAATCGGGCTAATCATCACCGACTGTCCTACCGCTGCATTGGCAAACGGAATCGTTACCGTCAGCCCGGCATTGGCGGCAACATTGCCGATGTTCACGGCTGCGGTGCGCTTGATGATGTTCGTGATCGTATTGCCGTTGTTACCGAATCGCGATGTCCCCCGCACATCCAGCTTTGTGGACGGTGCCGTCGTGCCGATACCAACGTTAACGCCGTTACCCAGAACCAATGCGTTACTGGCCGTGACGTTCGCCCCCGAACCGATGGCGGTTGCGTTGGTGAGTCCGGACGAAGCTGTTGCGTTATCACCGAGAAGCGTTACACCCGAGGCATTGGCCACGGACGTTCCGGCCTTATAGCCAACAAATGTGTTGTAGTTAGCAGTTGCCGCATTTGTGCCAGAGCCGCTCTGATACCCCAGGAAGGTGTTGTAATCGCCAGAAGTAGCGTTCTTACCTGACTCCATGCCAATGTAGGTGTTCGCGAAACCATCCGTTGTGGCCTGACCTGCGCTTCGACCGATGAACGTATTGTCGTTGGTGTTTGATGCGCTCTTACCGGCACCACTACCGAAGAAGGTGTTTGCCGTTCCGCTGACAAGCGCTGCACCCGACTCAAAGCCGACCATTGTGTTGTCATCGAGAGCGGCCGTTGCCGGTGACAGTCGGTTGCCGCCAGACTTACTACCGATGGCAACGTTTCCTGCTCCAGACTGTATTCCGGAACCAGCTTCGAAGCCGAGTGTCGTGTTATCGGAAGACGTCACATAGTATCCGGCGCGATGTCCGACCGACGTATTGCGGGCACCAATCGAGTTCGTGTATCCCGACTCAAATCCAACGGCAACATTCTGCGATCCTGACGCATTCAAACGTCCTGCCGAGGCACCCACAAAGGTCAACTCCGACGATGCCGCCGAGACACGTCCAGCGCCCGTACCGACGAAGACGCCATCACTACCGGTCGATGCATTGCCAGCCTCAAAACCCACCATCACATTGCGGCTCGTACCAGTGAGTGATACTCCCGCATTGCGTCCAACGATCGTGTTCTGCGCGCCACTGCTGAGCAAGGGGGCTACCCCAGACCCGACCATAACGTTATCGGCACCAGTGCTTGTGAGACTTCCTGCACCACCAACGAACGTGCCGTTGTTCCTATTCCGAAGTGCAGGCGTTGTTCCAATGGCATAGTAGCTTGAGGCATCAACACTCATGCTTCCCGTTGATTTCACACCCCATGCCGTTCCGGTTCCTGCGGCTGTTGCTTCAACCGTCAGTGCTGTTGCATCATAGTTACCACCACCTCCGGACGTCGATGTGATCTTGGCTCCGGAGGCCACTGTTCCGGTTGCACCGGCATCGTAGCCCACATTGAAGAGGAAATTGCCACGAGCGTCAGCCGTGGACTGCGCTGCCGTAACGTTGTATTGCACGGTCGTACTGGCCGACGACACATCGGTCCACGTTGCGTTGGTGCCGTCAGTAACAAGGGCCTTACCATTCTTGCCAGCCTGGGCAGGCAGCAGGTTGTTCAGAGCCGCAGTAGCCGTAGCGGCACCGGTACCACCGCGATTGATTGCAAGCGTTCCGGTGGTTGCAGCATTGTTGAGCGCTGTCATAATGTTGCTACCAGCACCTGCGGCGATCGTCGGATTCGGATATGTCGCAGCAAGGTCGCCCCCTGCTGCACCTGTTGGCGCTGCGCCGGTGATCGTGGTATTGGTGACGGCTGTTACACGGCCCTTTGCATCGACGGTGATCGTCGGAACTGTCGTCGCTGTACCGAAGGTACCAGCGGTGATGACGTTTTCGAGCTTTGCGCCAGTGACCGATGCATCAACAAGCTTCACAGTCGATACTGAGGCGTCGGCAAGCTTGGCATTGGTCACAGCGCCATCCGCAAGCTCAACTGTCGCAATAGTACCGTCTAGAATGTTTGACCCCGTCACTGTGTTCGTTGCAATGTCACTACCAGTGATTGTGCCGTTCACGATGTTCTCGGTCTTCACAACATTATTGCCGAGCAACGGATTGGGATAGCTCCCGGTGAGATCTCCGCCGGCAGCACCGCTTGGAGCGGCACCGGAGATCGTGACGTTTCCGGCGGCCGTGAGTCGACCCTGAGCATCGACAGTGAATGTTGCCACCTGAGTTGCCGATCCATACGAGCCGGCGTTAACGAGCGTATTGGCCAGCTTCGATGCCGTAACATTTCCATCCGTGATCTTGGCCGTCGTTACAGCATTATCAGCAAGTTTAGCAGTTGCCACACCACCATCAGCGATCTTGGAGGTTGTCACGGCCAACGTGGCAATCGTCGGATTCGGATACGTACCCGTTAGATCACCACCAGCAGTACCTGTCGGAGGCACGCCAGTGATCGTTGTGGCGGTGACCGCCGTGATACGTCCCTTGGCATCAACCGTGATGGCTGGGACCTGTGTTGCACTACCGTACGAACCGGCCGTTGTCAC